>JBJSXB010000055.1:0-23709 GCA_046086245.1 Planctomycetaceae bacterium | reverse complement strand
TCAGCGATGGCCCAGCAGCCAGGCGAGCAGGCCCTTTTGGAAGTGCATCCGCGCGGCCGCCTGTTGGACCACGATGCTCCGCGGCCCGTCGATCACCCCGTCGGTCACCTCTTCACCGCGCCGGGCGGGAAGGCAGTGCATGAACAGGGCGTCGGGGCAATGACGCACCAATGCCTCGTTGACCTGATACGCGGCCAGATCGCGGGTCCGCATCCCCCGCTCGGCTTCCTGCCCCATGCTCGTCCAGACGTCGGTGTAGACGGCCGCGGCCCCCGTCACCGCCGCGACCGGATCGGTCGTCTCCACGATCTCCGCGGCGGGGAGGATCGTGCGCAGATGGCCGCGGAAGGCGTCGTCGAATTGGTAGCCCCGCGGGGCCGCGAGCACGAAGCGCATCCCGAGCAACCCGCAGGCCGTGGCGAGCGACCGGGCGACGTTGTTGCCGTCGCCGACAAAGGCGAGGGTCAGCCCCGGGAGCTTGCCCACGTGGCGCTCGAGTTCATAGAGGTCGGCGAGCGCCTGGCACGGGTGGCTGTGGTCGGACAGACCGTTGATCACGGGTGCCTGCGACACCGCCGCGAGCGACTCGATCGTGTCGTGCGCCTTCGTCCGGCAGACGAGCGCGTCGACGTATTGGGAGAGGACGCGGCCGTAGTCGTCGATGCTCTCGCGCGCGCTGGCGAAGCCGGTGTCGGCCCCGAGGAACAGGCTGGTGCCGCCGAGATGGGCGATCGCCGCCTCGAAGCTGGCGCGCGTGCGGAGCGACTGCTTCTCGAACACCAGCCCGAGCACGCGCCCGGGAAACAGCGCCTCGCGCAGCCCCGCGGCGTGCTTCGACTGCAGGTCGCGCGCGATCGCGAAGATCGCCGCGATTTCGTGGGCGGTGAGATCTTCGACGTCGACGAGATGGCGCACCATGGGGTCAGCCGCCGTTGGCCCGGGCGGCGATCTCGCCGATCGCCTCGCCGAGGCGGTCGCAGCCGTCGTGGATCTCGGCCGGCGTGATCGTCATCGCCGGCAGCAGCCGGATCACGCGCCCCTGGGTGCAGTTCACGAGGAGGCGTTTCTCCAGGCAGCGCTCCACGACCGCCGCCCCGTCGATCGCCAGTTCCACACCGATCATCATCCCGATCACGCGGACATCCACCACCGCGTCGCAGCGCTGGCGCAGTTCCTCGAGGCGCTCGCGGAAGATTTCGGCCGCCGTCTTCACGTGGTCGAGGAGGCCTTCCTCCTCGATCATGCGGATCGCGGCGATGCCGGCGGCGGCGGCGAGGGGATTGCCGCCGAAGGTCGCGGCGTGCATGCCCGGACGCAGATGGGTCGCGAGGTCGGGCCGCGTCAGCATCGCGCCGCCGGCGACGCCGGCACAGAGGCTCTTGGCGAGGGTGATCACGTCGGGCGTGACACCGAAGTGCTGGTAGCCGAACCAGGTGCCCGTCCGCCCGCAGCCGCACTGCACCTCGTCGAACACCAGGAGCAGGTCGCGCTCGTCGGCGATCCGCCGCAACCCCTCGAGGAACCCGCGCGGCGCCGGCACCACGCCCCCCTCGCCGAGGATCGGCTCGACGAGGATGCCGCCGGTTTGGTCGTCGATCAGTTTCTCCACCGCCTCGAGGTCGCCGTGGGGGGCGAACGAGAAGCCGGCCAGCATCGGGCCGAGCCCCTCGTGGTACTTGGGCTGCGCCGTCGCCGACACGCTGCCCATCGTGCGGCCATGGAAGCCGCCGCGGAAGGTGATCAGCTTGTGCCGCTTGCCGTCGCTGCGGAGGCGCACGAGCTTGATCGCCGCCTCGTTGGCCTCCGTGCCGGAATTGCAGAAGAAGGCCTTGCCGCCGAAGCTCCGTTCCGAGAGCAGTCGGGCCCACTCCCCCTGCGGTTGGGTGTACCAGGTGTTGGGCACGTGGATCAGCCGTGCCACCTGCTCCTGCACGGCGCGGACGACGGGCTCCGGGCAGTGCCCGAGAAGATTGCATCCCCAGCCCGGAAACAGGTCGAGGTACTCGGTGCCCTCGGCGTCCTGGACGTGCGAGCCGCTGCCGCGCACCAGGCACACCGGAAAGCGCCGGTAGTTGGGCACCACGTAGCGGTCGAAGGTGTCGATCACCGCCCGGGTGGCCGGGCCCACCGCCACCCCTCCCGCCGCCTGCTCGATCGTCGCCATGGTTTCCTCCTCGCGCCGCACGCGGCGCCGTCAGCCGACCGTTCCGTCCCTACCGCGTCGCGGTCGCCGCCACGTCGTCGCGAACCAGTTCCGTGCCCACGCCGCTGGTGGTGTAGATCTCCAGCAGCAACGAGTGCCGGAGCCGGCCGTCGATGACGTGGATCTTCTTGACGCCCCGGTCGAGGGTGTCGAGACAACCCTCGATCTTGGGAATCATCCCTCCGTTGATCGTGCCGTCGGCGATCAGCCGCCGCGCCTCGGTGGCGGTGAGGGAGTGGATCAGGCTCTCGGGATCGCCGACGTCGCGCAGCACCCCGGGGATGTCGGAGAGAACGACGAGTTTCTCGGCGTTGATCGCCACCGCGACCGCCGTGGCGGCGGTGTCGGCGTTGACGTTGAGCTTGCCGCCGTCGGGTGCCACGGCCATCGAGGGGATGACCGGTACCTGCCCGGCGTAGGTGAGGTTGTCGATCGACAGCCGATCCACGCGGGTCACCTCTCCCACGTGGCCGAGGTCGATCGGCCCGTCGGGGCCGGACAGTGCGAGCCGCTCGCCGAACAGCACGTTGGTGGAGAGGAAATTGAGCGACATCGCCCGTCCGCCGAATTCCTCGATCCGGGCGACCAAATCGTGGTTGATCTCGGTGGCCAGCACGCGCTCGACGATCGCCAACGTGGCGTCGTCGGTGTAGCGCCGCCCCTGCACGAAGCGCGGCGTGATGCCCGACGCGTCCATGGCGCGGCTGATCGCCTTGCCGCCCCCGTGCACCACCACGAGGCGCATGCCGAGCGTCGACATGAAGACGATGTCGAGAAGCAGGTGGCGGAGCGACTCCGGATGCTCGACGACACTGCCGCCGAGCTTGATCACGGTGGTGGTGTCGCGGAACTTGCGGATCCAACCGAGGGCCTCGACGAGGGTGTCGGCCTTCTGGATCGCCTTCTGCTGCGCCTTGGAGATGCTGGAAGGGCTGGGCACGGCGCGTCGCTTTCCTCGTGCGGCGTCGAACGCGGGGGAAACCGCCGATGATACCCCGCCCGGTCGCGGCGGGAAAACGTCGGTTCGCACCGTCAGGAACCGCCCCGATCGGCGGGGCGCGCGGCCGCCGCCGCGCCTGCCCCGTAGGCCCGCGCGGCGGTGGCCAGAGCCTGCTCGAGCGGCGCGCGCCAGCCGGCGCCGACCGGGGGCGGGGCCATCTCCACCGAGACACAGCCGCCATAGCCACTCGACGCCACGGCCCGTGCGACCGCCGCGTGATCGACGCCTCCGGTGCCGAGCGGCACGAGGTGCGGTTCGCTGGCGTGGAGATGCCGCCAGCGCGGACCGGCGGTGGCGAACACCGCCGCCGGATCCTCGCCGGCGAGCCGCATGCCGCCGGTGTCGAGGTGCACGCCGACGCCGTCGCGATCGACCGCGGCGACGAAGCGGAGCACGTCGGCGCTGGTGGTAAGGAAGTCGCAGCCGTAGTCCGGTGGATTGGCCTCCAGACAGAGCCACACGCCGCGATCCGCGGCACGGGGGGCCAGCGCCCGGAAGAAGTCGACCGCGCGGCCGAACGCCTCCTCGTCGGCGAGGTCGCGACGGCGCCGGTTCCGCGGCGATCCGAAGACGAGCGTCCCGGCCCCCAGACCGGCGGCGAGGTCGATGATCCCCGCCAGATGGTCGGCCAGGCGCGCGGCATCGTCGGCCGATCCGAACAACGTCAACTCCGGCCGTCCGTAGAGCAGGGCCTGCAGGGCGACGATCGGCAGGCCGCGATCCTCCCACTGCGCCCGGTACGAGGCGGCCTCCGCGGGCGAGGCCTCCCAGGGGCGCGCGCAGACCCGCGCCGGGGCGACCTCGACGGCCCCGATGCCGTGCGCCCGTGCCACCGCGGCCGCGTCGTCGTCCGCATCCGGCGGCCAGGCGATCTGTGACACGCTCACGCGCATCGGCGCGCGCCCCGCTCGGCGTCCACGAACGCCGCGATTCCCGCGAGGACCTCCGCCGCGGTGGCCAGGTAGGGTCCGTCGCGGCCGAACGCGGCGGCATGCCGGGTGCGGAAGTCGTACGCCGGCGGCTTCCCCTCGAGGCAGTTGCCGAACTCGATCCCGAACGCCGCCCGCGCGATCGTGCCGATCGCCAGCGGCTCGGTGGCGAAGTGGACAAGACGCAATCCGGCGGCGGCCGCGGTGTCGACGTCGTCGGCGAGACGCTCCAGATCGTAGAATTGGAACCGTGCCCGGCAGTCGATCCGCTCGAGCTGGTTGCCGTGGAGCAGGTCGAACAGCGCGTTCTTCTTGAGGCCGCGGCCGAACAGCGCCGGCAAGCGCACGACCAGCGTCGGGAAGCGGTCGGCGATCACTCGTTCCAGTTCGAGCCGGTGCCGACCGTACGGGGTGGCGCCGACCGGCTCGACGTCCTCCGTGACGCCGACGGTGCTGCCGTACACGTCGACCGTCGAGATCAGCACGACGCGCCGCGCCTCGGCCGCGAGCAGGGCGTCGGCGAGGCGGCGGAGGTTGGCGCGATCGGCGGCGGGATCCTGGTTGGCCTTCCACTTCTCCGCCGGCGCGCCGGCACACCAGATCGTGTCGAATCGCCGCCCGGCGATCGACGCGATGTCGGTCGAGCGGTAGAGGGCGGCGAAGCGCCGCCGGCGCAGCAGCGTGCCACCGACCAGTCCGGTGGCGCCGATGAGGGCGTCGGCCATGCGTGTCTCCGGGAGAGGGGGGCTCAGGCGGCGCGGCGGCGCGGGGGATCGAAGCGACCGAGGCAGGCGCGGGCCAGCGTATCGAGCACGAGGAGGTTGCCGCGCAGCCCGCGGATCTTCGTCGGCACGCCACCGGCGGCGGGGTAGGCGCGGGTGACGGGGATCTCGGCGACACGGAACCCGAGCCGCGCCGCGCGGATCGCGAGGTAGTAGTGCAGTTCGTAGCCGTTGAACACGGGGCGAAACGGGGCGACGCGCGGATCGAGCAAGAGGCGCCGCGAATAGGCGCGAAAGCCGTTGGTGGTGTCGGTGTACCGGCGGCCCGCCGCGAGGCTCACCGCCGGCGCGTGGATCAACCTCACGGCCAGATGACGTGCCAGCGGGGTGTTGATCGCCCGCCCTCCGGGCAGGTAGCGCGATCCCTGGACGTGGTCGATGCCGGCGGAGAGCGCCGCGTCGAAGCGTGGCAGGGCTTCGGGGTCGTCCTTGTCGTTGCCGTCCATGACGACGCCGCCGTCGTAGCCCGCGCGGAGGCACCAGGCGAGCCCCATCCGCATCTGGGCCGAGAGCCGGCCCGGACCGCGCTTCACCAGCAGCGTGGTCACCCCCAGATCGGCCAGTCGACGCGGCGCGGTGGAGCCGTCGCTGCTACCGCCATCGGCGACGATCACGTCGAGCCCGTGCGGCACGGCGCGCATCTTCGCGAGTTGGCGGTGGAGACGCTCCGCCTCGTTGATCACGAACAGGCAGACGGCACGCCGCCCGCGCGGGGGCGACAGCGGCACGGCGTCGTGCTCCGGCAGGCACCACTCCTCCGGGCCGGCCGTCGCGGGCGCGTCAGCCGGCGCGGCGTCGGGGATGATCGACCGGGTCATGGGTCGGCTCCGTCGGGGGCGGGGGTGGCGCGGCGCCGCCGGTCGTCGCGTCCAGCCCGCAGAGATTGCGGCGCCGGGCGTCGGCGAGCGCCGTGGAACTGGCGGCCTCATCCGCCACGTGGTAGAGCGGGCAGTCCTTGACCTCCTCGAAGGCATGGGCGAGATACTCGGCGATCACCGCCAGCGTCGTGAACAGGAAGAAGAACATCACCGCGAGTTGCAGCGAGAGCGTGGTCCATCCCTCGACGACCCGGTCTTTCCACAGATTCACCGCCACGACCCACGCCATGCAGCCGACGTTGAGCAGGCTGGCGAATCCCCCCAGCCAGCTCACCAGCCGCAGGGGCGCCGGCGACTGGCTGACGAGCATCGACAGCGCCTCTCCCGCCGTGCCCAGCCAGGGCCGGAGCCGCGCCGGCGCCGACGGCTCGTAGTCGAGCGTCTCGGTGCGGAAGCCGACCGAGCAACCGAGGAGGCGGAGATGCACCGTCTTCTGCCGCTGCCGTGTCAGGGCGTTGAGGGCGCGGCGGTTGAACAGCCGCATCGTCGAGGCGCCGCGGACCAGATGGAAGCCCGTCATCCGGTGGAACACCGAATGGAACAGCCGCCACGCCAGCCGGCGCGGACCGGAGCGGCCGCGCCGTCCCGTGGTGCCGACGACGATGTCGGCGCCGCGCGCGGCGCGATCGACGAAGTCGGGGATCCGGCCGGGAGGATCGGTCGCGACCGCCATCACCACGGTGAGGTCGCCGAGCGCCGTGTCGATCCCCGCCGTGACGGCGATATCCGGGCCGTAGCGACGCGAGAGGCGCAGCACCCGCACGCATTCGTGGCGCGCGAGGATGGCGGCGCAGGCGGCGGCGCTGGCATCGACCGATCCGTCGTCGACGAGGATCAACTCATGGTCGGTGCAGGTGTCGCGGAGGACCGCGAGCGTGGCGGCGACGAACGACGCCAGACGGGGCGCGTCGTTCTCGACGATGGCGACGACCGAGACGAAACCGGCGCGATGGCGGCTCATGCGGCCCTCCGCAGCGGCGGGACTTCGACGGCGGGAAGCGCGTCGAGCATGTCGAACACGTTGTCGATCTTGGCGGCGAGCACGCACGTCAGGCCGGGCAGCCCGACGTCGTGCTCGAGAAGGATCGGGCGGCCGTCGTCGCGGTCGTTGGCGGGGAGGATCGTCTTGATCTCCCAGAGGCTGTCCACCTGCCGGCACGAGCCGAGGGCCGGCAGGTAGCGGATCGCGTCGCGGAGCATGAGCGGGAAGTGCGAGCGCCGCTCGCTGGCGGCGAGATAGCGGTGGCCGTCGAGCACGCCGTCGGGGCCGTCGGTCCAACTGGCGTGCGGCGTGTAGCGGACGTGGCTGAAGGAGTGGAGGCCGCGCGAGGGAAAGGGCATCACCGAGAAGAACGGCCCGCACATCACCGTCACGCCGAGGCCGACCAGTTCGTCCGGCACCTCGACCAGCGCCATCTCGGCCACCTCGTGCCGCAGCGGCAGCGGCGGCACCCCGGCGGTTGCCAGCAGCGTGTTGAGCCGGGCGTAGGTGCAGTTGAAGACGCGATCGACGACGTGCTCCTCCGTGCCGTCCGGGCCCCGTGCCGTCACCCGCAACCGTCCGCGCGGCCGCGGGGCGATCGCGATGGCCTCGGTGCCGAGGCGGACATCGACCGCCGCCGCGGCGAGCCGCCGGGTGCAGGCCTGCCGGAGCCGGTCGGCGTCGAAGGCGTATTCGTCGACCGTGAACACCTCCTCGACCATCCCGGGAGCGAACAGCCGGGCGAGGCGCGCAGGCGCGGGGGCGACCGGCGCGCCGATGCGGCGGCAAAATCGGGCGAAATGCCGGGCCGTGACGTGCGAGTGCCGGGCGGCGATGGCGTAGATCTTCGTGAACGAGTCGTCGATGCACTCGGGAAATTCGGCCACGAACCGCGGCAGGTTGGCCCGCGACCGCAGCCCGGTGAGCAGGCTGCGCGGATAGTGGTAGCCGCCGTGCACGCGCGCCTGATTGGCCAGCGACGCGCGTGACAGCAGCCGCGCCTCGCGCTCGAGCAGCACGACGCGCGCGTTGGCGCGTGCCAGGCGCTCGGCGAGCATGCAGCCGTAGAAGCCGCCGCCGATCACGGCGCTGGTGCGTGGTGCGAGCATCGGCGGTTCCGCAGGGCTCAACGGACGGCGGGGGACGCGGCGGCGACGCGCGGCGCCACCCGGCGGCGGGCGACGGCACGGACGACCTCGTCGCGCGGCAGGAGGATCTCGTCGGGGAAGCGCGGGTGGGAGGGGATGCCGACGAAGCGGCCGTCGGCGGCGGGCGCGCCCGCGGGATCGCGCCACGCCCTTGCGGCGACGGCGCGGGCGGCGGAGCGGGCGAAACAGCCGTCGTCGTCGACGATGAATTGCGAATCGGGCACGCGCCACGGGGGCTCGCGGATGGCGGCGATCACCACCAACGCGTAGAGCCCCGCCAGCGGCAACCGGGCGACGGCGCCGCGGGGTGCCAACCGCGCGGCGACGTCGGCGGCGAACGTCGCCACCAGCGGCAGACCGACGAGATACTGCGCGTAGAAGTAGCGGTCCGGGAACGTCGTCCGATAGCCGACCAGGATTTCCGACAACTCGCGGCGGCAGGCGACGAGCACCGCCGAGGCGACCGCCAGCAGCGCCAGCCCGCCGGCATGGAGCAGCCGGTGGCGGTTCCGGCCGAACCGCCACGAAAGCCACAGCGCGATCCCGGCGAGGAGCAGCGTGCGGTCGGTGTTGAGCCAGCGGTAGATCGGCCAGGTGAGCGTGTAGAGCATGCTCCGCGCAAGCCCCAGTTCCACGGCTCGTTCGAAGGGGGGAAGCGTCAGGCCGCCGTCGCCGCGGGCCGCCGACGCGCCGCCGCTGCAGGCCAGCGCTCCCACCACGAGCATCCCGAGGCTCCAGGCGTCGGGGTCGCGGGCCAGCCGGCGGCCGACCACGCCGAGGGCGGCGCGGCTCCGCGCCGCCGCGAGGGAGCGGACGATCGGCACGGCCGCCACGGGCACCAGGACGATGCACATCGGATTGGTGGCCACGCAGGCGAGCAGGCCGGCGTCGAGCAGCGCCGTCCGCCAGGGGGGTCGCGGTGCGACCGGCGTGAGGCGCACCCAGAGCAGCAGGAAGGCGACCGGCAGGGCCGCGAACCCGACATTGGTCGCGCGCCCGAGGATCTCGAATCCCGACCACGACGCGTCATGGATCCCCAGCGGCATCAGCACGCCCAACGCCCACACCGCCGGCAGCGTGCCCCTCGGCAGGCGCCCCGGCAGGAGCAGCACCGGCAGGGAGACGACCATCGCGAACAGCGCGTACGAGGCGAGCGCCTGCCAACGGGGAATGTCGAGCGGATCCCCGCCACCGAACAGGTCGCACAGCCGGACCCCTGTCCACAGCACGGCGACGTTGCCGAATACGGCGTAGTCGGGGCGGGCGTCGAAGACGGTGTGCCAAAAGCCGTGCGTGAGCAGCAGCGACGTCCACTTGCGGTCCTCGGCGAAGAACATCGGCGTCACCCACGCGCCGGGCGCGCGGGCGAAGAACACCACGAACGCCGCCGCAGTGGCCACGCAGAACGCGAAGGCGCGGCCGTGGACGACGTGCCAGACGTGCTCGACGACGAGGTCCACGACGCGCGTCGCGGCCGGCACGTCGGGCGTGGTCGGGTGCGCGGCGCTCATCGTCGCGCCTCGTCGGGTGGGGCGGCGTGGCGGAGGCGGACGTGGAGCGTCGTGCCCTCGGGCAGGGAGACGGGATCGCCTTCGGCGGACCGGCCCGAGATGAACGCCACCGGGCGTGCTTCGGGAGTGGTGTAGACCGCCAACGGCGTTGGCCGCGCGCTGGCGGCGTCGGGTCCGAACAGCTTGAGCAGGTAGCGGCCCCCGGCGCTGTCGGCGATCGGCGCGAAGGCGATGTCGTACCAGCCGTCGTCGGCGGGCCCGTCGAGCGTGCCGCTGGCGATCAGTTTCGGCACGGTGTCGTCGAGTTCGACGGCGACGAGGCGCCAGCCGACCGGGCCGGCCCGCCCGACCGAATCGTCGGCGGACGGTTCCGCCTCGATGCGCACGCCACACAGCCCGTCGTGGCTCACCCACAGCGGCTGCTTGACGGCGGAATCGGCGGCGAGCGGCAGCGGCGGGCGGCGGTCGCGCACGATGGCGAGCAACTCGCCGTCGCCACCCCGCTTCCGCGCCCGCCAGTCGGCGAGAGCCGAGCGCGCATGGGCCTCGACGCCACGGAACGCGACCGATGTCGCGGACACCAGGCCGCCGGCGCACAGCACCCAGGCGATCGCCCGGCAGGCGAGCCAGCGGAGTCGGCGGCGGCTGCGGGTCGATGGGGTGGTCATGGTGGACCGGGCAAGCGGCGGCGTTTCGGTCGGGGCGCGGTGGAGCCCTCCCGCCGGACTCTTAGAGAGGCGGTCGGCGCGACGTCAACGGGATTCACGCGCTGGCGGACGGTCGGCGACGACCGCTTCCGCCCCGACCGTGACCAACCGATCGCGGTCGCCGCCCACGGCGGCCCTCCCGCGCGACACCACCGCGCGCTCGAGCGCCGCACGCGGGAACACGAACCGCTTCGGGGTCCCTTCGGGATTGGGGATCGCCACGAAGCGGCCATCGGGATCGTCGCGCATCTTCTCGTCGACGAACCGGCCCTCCGCGACGGCACGGGCCGCCCGCCGGGCGAACAACCTCCCCTCCGGCCGCAGACACTGCGACGGGGCGAGACGCCAGGGCGGCTCGTGGACCACCGCCGCCGCCACGAGGGCCGCCAGGGCCGCCACCGGCAGATGCCGCAACCATCCCCGGCCGCGCAGCCGCTCGCCGACGTCGGCGGCGAAGGCGGTGAGCAGGGCGCAGCCGACGAGGTTCTGTCCGAAGAAATAGCGGTCGGGGAACGTGCCCCGGTAGCCGCCGATGTGGAGCGCCAGTTCGGGGCGGAAGACCACGAGTACCGCCGCGGTCACCGCCAGCAGCGCGGCGCCGCCACCATAGAGGGCACGGTGCCGCGGCAGACCGAATCGCCCCACCGCCGCGGCGACGAGCGCCAGCGCCGCCAGCGACACCCCCGTGGTGAGCTTCCGGTAGACGGGCCAGAGCAGCGGATAGAGCGTGCTCCGGGCGAGCCCGACCTCGACGACCGTCGCCGGGGTGAGCGCCGGCAGCGGCTCGCGCGGCCGGATCTTCCACGGGTTGGGCAGTCCGCATACGCCGACCGAGACGGCGACGAGAAGCGTCAGGCTGACCACCGCCGGGTCGCGTGCCACCGCGGCGATCGAGCGCGTCCCCTGGCGGAGATCGCGGAGCGCCGGCCAAAGCGCGGCCGGCAGCACGGCGGCGGCGAGGGGATTGGTGGTCACGCAGCCGAAAAGGCCGAGATCGACCGCCACCAGGCCGAGCGCGCCGGGCGCGGCGCTGGTGCGGTACCAGACGAGCAGGAAGGCGGCGTAGAGGCAGGCGAACCCGATGTTGGAGACACGGCCGAGGATCTCGAATCCGGAGAAACTGCGGTCGTGGATCCCCAGCGGGAGGAAACAGGCGGCCAGCCAGAGCGTCACGAGATATGGCGTCGGCAGCCGGCCGCGGAACAGCAACAGCGGCAGCGAGAAGACCGCGGCGTAGAAGAGATACGACACCAGCGCCAGACTGCGCGGGTATTCGAGCGGATCACCGCCGTGGAAGACGCCGCACCACGCACGCCCCAGCTCCAGCAACAGGACGTTGCCGACGATGCAGTAGTCGCTCTCCGGCCGGCCGTGGAAGGCGGTGTGCCAGAAGCCGCGCGTGTGGAGCAGCGAACTCCACAGGCCGTCCTCGGCGAACAACTGCGGGATCACGTAGGGACGCGGGACGCGCGCGAAGAGGATCACCAGTGCCGCCGCCGTCGCCGCGAGGTAGCCGGCGAGCGGATGACGGATCACCGCCGCCACCTCCGCGGCGAACACCCGCCGCAGCGTCACGTCCGGGGGGCGATGCGGCGCGGCCGGCGTCATGGCTCGTCGCCCGGATGGAGGAGCATCAGGTGGAGGCAGCCGGTGGCCGGCACCTCGGCGGCCCGCACCACGGCAGGGGGATGCGCCGTGGCGGGCACGAACAGCGGCACTCCCATCACGGCGCCGGGATCGTCGGGCGGAGCGCAGACGACGAACACCAACCCGACTCGGCCGCTGTCGGCGACCGGTTCGAAGCCGATTTCGAGAAAACTCCAGTCGCCCGCCTGCCGCGGGTCGATCGTGCCCTCGCGCAGCACGCGGCGCCCCGTGCCGTCGGGCGTTTCCGCCTCCAGGCGCCAGCGGCACGCCGAGGGCGCCGGGGTCGTCCGCCAGTTCACCGTGCGGACCTGCAAGCCGTCGAGATCGTCGCGGTCGGTGCGGAACGGTTGCTCGACCGTCGCGCCGGCGGCGAGCCGCACGGCGCCGGTCACGTCGCGCACGTCGACCATCGGCACGCCGGGCCGTCCGAACCGCGCCCGGAACGCGTCACGCGCGTGGCGCTCGACGACGGCGAAACCGGCCGTGCCGGCGGCCACGATCCCGCCGACGCACAGGGCCCAGGCGACCAGCCGGCAGGCCCGACGGCGCCAGCCGTCGCCGGCCGGCGCGGTCGCCGGCGGCGCGACCGCGGCGGAGGCGAGGATCGTCGACACGGCGGGAATCCTGCAGAAGACGGCGACTGGGACGGGACGGTACGGGGCCCGGGATGGCCGGTCAACGGCGCGCCCCGGGTGGCGATTGGGCCGCCGCGCGCATGCCGGCCGCATCGGGACGGCCGCGGCCGGCGAGGTGCCGCACGCGGTCGACGGCGCGGCGGGCGGCGTCCCGCGGGACCACGAGGCGCTTGGGGCGGCCGTCGGGGTTGGGAACCTCGAGGAATCCCCCGTCCGGATCGGGCTGGAGGTCGGCATCGACGAACCGCCGGTCGCGCAGTGCCTCCGCCATGCGGACCGCGAAGTGGCTGCGGCCGTGGTGGGCGAGCGGGTCGTGGGGCACGACCCAGGCCGGTTCGCGGATCGCCGCGGTGATCGCCAGCGCACCCAGCGCCGCCCACGGAAGCCATGCCGCCGCGCCCCGCGCCCGTAACCGGGCGGCGGCGTCGCCGGCGACCAGCACCAGCAGCGGCAGGGCGACGAGGTGCTGACCGTAGAAATAGCGGTCGGGAAACGTCGTCCGGTAGCCGCCGAGACTGTCGGCCAATTCCGGCCGGAAGCACACGAGCGTCGCCGAGGCGAGCCCGATCAGCATCCCGCCGCCGAGGAGCACGGGCCGGTGCCGCGGGAGTGTCACGCACCACGCGAGCAGGGGAACGGCCAGCGCGACCAGCGCCGTCCGTGCGGTCGTCAGGTGGCCGTACCACGGCCAGACCACCGCGTAGAGCATGCTCCGCGCCAGCCCGATCTCGACCAGCGCGTCGGTGTCGAGCGGGGCCGTGGTGGACGGCAGTCGCTTCGCCTGCGCCGTCGGCGGACCGACCACCGTCACCAGCACCAGGGCCGCCACCAGCCCCCAGGGGAAGAGGCGGTCGGCGACCAGCCGCCAGGGAAGGCGCCACTGGGCCGACACGCGGCGCCACCACGGCCATGCCGTCAAAGGGAGAATCGCGTGGCACAGCGGGTTGGTCGCCGCGCACGCCAGCAGTCCGAGGTCGGTGCCCAGTGCCGCGGCGCGCCCCGTGACGTTGGCGAGCCGGTGCCAGGCGAGGACGAATCCGACATACAGGCAGAGGAAGCCGGCGTTGGAGGCCCGGCCGAGAATCTCGAATCCCGACGGACTGCGGTCGTGGAGGCCCAGTGGCAAAAAACAGGCCAACAGCCAGACGGCGGGCAGCATCGGCCCCGGCAGTTGACGACGCAGCAGCAGCACGGGAAGGGAGATCGCCGCCGCGAACGCCAGGTAGCACGCCCGCGCGCAGTCGCCGGCCAGGGCGAGCAGGTCACCGCCGTGGACGAGGTCGCACCACCGCATGCCCAGCCAGAGGAGAAGGACGTTGCCGAACACCGGATAGTCCGCACCGCGTCGCCCGTGGAACACCGCGTCGACGAAACCGCGCGTGTAGATCCGGCTCGTCCAGGCGCCGTCCTCGGCGAACAGTTCGGGCATCACGCCGGCCACGGGGGCGCGGGCGAAGAGGATCACCAACGCCGCCGCCGTCGCCGCCAGGTATTGGAAGAGCGGCCGGCGGAGGATGTCGGCGACGTCGTCGGCGATCGTCCCGACGAGATCGGCGCGGGAGCCGTGCAACGCGGATCGTGGGTCGGGGTGCAGCGGTGGCATGTCAGTCGTGGTTCCCGGCGGGCAGCGGCGCGGTCGCCGACGTGACCAACACGGTGGCTGGCGCGCCGTCCGGGGGAAGCATCGCCGCCACGAGCGTTCCCGCCTCGGCGAGCGCGTCGTCCCCCGACGGGTGGATCGCGATCTGGTCGATGGTGTCGATGGCCAGGTGCGTGAGCGTGGCCAGGGCGGCGAGGCACAGCCCCCAGGCGAGGCAGCGCCGGGCGGGCATGACGAGACGGTGGAGCATCGGCTGGTCTCCGGATCAAGGGTCCGGCCCCGTCGGGGCGCGGTGCCCGTGGCGTTCAGAACACGAGCATGAATTGGGTCTGGATGGCGGTGCCGGTGTCACCGGCGCGGTAGGGGTAGATGAGGTTCTGCGTCGGGCTGCGGAGGATCGAGAGCGCCTCGATGGTGAACCGGCCCTGCCGCGATCCGTTCACGTACCAGTTCAGGCCGCCGCCGTATTCCTGCCCCGTGCCGAAGGGACCGGTGACGACGCTCGAACGGCCGTAGATCTCGGCGCGGCGCGGGAGGAAGCACCAGGCGACATAGGCCATGCCGCCGTGGTCGAAGATGCTCGAAGTCACGAAGGTGCCCGTCCCGGTGAAATCGTCGAGGAGTCGGAAGTAGTACTCGAATCCGATCCCGATGCCGCGCCACTTCCATCCGGCATCGACCGACGACAGGTGGTAGCGAAAGGCGTCGAGTTGCGAGTCGGGGCCGAGCGCGTCGGGCAGCGCGATCGGGGTGCCGTCGGAGAGCCGGACGATGGTGTTCTCCGGGTTGATGAACGCCAGGGCGCGGGCGTAGGTCCGCGCGTAGACGCCGCTGGTGCCGATGCGGAGGGCGGGCGACTGGTGATGCTCCATGTCGCCGAAGCCGAGGCCGAACGGGGTCGCCGGCTCCCACCAGAGGTTGCCCGCGAACGCCATCGACGTGCCGCGGCGCAGCACCCCGGTGGTGCCGCCGTCGATCGCGTTCCAGATCCCTGCCTGGTAGTGGAGCGTGTCGTCGAACAGCGCCCCGAGCGCCGCGACGCCGGGGCTGTAGCCGGGACGGAAAAAGGTATTGGCCATGCTCCGGTCGACCCCGACCGTCCAGGCGCTGGAGTCGATCCACTCGCGCGTGCCGGGCACGACCGTCACGCCCCCTCCGAGGATCGCGGCGGGGGAGAACTTCCAGCCGACCATCCCGATCGGCACGACTCCCGACTGAATGCCGGCGTTGGAGGTGCCGAACAGCGCGAAGGCGTAGAGCAGTCGCTCGTCGACGACATGGCCGGTAAACGAGAGTAGGTAGCGGTTCAGGGAGAAGACGTTGCGATTCTGGATCGGCAGCGTGGTGCCCGCCGAGTTGGTCCAGGAGGTGGCGCCGCGCGCGAACTCGAGCCAGCGGAATTGGAGGAACCCGCCGACGGCGAGGGCGAACGGGAAGGCGTCGGGCGCCGTCTCCTTGTAGAGCACCAATCCGCGCGGGCCGGCGAGGTCGGTGGCGGGCAGGTAGCGTGGCCGGGGAATCCCCGCGAGGCGCGCCTCGATCGCGGCGTCGATCGCCGCCTGCAATTCGGCTTCGGCCTCCGCATCCGCGCCGAGCGCCTCCCAGTCGGGACGTGACTCGATCGGGTACGGGGAGGCAGCGATGGGGCGCCCCGACACGCCATCCGACAGCGATTCCGCCTCGCGGATCCGCACGTTGTCACCCACCGCCGTCGCCGCCATCAGCAGGGCGGCAGCGCCGAGCGCCCAAGGCAGCCAAGGCAGAGGGCACCGCATTTCGACACCTGGCTGGACGCGGGGTGACGCACCCCGTCCGCCTGGAATCGGGTGGGAATATGGCGATTCTCCAAGCTTTTCGGCCTGGAGAGGATGGGGTGTCCGGCCGTGCGGACATGGGGAATGAACGGCAGTCTGGGAAACCAATCCCGGTCAATCGAATCTCTTGACGGCCTCGAAAGGCGACCTACACTCCATCTGTTTTCCGAATAACGAGACGCTCGATCATTCGATATAGTGATTGAGCAGGGAATGCTCACCGTGACTGACCGACAACCCAAGCCCGCGCCAAGTGGATCCCCTCTGGGGGTGAACCTCAAGTCGCTGAAAATCTTCTGCGACATCATCGCGCGGCGCAGTTTCTCGCGCGCCGCGGAAGACAACGGCATTTCCCAGTCGGGTGCCAGCCAAGTGGTCAGCCAGTTGGAAGCCCGGCTCGGCGTCCAGTTGATCGAGCGGTCGCGGCGTCCGCTCGTGCCCACGCGGGAAGGGCAGGTGTTCTTCGAGGGCTGCCTCAAGCTGATCGCCCGCTACGACGCCCTGGAAGACGAGGTGCGCAGTCTCCGTGAGGAGGTCGCGGGGCGGGTGCGCGTGGCGGCGATCTATTCCGTCGGGCTCCACCTGATGAGTCGGCACGTCCAGGAGTTCATGAGCCGTCACCCACGTGCCAACGTGCGTCTGGAATACCTCCATCCGGAGCGCGTGCTCGAGTCGGTGGAGAACGGCCAGGCCGATCTCGGGATCGTCAGCTATCCGCGGAGCACGCGCAGCCTCGAAGCGGAGCCGTGGCGCGACGAACCGATGGTGCTCGTGTGCGCCCCCGGGCATCCGCTCGCGGGGCGTGTCGAGGTGTCGCTCGGCGAGCTCGACGGGCTGGCGATGGTGGGCTTCGACGCCGATCTGGTGATCCGTCACGAGATCGACCGTGCCCTGGCCGCGCATGCCGCCGAACCGCGCGTCGTGATGGCCTTCGACAACATCGAGGCGATCAAGCGGGCGGTGGAGATCGACGCCGGCGTCGCACTGCTGCCCGAGCCGACGATCGGTCGCGAATTGGCGGCCGGCACGCTCGTCGCGGTGCGGATCGGCGCCGTCAAACCGCTCCCGGGCCGGTCCGACGCCGCCGCCACCGGCGGCGAATTGGTGCGGCCGCTGGGCATCATCCGCAGCCGCGGCAAGCCGGTGTCGCACACCGTGGAGCGGTTCATCGCGTTGCTCCGCGAGACCGCCTCCGATGCCGTTTCGATGGCCGCGGCCCCGGAGACGCCGACGGGGTCCCCGGGCGGCGCCGCCGACGTCGCGCCCGGCACGGCGGCGAAGGCCGCTCCCGCCTCCGCCTGACGGGGTGTGCCGGCTCCGCCGCCACCCGCCGGGCCCTCCCGGATCGTTCCCCCACCGCACCTCCCCCCTCGCCCCCGAGTCCTCCACCGGATCGCCCGATGCCCGCGATGCGCCGCCCCGGCCTCCCTCCCCGCCAGGGTCTCTACGATCCCGCGCTCGAGCACGATGCGTGCGGTGTCGGGTTCGTCGTGCAGATGCACGGGCGGCGCAGCCACCCGATCGTGCGCAAGGGGCTCGAGTTGCTCGAGAACCTCACCCATCGGGGTGCGTGCGGCTGTGACCCGCTCACCGGCGACGGCGCCGGCATCATGGTCCAGGTGCCGCAGGAATTCTTCGCCGCGATCGCCCCGCAGGTGGGCATTCGCCTTCCCGCCGCCGGCGACTGGGCGGTGGGCAACGTGTTCCTCCCCCCGCCGATCGAGGAGCAGGAGAGCGCCGAGCGGCTCTTCGAACGGCTGTGCCGCGAGGAGGGACAGGAGTTTCTCGGTTGGCGCACCGTGCCCACCGACAACCGCTCGATCGGCGCCACCGCCCGCGAGGTGGAGCCCACCGTCCGGCAGGCTTTCGTGGGCCGCGGAGCCGGCACCGTCCGCGACCGTTTCGAGTGGAAGCTGTACGTCATCCGCCGCCGGTTCGAGATCGAACTGGGACGGCTGGGGCTCACCGGGCAGACGTTCGTCTATGTCTGCTCCCTGTCGAGCAAAACGCTCGTCTACAAGGGGTTGCTGCTCGCCGACCAGGTCTCCAGGTACTACCCCGACCTCTCCGACCCGCGTTTCACCAGTTGCCTGGCGCTGGTCCACCAGCGCTACAGCACCAACACGTTCCCGACCTGGGATCTCGCCCATCCGTTCCGGTTCATCGCCCACAACGGCGAGATCAACACCGTCCGTGGCAACATCAACTGGATGCACGCCCGGGAACGGATGCTCGACCACCCGGTGTTCGGCGCCGATCTGCGCAAGATCGTGCCGGTGGTCCGTCCCGGCGGCAGTGATTCGGCCAGCCTCGACAACGTCCTCGAGATGCTCGTCCAAGCCGGCCGGCCGATCGAGGAGGCGGTGAGCATGCTCATCCCCGAGCCGTGGAGCGGCCACGAGAGCATGCCGGACGACCTCAAGGCCTACTACGAGTACCACGCCTGCCTGATGGAGCCCTGGGACGGCCCCGCGTCGATTTCCTTCACCGACGGGACGCGGATCGGGGCCACCCTCGACCGCAACGGCCTGCGCCCCGGCCGCTGGTGGCAGCTCAAGGACGGGTTGGTCGTGCTGGCCAGCGAGGCGGGCGTCCTCGACGTCCCACCGGCGCAGGTCGTGCGCAAGGGGCGCCTCCGCCCGGGACGGATGTTCCTCGTCGACACGCGCGCCGGGCGGATCGTCGAGGATGACGAGATCAAGCGGCGGCTGGCGACGGCGCGGCCGTGGCGCGAGTGGATCGACACCCACCAGGTGCGCCTCGACCAACTGCCGGCGGTGCCGCAGTCGGCCGAGCTGTCCGCCTCGCGTGCCTGCCTCCCGGCGGCGGCGTCTCCGGCCGATGGTGCCGCCCTCCAGGCGGGCGCCCCGCCGTCGCCGGCGCTGCCGGCCGGTCCGCGCGCCGTCGATCCCTGGCATGCGGCCGGCGTGGCGGGGGAGCGGAGCAGCCTGCTCGAACTGCAGCGTGCCTTCGGCTACACGCTCGAGGATCTCAAGGTGATCGTCGGGCCGATGGCCAGCGACGGGGCGGAGCCGGTCGGTTCGATGGGCAACGACACCCCTCTGGCGGTGCTCTCCGACCGGCCGCAGTTGCTCGCCAACTACTTCAAACAGCTGTTCGCGCAGGTCACCAATCCACCGCTCGACGCGATCCGCGAGGAGATCATCACGTCGCTGGTGACGACGATCGGCGCCGAGGGCAACCTGCTGGCCAGCGCGCCGGAGCAGTGCCGCCTGCTGCGGCTCGAAACCCCGGTGATCGACAACGACCAGTGCGCCCGGATCAAGTCGCTCGATCGTCCCGGCCTCGCCGCGCGGACGCTCTCCCTGCTCTTCCCCGCCGGAGGAGGTGCCGCGGGGGCGCGGGCCCGGCTCGACGCCCTCCGCGCCGAGGCCGCGGCGGCGATCGCCGCCGGCGTGACGGTGCTCGTGCTCTCCGACCGGGGCGTCGATCGCGATCATGCGGCGCTCCCGGCGCTGCTGGCCACCGCCGCGGTCCATCACCACCTCGTGCGCGCGGGCACGCGGACGCGCTGCGGCATCGTCGTCGAGACGGGCGAAGCACGCGAGGTCCACCACTTCTCGCTGCTCACCGGCTACGGGGCCGGCGCCGTCAACCCCTACCTCGCCTTCGCGACGATCGACCAGATGCAGGCCGAGGGGATGCTCGCCGCCGACGTACCGCGCGAGAAGCTCCACGCGCGATTCGTGAAGGCGGCCAGCAAGGGGCTGCTGAAGGTGATGAGCAAGATGGGGATCTCCACGCAGCAGAGCTACCGCGGCGCGCAGATCTTCGAGGCGGTGGGGCTGGCACACGATTTGGTCGACGACTGTTTCACCGGCACGCCGAGCCGCATCGGCGGCATCGGGTTCGACGGCGTGGCCGAGGAGATGCTCCGCCGCCACGAACACGCCTGGCCGCGGACGCACGTGCCCCAGGCCCTCGAACTGGACGTCGGCGGCCGCTACCAGTGGCGCCGCAAGGGGGAGGCCCACATGCTCGCCCCCGACGTCGTCGCCTCCCTCCAGCAGGCGACGCAGATCGGCAGCCCCGAGGAGTTCCGTCGCTACCAGAAGCTCATCGACGACCAGCAGACGCGGCTGCTGACGCTCCGCGGACTCCTCGACTTCCGCTGGGCCGAGACGGCGGTGCCGCTCGACGAGGTCGAGCCCGCGAAGGAGATCGTGAAGCGCTTCGCGACCGGGGCGATGTCGTACGGCTCGATCTCGAAGGAGGCCCACGAGACGCTGGCGATCGCCATGAACCGCATCGGCGGCCGCAGCAACACCGGGGAAGGGGGCGAGGATCCGATCCGCTACCAATCCGACCCCTCCGGCGACAGCAAGAACTCCTCGATCAAGCAGGTCGCCAGCGGCCGCTTCGGTGTCACGAGCCTGTATCTCGTCAATGCCCGCGAGCTGCAGATCAAGATGGCGCAGGGGGCGAAGCCGGGCGAGGGGGGCCAACTCCCGGGGCACAAGGTGGACCGCGAGATCGCCCGCATCCGCCACAGCACGCCGGGCGTGGGCCTGATCTCGCCGCCGCCGCACCACGACATCTACTCGATCGAGGATCTGTCGCAGCTGATCCACGACCTCAAGAACGCCAATCGCTATGCGCGCGTGAGCGTCAAGCTCGTCGCCGAGGTGGGGGTGGGCACCGTCGCGGCCGGCGTCTCGAAGGGCAAGGCGGACGTGGTGCTGATCTCCGGGCACGACGGCGGCACCGGCGCGAGTCCGCAGACGTCGATCATGCACGCCGGTCTCCCCTGGGAGCTCGGCCTGGCGGAGGCCCACCAGGTGCTCGTGCTCAACGACCTCCGCGGGCGGATCGTCGTCCAGACCGACGGCATGATCCGCACCGCCAAGGACGTCGTCATCGCCACGCTGCTCGGGGCCGAGGAATACGGCATCGCCACCGCGTCGCTGGTGGTGCTCGGCTGCATCATGATGCGGAAATGCCACCTCAACACCTGTCCGGTGGGGATCGCCACGCAGGATCCGGAGTTGCGGCGCCGCTTCACCGGACAGCCGGAGCACGTGGTCAACTTCTTCTTCCTGCTCGCCGAGGAGGTGCGCGCGTTGATGGCCCGGCTCGGGTTCCGCCGCATCGACGAGATGGTCGGCCGTGTCGATCGCCTCGACACCCGTGCGGCGATCGACCATTGGAAGGCCCGCGGCCTCGACTTCTCCTCGATCCTCCACAAGCCGGAGGCGCCGCCCCACGTGAAGACGTCGTGTCAGGAGCGCCAGGATCACGGCATCGAGCGCTCCCTCGACGTGACGACGCTGCTGCGCGCCTGCCGCCCGGCGCTCGAGGACGGCAGGCCGGTGAAGCTCGCCCTCCCGATCCGCAACGTCAATCGGACCGTGGGGACGATCCTCTCCAGCGAGGTGACGCGGCGCTTCGGGGCGGCCGGTTTGCCGGAGGACACGATCGACATCACCTTCACCGGAACCGCCGGGCAGAGCCTGCTCGCATTCGGCGCTCCCGGCGTGACCGTTCGCGTCGAGGGGGACGTCAACGACTACTGCGGCAAGGGGCTCTCCGGCGGGAGGATCGTGGTCCGCCCGCCGCGGCAGGCCGCGTTCCGCGCCGAGGAGAACGTCATCGCCGGCAACGTCGTGCTCTACGGGGCGACCAGCGGCGAGGTGTTCATCCGCGGGATCGTCGGGGAGCGGTTCTGCGTGCGCAACAGCGGCGCCGAGGCGGTGGTCGAGGGGGTGGGGGACCACGGCTGCGAATACATGACCGGCGGCCGCGCCGTGATCCTCGGCGCGACGGGGCGCAACTTCGCCGCCGGCATGAGCGGCGGCATCGCCTACGTGTGGGATCCGGAGGGTGCGTTTCCCCCCCGGGTCAACCGCGAGATGGTCGAGCTCGAACCACTCGACGACGGCGACGGCGAGTACGTCCGGGCCCGCATCGCGAAGCACGTCGCGCTCACCGACAGCGCCCGTGGCCGGGAGATCCTCGAGCGCTGGACCGGCGAGCGGGCACGCTTCGTCAAGGTGATGCCGACCGACTACAAGCGCGCCCTGGCGGAGTTGCGGAAACTGCAGGACCGGGAGCGGGCCGAGGCACGGGCGGAGGAGGCGACGGCGCATGGGTGACCCACGCGGTTTCATCAAGCACCAGCGACGGGTGTCCGGTGCCACGCCGGTCGCCGACAGGCTGCGGCACTACAACGAGTTTCTCACCGTCCTGCCCGCGGAGGAGGTGAAGACGCAGGGCGCACGCTGCATGGATTGTGGCGTCCCCTTCTGCCACACCGGCTGCCCGCTGGGAAACATCATTCCCGACTTCAACGACCTCGTGTACCGCGGCCAGTGGCACGAGGCCAGCCAGCGCCTCCACGCCACCAACAACTTCCCCGAGTTCACCGGCCGCGTCTGCCCCGCACCCTGCGAGACGGCGTGTGTCCTCGGCATCAACGCCGACCCGGTGGCGATCAAACAGATCGAGATGACGATCGCCGACCGAGCGTTCGACGAGGGCTGGGTGACGGCGCAGCCGCCGCTGGAGCGTTCCGGGAAGCGCGTGGCGGTGGTCGGCAGCGGTCCGGCGGGCCTCGCCGCGGCGCAGCAGCTCAACCGGGCCGGCCACCACGTCACGGTGTTCGAGCGTGCCGACCGGCCCGGCGGCCTGCTGATGTACGGCATTCCCGACTTCAAGCTGGAGAAGTGGCGGGTCTGGCGGCGTGTCGAGCAACTCGAGGCCGAGGGGATCGAGTTTCGCTGCGGCGTGAACGTCGGATTCGACCTGCCGACGCAGCGCCTCGCGGAGGACTACGACGCGATCCTCCTCTCCGGCGGCGCTACCCTGGGGCGCGACCTGCCGATTCCCGGCCGCCAGCTCGCCGGGGTGCACTACGCGATGGAGTTCCTGCCGCAGCAGAACAAACGCAACGCCGGCGACGACGTGGCCGGGCAGATCACCGCCACCGGCAAGGACGTGATCGTGATCGGCGGTGGCGACACCGGCAGCGACTGCGACGGCACGAGCAACCGTCAGGGAGCACGCAGCTTGACGCAGTTCGAGCTCCTGCCGCAGCCGCCCGATCTGGGCAAGTATCCGCGGCGCGGGGAGCGCCCCTCGGCCACGCCCTGGCCCGCCTGGCCGGTGATGCTGCGCACCAGTTCATCGCACGAGGAGGGGTGCCGTCGCGAGTGGGGCATCCTCACCAAGGAGTTCCTCGGCGACGACGAGGGCCGGCTTCGCGCCCTCCGCACGGTGCGGATCGAGTGGTACCAGGACCCCGCCACGGGACAGCAGAAGTTCCGCGAACGATCCGGCAGCGAGGAGGAATGGCCCTGCCAGCTGGCCCTGCTGGCGATGGGATTCGTGGGGCCGGAACGTCACGGCCCGATCGCCGACCTCGGCCTCGAACTCGACCCGCGCGGCAACGTCAGGGCGGGTGCCGACTTCCACACCAGCCGCCAGGGGGTGTTCGCGGCCGGCGACATGCGGCGCGGGCAGTCGCTGGTGGTCTGGGCGATCCACGAGGGGCGCGAGGCGGCCCGGTCGATCGACCTGTGGCTGACCGGTCAGACGAATCTGCCGAGCGTGTCGGCCGGCGAGTTCGCCGCACACGCCTGAGCTGTCGCCATGCGCCTCACCCTCCGGGAGCGATCTCGACGGTCAGCGCGCCCGAGTTGTCGGCCAGCGCCCCGGGCGCCTCGTTGATCCGCAGGAACAGCGGGCCGTCGGCCGGCGCCTGGAAGTCGCCCACGGCACCTTCGGCCACCACGCCGAAGCCGCCGCGGTCTCCGTCGGCGGCCTCGCGCCACTGCGCCGCCAGGAGCCGGCCGATCGGCCGGCCGCGGTACCAGTCGTAGGTGATGCCGTCGGGCTCGCTCTCCAAGACGATCGA
>JBJSXB010000054.1:0-15938 GCA_046086245.1 Planctomycetaceae bacterium | reverse complement strand
TCGGCTACTCGTAGGCCCCGGCGAGAATGCGATCGTTCCCGCTGTCCACCACCACCAGGCGTCCGTCGGGGGCGATCGCCACGCCGTGAGGCCTGTCGAGATGCGTGGAGGCCCAGCCGGCGGCGATCGTGGTGCCCGGCTCCGTGGGCACCCCCGCCACCGTCGTCACCGTGTCGGCAACCGGATCGTAGCGGCGCACGCAGTGGTTTTCGGTGTCCACGATCAGCACGCGACCGACCCGGTCGAGCGCGACATACTTCGGCCCGGCCAGCATCGCGGCTGCGGCCGGCCCGCCGTCGCCACCGTAGCCCGCCGTGCCGGCCGCATTGACCGCCACGTGAATCCGGCCGGCGCGGATCGCCACCAGCGCGTTGCCCTCGCGGAGGGCGAGGTACATCGTGCCGTCCGCCGCGCGGCACGCGGCCCGGGGACCGGCGAGCGGTGATGCCGTCGGGGCCGATCCGTCGATGGGCCTTCCGACGGTGCCGTCGCCCGCCACGGTCGCGACCGTGGCGGTGTCGAGGTCGACACGCCGCAACCGGGCGTTGCGGATGTCGCAGACCAGCAGGCCGCGACCATCCGGTTCGAGGGCGCAGCAATACGGCTGGTTGAACGCCGCCGCCGTCGCCGGGCCGCCGTCACCGCCGTAGCCCGCCGACCCGGTGCCGGCGAGCGTACGCACCGCGCCGGTCGTCGGATCGAGCGCACGGATCACGTGATTGAAGGTGTCGGCGAGATAGATCGTGCCGTCACGGCCGACTGCCACGTCGTGCAGCCCGTGGAAGCGTTGCCCATCGGCGGGGCCGGTGCCGACGTCGAACGGCGCACGCTTGGCGTCGGTCTGATGGAAGGTGCCGGCGATGAAGCGCGGGCGTGCGACCATGTCGGTGAGACGGAAGACACGATTGCCGCGCATGAACTCCACGCCGTACATCGCGCCGTCGGCGTCGAACGCCACCGCGAAGGGTTCGTTGACCAGCGCCGCGTCGGGCGATCGCGCGACACGGCCGGCGGGCGATCCGACGATCACCGTCACGCCGCCGGCGCCGGGCGTTGGCTCGGCGGCGCAAGGCGTCGCCGTGGGAACAAAGACGGCCAGCAGGAGGGCACCGAGGGCACGACGCATGGGCCATCCCCGGGATTCGTCGACGCTGCGCGCGACCATCGCGGCGTGCGGTCGTGGTGGCCGACCGCGGAGACGGTTGTCGCCGCCAGCGGGGCCCGGAGTCAAATTGTCGGCCGCGCCCGCGTCGGTCAGAATGGCGACGTCCGGAGGCACGTCGCCATGGTCCGCACCGATCGTCATCCCGGCAGTGGCCTGCGCGCGGCGATGCGCGTCGCCGCGGCGTGGGTGACGATGGCGATGCAGCCCGTCGCGATCGCCGCCGTCCCCGCGCCGGCCGATTCGTCGGTGTCGGCGGATTCGTCGGTGTCGGCGGAGGCGGTGCCCGAGGCCGTGGGACCGGCGCTCCGCGACTGGAGCGCCGGGATCACCGATGCCGACCGCGGCCACTGGGCCTACCGCCCGCTCGAGCGTCCCCCGCTCCCGGGCCCGAACGACGCGGCGGTCGTGCACCCGATCGACCGCTTCATCGGGGCGCGCCTCGCCGCGGCGGGCATCGAGCCGCTCCCGGAGGCGGATCCACCGTCGATCGTGCGCCGGTTGTATCTCGACCTGCTCGGCGTGCCTCCCACCCCCGCCGACGTGGAAGCTCTCTGCGCCGACCCTTCGCCCGACGCCTACGACCGCCTCGTGGAGCGGTTGCTCACCGACCGGCGTCGCGGTGAACGGATGGCGCGGCACTGGCTCGATCTCGCACGCTACGCCGAAAGCGACGGCTATCGACAGGATGCGTTCCGCCCGACGGCGTGGCGCTACCGTGACTTCGTCGTCGAAGCCTTCAACGCCAACATGCCGTTCGACCGGTTCGTCCAGTGGCAACTGGCGGGCGACGAGATGGCGCCCGGCGATCCGGCTGCGCTGGTCGCCACCGGTTTCCTCCGGCAGACCCCCTACGAGTACAACCAGGTCGATGCCGTCGGCCAGTGGTCCACGATTCTCGACGAGGTGACCGACGTCGCCGGCGACGTGTTCCTGGCGATGGGTATCGGCTGTGCCCGCTGCCACGACCACAAGTTCGATCCGATCCTGCAGACCGATTACTACCGGGTGCGGGCCTTCTTCGCGCCGCTGGTGTGGAACGACGACACGGTGGTCGATCCCCTCGGCGTGGCCCCGCGCACATCCGCCCAGTCCGCCTACGCCGCGACCGTCTCCCACTACCGCGCGCAGATCGCCGCGATCGAGGAGGGGGCGCGGTTTCCCGCCGCCTGGGCCGGTGCCCTGCCGCTGTCCCGCTTCCCCGAATCGACGCAGGAAATGATCCTCCGCGAGCCGGCGCGCCGCAGCCCGTGGGAGGAGCAGATCGTCCGTCTCGCGTCACGTCAGCTGAAGTTCACCCCGGTCGGGCTCGGCGCCGAGGACCAGCGCTGGCACCAGTGGCTGACCGACGAGTTGGCGGCGTTCGAGCGCCGGCATGCCGCCGACAAGCCGCCGGAACGGGCGACGGCCCCCGTCGCCGGCGACGTCGGCACCCGCGCGCCGCCGACACGCGTCCCCGACACCGGCGAGCTCGTCGCCCCCGGCTTCCCGCAGGTGCTGGCCGCCGGTGTACCGGTGATCGATCCCGTGGCGGCAACGCCGACGGGTGGCGGCTCGACCGGCCGCCGCCGGGCGCTCGCCGTCTGGCTGACCTCCCCACGCCAAGCCCTCGTTCCCCGCGTCGTCGCCAACCGTGTCTGGCAGTGGCACTTCGGCCGCGGTCTGGCCGCCAACGCCAGCGATTTCGGCCGCCTCGGCGGTGCCCCGTCGCATCCCGAACTGCTCGACTGGCTGGCGGTCGAACTGGTCGAGTCGGGTTGGGATCTCTCCCGCCTCGACCGCCTGATCGTCACCAGTGCCGCGTACCGCCGTGCGTCGTGGATGCCGGCCACCGATCGATCGGCGGCGGTCAACCGCGCGGTCGATCCCGACAACCGCCTGTGGTGGAGGCAGGACGCACGCCGGCTCGACGCCGACCAGGTCCGCGACGCGGCCCTGGCGATCACCGGCGAGCTCGACGGCACCGTCGGTGGGCCGAGTGTTCCCCCGACCGCTCCGCGGCGCGCGCTCTACGTGACCTCGTTTCGCAACACGCGTGACGCCATCGCCGAGGCGTTCGACGCCCCCGATGGCTACGCCAGTTGCGCGCGCCGCGACGCCACGACCACGGCGACGCAGTCGCTCCTGCTCCTCAATGGCGAGTGGATGCTGGCACGGGCCCGCGCCCTCGCGCTCGCGATCGAACGGGGACCGGCCGGCACCGATCCCGATCGCGATCGCGCCCGGGCGGACGCCGCCCTGCGACGCGTGACCGGTCGCGCACCCACGACCGCCGCGCTGGCCGAGGCGGCCCGGTTTCTCGCCGACCAGCGCGTGCGGCTCGACGCCGAGTCCTCCACCCAGCCGGCGGGCTCGACGCGACGGATGCCCCAGCGTGACGGGGTGGCGGCCGTCTTCGATCCGGCCGACCCGGCGCCCGTCCTGGCGCTCTCCGGCCCGACCGCCCACCTCCCGACGGGTGATTTCACGATCGAGGCGGCCGTCCTGCTCGACACCGTCTCCGTCGACGCGACGCCGCGCACCATCGCCGCGCTCTGGAACGGCGACCCGAAAACCCCCGGCTGGGCGCTGGGCGTGACCGGCGCGGGCAGTCGGTCGACGCCGCAGGCGCTGGTGCTCCAGCTCGCCACCGGCAGCGGTGACGCCGAGGCGGTGTTTCCCGACACGCGGATCGAGACGCGGCGCCCGTACGCCGTCGCGGTGAGCGTCCGCTTCGCCGCCGACCAGGCCGGCGAGGCCGTGTTCGTCGTTCAGGATCTCTCCGACAACGACGCCGCTCCGATCGAGCGACGGGTGCCGATCGTCAGCCGACGGCCCGCGGCGATGCCGGCGACGTTCACGATCGGCGGACGCGACGCAGCGGCCGGGGGGAAGTCCCGTGCGCCGTGGGCCGGTTTGATCGACGATGTGCGCTGGTCGGCTGCGGCCCTCGATCGGACCGCCTTGCTCCCCGAGCCGGCGCCGGCGACGATCGGCTCGTGGACGTTCGAGGAGCGCCCTGGATTCCTCGCCGAGGCCGGTGGTGCGGGGCCGGACCTCGAGCGGCCGGGAGTCGCGGCCCCCGTCGTCCCCGACGTGCCGGGCTACGAGGCGCTGGTCGATCTCTGCCACGTGCTCTTCAACTCCAGTGACTTCCTCCATGTCGAGTGACCCGATGCGCGCGTCGGATCCGGGGGCAGGGTGGGCCGCGCTCGGCCGGCGCCACTGGCTGCGCACCGCGGGGTGTGGATTCGCAGCGACCGCGCTGGCGGCACTTGAAGCCGAAGCGGCCCCCGATCCGCTCGCCGCCCGGATGCCGCATCACGCCCCGCGCGCACGCAACGTGATTTTCCTGTTCATGGAGGGAGGCCCGAGCCATCTCGACCTGTTCGATCCGAAGCCGTTCCTGCGGAAGCTGGCCGGACAACGGATCCCGGAGAGCTTCCGCCCGCCGATCACGGCGATGGGCGAAAGCACGTCGCCGCTGCTGGCCGATCGGCGCGTCTGGAAGCGTCACGGCGGCTGCGGTGCCTGGGTCAGCGATTGGATGCCGCATGTCGCCGCTCACGCCGACGAGCTGGCGATCATCCGGAGCTGCGTCGCCGACGGCATCAATCATTCCGGCGGCGTCTGTCAGATGAATACCGGCGCCGTCCTCGGCGGGCGGCCGAGCCTCGGCGCGTGGAGCGTGTATGGCCTGGGCACGGAAAACGCCGACCTCCCGGCGTTCGTCGTCATGCAGGACACCGACGGCCAGGTCGTGAACGGACCGCGCAACTGGGGAACCGGGTTCATGCCCGCCGTCTACCAGGGCACGCGGGTGGGCGGCTCGCCGCCGATCCCCCACCTCGTTCCCCCGCGGGGGCTCTCCGCCGATCGTCAGGGGGCGAAGCTCGATCTTCTCGGCCGGATGAATACCCGTACGGCGGCCCGCCTGCCCGATCATACGGAGCTCGAGGCACGCATCCGCAACTACGAACTGGCCTATCGGATGCAGGCCGCCGCTCCGGTCGCGGTCGATCTCGCCACCGAGACCGCCGCCACTCTGCGTCTCTACGGCCTCGACGACGACGTGACCGCGCCGTTCGGCCGCACCTGCCTGCTCGCTCGGCGGCTCGTGGAACGTGGTGTCCGGTTCGTGCAGCTCTACCATGGCGCGGGGAGCAAGTGGGACGCCCATTCCGGGATCGAGAAAAACCACGGCGACCTGTGCCGCAAGGTCGATCGACCGATCGCCGGCCTGCTCACCGACCTGCGTCGCCGCGGGCTGCTCGAGTCGACGCTCGTGGTCTGGGGGGGCGAATTCGGCCGCACGCCGATGAGCGAGAAGGGCAATGGGCGCGACCACAATCCGACGGGATTCACGATGTGGATGGCCGGTGGTGGCGTGCCGGGCGGGATCACGATCGGTGCCACCGACGACCTCGGCCTCCACGCCGTCGAGGGCCGGATGCACGTCCACGATCTCCACGCCACGATTCTCTGGCTGCTCGGGATCGATCACCGGCGGCTGGTGTGGATGGCCCAGGGCCGACCGGAGCGCCCTACGCTCAACGAAGGGGAGCCGCACCCGCGATTGATCGGGTGACGGCCGGCGGGCGACTGCCGGGACACGCGGCGGAGCCCGGGGCCAACGCCATCGCATCGCGGTGTTCACCGGTCAGGTCGGAAGCCGCCGCCACTCAGGCGGGGGCCGGCCAGTACCGGGCGATCTTTCCGCGGAGGAAGTTCACGCTTCGGGCGAGCTGATCGACGCCGTCGACGCCGTCCTCGATGCTGATCCAGCCGGCGAAGCCGCGCCGCTTCAACTCGGTGAAGATCGCGTCGTAATCATTGAGCCCCTTGCCGATCTCGCCATGGCGCAGGCGGCGCGCGTACCCCTGACTGCCACCCTCCTCGCGCCGCAGATCCTCGATCGTGCCCTCGACGAGGAAGCGGTCGCTGGCGTGCATAGTCACCACGCGGTGCGACACCCGCCGCAGCAGTTCGAGCGGATCGTCGCCGGCGAGGTAGGCGTTCGACGGATCGAAGTTCACGCCGAAGCCCTCTTCGGGCAGGCGGTCGACGAGGCCACAAAAAGCCTCGAGACGCTGGGCGAACTCGGGATAATCCCAAAAGTCGTCCTTGTAGTGGTTCTCGAGGATCAGCGTCACCCCGCGTCGCCGGGCGTGGGGCAGGCAGGCGCGAATGCAATCGGCGGCGAGGTCGAGCCCCGTGGATTCGGCGAGTTCCGGGCGCCGCTGGCCCGACAGCACGCGGCAATAGCGCGCCCCCAGCGCGTGCGCGGTGTCGATCCAGCGGATCTGCCGTTCGATCTGCTCCCGCCTGAAGCCTTGATCGGGATGGGTGAAATCGGGGGAACAGCAGAACATGGGGATCGTCATCCCGTGCGCCTCGACCCGCGCACGGAAGTGTGGCCATCGCGACTCGTCGGCCATCTCGAGAAAGCCGGCGTACCACTCGAGACCGTCGAGGTCGAGTGTCGCCGCGAGGTCGATCCATTCCTCCAGTCGCATGCCGCCGTCGCGGCACAGAGCCTGCATGTAGGCCTTGGGAAACGCGGCGAGCCGTGGTCGGTGCGGCACGGGAGGGGAGCGTGTCATCGCGTCGCGTCGCCTGCTCGGGGATCGAGATGCTTGAGGGGATTGCGGCCGAAGAACGGATACTGCTCGAGATCGCACACCTGACCGCTCACCGGCCCGGCGTCGTCGGCGAGGAAGGTGACGGCGACGGCGGCGATCTCCGCCGGGGTGAACAGCCGGCCCGAGGGGGCGAAGTCGCGCGGGATGCGCGCCTGCCAGTCGGGATCGAAGCCCTGCGCCTGCTTGCGGCGCGACTCGTTCTCCGTGAGCACCCAGCCGGGATTGATCTGGTTGACGCGGATGCCGTCCTCACGGAAGAGCACGTCGCCGAGGTTGCGCGTCAGCGTCATCAGCGCCCCCTTCGACATCGCGTAGGGGAGCAGGTTCGGCTCGCCACACCAGGCGTTGACGCTGCCGATGTTGAGGACGCAGCCCCGCGTCGTCCGGAGGTGCGGCAGCGCCGCTTGGATCAGAAGCAGCGGCACCAGGGCGTTGACGCGCATGATCCGCTCGAAGAGCGCCGCGTCGGTCGAGTGGACGTCGCCGGTGAGCACGGCGGCGGCATTGTTGACCAGGCCGTCGAGGCGACCGAAGCGGTCGATGGCCAGGTCGACCAGCGCCCGGGGGCGATCGGCGTCGGCGAGTTCGCCGACGTGGCCCACCGCACGCCGACCCGGACCCCGGCCGAGGGCGTCGATCTCGGCGACGACGGCGGCGACGAGATCCTCTTCGAGGCCGTGGACCACCACCCGGGCCCCATCGGCGGCCGCGCGCAGCGCGATGCCGCGGCCGATGCCGGTGGCACTGCCGGTGACGAGCACGACCTTGTCGATCAGGCGCATGGCACGGTTCTCCACGACGCCACGATGATAGCGTCGGCCGGGGGGGACGATCAGGCGTCGAGCGGCACGCCGCCGATGATCGTGCGGCGAACGGCGAGCCGCCTCGACAACACGACGACGTCGGCCCGCTTGCCGACGTCGAGACTTCCGGTGTCGCTCCCGATGCCGACGCGGGTGGCGGGGGTGAGGCTCGCCAGTCGGATCACGGTGGCCAGATCGGCGTTGGTGGCGTCGCGCATCGTCCGCACGCAGTGGTCCATGCCGACCACCGAGCTGGCGAGCGATCCGCCCGCGCGGCCGACCGTACCGTCGCTCACGAACCAGGAGCCGTCGGCCTCGTGGCCGAAACGGTAACGCCCGGCGGGCATGTCGAGGGCGCGGCTGGAGTCGGTGACGAGGCAGAGCCGGTCCGGTCCGAGCATCGCCAGCGCGAAGCGGAGCAATTCGGGGGCGAGGTGGGCGCCGTCGGCGATCACCTCGGTGCTCATCGCCGGCGTCGCGAGCACGAACTGCTCCATCCCCGCCTGCATCGGCGTGCCATGCCGGGCGCGGAGCGATGCCACCGAACTCATCGCGCACCAGAAGTGGTCGACGTGCCGGACGCCGGCCGCGAACGCCGCCACCATCTCCCGCCAGGTGGCGTTGGAATGGCCGCAGGTGACGAGGCAACCGCGCCGCGCCGCGGTCCGGTAGAAGGCGGCGGCGCCGGGAAGTTCGGCGGCGCAGGTGGCGATCCGCACCGACCCGTCGCGAAACCAGCGCCGATACTCGTCGGGGCTCGGGTCGCGGCGTCCGGACGCGGGATGGCACCCCACCTTGTCGGCGGCGAAGTAGGGGCCGTACACGTGCACACCGGCGATCCGGGCGCCCTGTGGCGGCTGCCACGCGTCACGCACGGTGCGGCAGGCGTCGAGCATGGCGACGATCCGCCCGGGCGCGCCGGTGGTCGTCGTCGGGAAGAGCGTGGTGGTGCCGTGACGGGCGTGGGTGGAGAGCGCCTGGCGCACCGCCGCCGGGGTGCCGTCCATGAAGTCGGCCCCGCCGCCGCCGTGGACGTGTAGATCGATGAATCCGGGGGCGATGAAGCCGCCCCCGGCGTCGATCCGCCGCGGGCCGCGCGGGAGTGTGCCGAGCCGGCCGACGGCGTGGATGCGCCCGCCCCGGGCCACGATCGCCCCGTCGTCCACGAGTCGATCGGGAAGAACGAGCGTGCCGCCGTGGACGACGACGTCGCCTGCCGCTTCGCTGCCGGTGGCCCGCGCGGTCACGATCGCTCTCCGCGTCGGTTCACGCCGGGGCGAGCACGCTCTTCACCACCGCACCGGCATGCATCTGCTCGAAGGCGTCGTGCCACTTGTCGAGCGGCCATACGCCGCCGATGATCGGGCGCACGTCGAGCCGCCCCGACGCCAGCAGCGCGATCACGCGTTCCCAGATCGGCCAGTTGTGGCTGAAGCTGCCCTGGAGCGTGACGTTCTTCTGCACGAGCGGATCGAGGCTGAAACCGAGTGGATCACGGCCCCAGCCCACCTTGCTGATCCAGCCGGCCGGCCGCACGAGGTCGAGCGCCGTCTTCAGGGTGGCGCTCGCCCCGGCGGCGTCGATGACGCCGTCGCAGCCCAGGCCATCGCGGGCCAGCGCCCAATCGCGGGCGTCGCCGACGATCGTCTCGCATCCGTACCGCGCGGCGACGGCGAGGCGGGCGGCATCACCGGCCAGCCCGACCACCGCCACGTCGGCACCGCACAGTCGTGCCATCGCCGCGCAGAGGATGCCGATCGTCCCGGGACCGAGCACGACCACCCGGTCGCCGGGTTCGATCCGCGCGTTCCGGACGACGGCGCTGTAGGCCACGCAGCAGGGTTCCGTGAGGCAGGCCTGCTCGAAGGGAAGGTGGTCGGGAATGCGATGGAGGATCCGTGCCGGCACGCGCACCAAGCGGGTCATCGCGCCGTTCACGCCGTAGCCGAAGCCCTTCCGCGAGGGATCGAGGTTGTAGAGACCGCGACGTGACAGCGGGCAGTCGGGATCGATGACCGCGGCGGTCTCGCTGACCACGCGGGTGCCGACCTCCCAGCCGCCGACGTCGGCGCCGACCGCCGCGATCGTGCCGCCGAACTCATGGCCGAGCACGACCGGGTAGTTGACGTGCCAGGAGTGGTCGCCGGTCCACTGGTGCAGGTCGCTGCCGCAGACACCGACGTGGGCAACGCGGAGGAGGACATCGGTGGCGCCGATTTCCGGCTCGGCGACGTCGCGCAGTTCCACCGATCCCCGCGCGGAGGCGTAATTCACGACAGCGGTCGGCATGGCTGCTCCTCGGGGGGATTCGACGGTCGCCGCGCCGCGCGACGAGGCCCGTCAGGGGCCGGCACCCCGCACCGGCACCTGCTGTGCGTGGACCGCGTCACAGATCATCCGCAGTGACGCGGCGAGGTCGCCGTCTGCGGTGCGGAAGGCGTCGGCGTCGATGGTGAGCGGCGCGCCGAGCACCACCAAGGGGGCGCCGTAGGTGGGGCATGCGATCGCCTGCTCGAGCGACAGTCCGCCCACCGCCTGCACCGGCACGCGGACGGCGGCGACCACCTCGCGGAGCCGGTCGAGGGGGCTGGGCATGCGGTGGCCGGCGGCGGCGATGCCGCGCCGTTCGTCGTAGCCGACGTGATGGACGATGTAGTCGCAGCCGAGATCCTCGAGCCACTTCGCGCCGGCCACCATGTCGGGGCACACCATGTTGTCCCCCATCACCTTCGCGCCGAAATCGGCACCGGCGCGCACGACGCACTTCACCGTCTCCTCGTGCGCCCGTGCCATCACGACCACGTGGGTCGCGCCCGCCTTGGCCATCATTTCCGCCTCGAGGTAGCCACCGTCCATGGTCTTGAGGTCGGCGACGATGGGCACGCGCGGAAAGGCCGCCCGTAGGGCCCGCACTCCGTGCAACCCTTCGGCGAGGATCAGCGGTGTCCCCGCTTCCAGCCAGTCGACGCCGGCAGCCAACGCCATCGACGCGGTCGCCAGCGCCTCGTCGAGGTCGGTCAGGTCGAGTGAGATTTGGACGATCGGTCGCATGCTTCGGCGTCGGTCGCGGTCAGTCGTGGTATTCGTACTTGAACCGTCCCGGCATCGGCACCGGATAGGTGAAGTCCGTTCCGAGTGTGACCGGGGGCTTCGAGTCGGCCGTGAATGCCGCCACGCCGGCCGTCAGATCGTCGGGGCTGTTGAGCAATTCGTCGAACGAGACCGCCTTGCCCGTGTGAGCCGCCACTCGGCCCATCGCCGTGGCGAGGCTCGCCTCGGCACCGCGCACCGCCTCGTTGTAGGGCTCGTCGGCGAGGATCGCCGCCACGAGGTGCTCCCACTCGCGACGGTAGGGATTCGGCTCCGGCTGCTCGGCGGTCCAGACGAGGTTGTCCTTCTCCGATTTCTGCCCCTTGTAGATGGCGCACTTCGCCGGCGAGTGGCCACTGGCGGAGATCGTGAACGCCCCCTTCGTGCCCTGGCCGAAGACCCCGAACTTCTGGTCGCAATTCTTCGTGTGACGCCCGGAATAGAAGAACTTCGTGCCGTCGTCGAACGTGTATTCGACCGCATAATTGTCGAAGTTCTGATCGTCGAGGCGACCCTTGTAGTGACGTCCACCGGTCGCTTCCGCCTTCACGGGCCAACCACCCTTCATCCAGCACACCTCGTCGATGTGATGGACGTAGTAGTCGCTGAAGATCCCGCCGCTCGCCCAGAGGAAGCCGTGGAAGCGGCGGATTTGCCAGAGCAACTCGCTGAGCCCCTCGGGGGGGCCGGGGAACAGTTCGAAACTCTGCGCCGGGGTGTGCATGCGGTAGCCGCGGAAATCCATCAACTCACCCGCCTCGCCGGCACGCAGGCGGTCGGCCAGTTCCCGGCGGCGGTCGCAGTGGCGGCACATCAAGCCGACGCCGACTTTGAGTTTCTTGGCGTCTGCCTTGGCGGCCAGTTCGATGATCCGCTTGGTGCTCGGTCCGTCGATCGACACCGGCTTCTCCATGAACACGTGGCAGCCCTTCTCGATCGCCTTGGCGAAGTGGGCGGCGCGGAAGGCGACCGGTGTCGCGAAGATGGCGATGCCCCCGGGCTCGAGGGCGTCGATCGCCTTGTCGTAGGCGTCGAAGCCGATGAAGACACGGTCGTCGGGCACGTCGACCTGGTCCTTGAACTGTTCGCCGATCGACCGCCGGACGATCTCGGCCCGGTCCTTGAAGACGTCGGCGAGGGCGACGATCTTCACCGGCTTGCCCGACACCGAGAGGGCGTCGACCGCGGCCCCGCCGCCCCGTCCGCCGCAGCCGACGAGCGCTGCCGGGATCTGATCGCCGCCCGCGGCGTGGACCGCCGGTACCCGCAGGGTGAACAGGGCCCCGGCCGCCGACGCCGCGGCGGCGCCACCGGCGCTCCGCGTGAGGAAACGGCGGCGCGTGCCCCGGGCCGTGGTCTCGAGACGACGCGGCGCGGATCGTTCGGCCATGGGAGCCTCCGGAAGATCGCGGAACGGATCGGTGGACGGCACGCGGCGGCGGTGGTTTCCACCGAAGCCTTGCGGCCGCGAGTCTAATCCGCCGCGCCGACGATTGAAAACCGCCCGGACCGCGCGCCGGCCCGGCCGCGACGGTCCGGGGGACGTGCCCCGCGGCGTCAGGCGCCCAGTTCGACGACCGCGTAGCAGATCATGTGGAGGATGTTCATGTGGGCATCCTCGACCCGGCCGTAGTGGACATCCTCGACCACGAGCACGTGGTCGGCGAGGTCGGCGAGCCGGCCGCGTTTGCCCCCCACGAGGGCCACCGTCTCGATCCCCTCGTGGCGCGCGTACTGGGCCACCTTGACGAGGTTCGGGGAGTTGCCGCTGACGCTCACGAGGATCAGCAGGTCGCCACGTACGGCATGGTTGACCAACTGGCGGACGAAGACGTCTTCGTAGGCGTAGTCGTTGCCGATAGCGGTCATCCAGGCGACGTTGTCGGCGAGCGAGAGGCAGCGGAACGGCGTGCCCGCCGCCTCGGAGGCGTTCTTCCCCAGGTCGGTGACGAAGTGCGACGCGCTGGCGGCGCTGCCGCCGTTGCCGCAGATGAAGATCCGTCGCCCGTCACGGCCGGCGCGGCGGACGACGTCGACCACCGCCGCGATCTTCTCCACGGGCACCGAAGCGATCGCCCGTCGCTGGCCGTCGACGTACGCGGAGACCCAGTCGACGACGGGTGTGTTGGCCATGGAATCCTCCGGAACGACGCGGGCGTCGCCCCGATCATGCCCCGTCGGGCTGCGGGCCACAAGCGACCAGCGCCGCGCCCACCGGCACGACGTCCGCGCCGAGGGCGGCGAGCGCCACCGGTGGCGGCGGGCACAGCGGTCGCATCAGCAGTCCGGACAGGCGCGCCGCCACGGCCGCACGCCACGGTTCGCCGATCGCCGCCACGCCTCCGCCGAGCACGATCAGGTCGGGATTGAGAAGATGGACGACATGCGACAGCGCGTGGGCGTAATGCCCCGCGGCGGCCGTGAGGATCTGCGCGGCGGCGGGGTCGCCGACGGCGAGGGCGGCGGGCAGGCACCGTGCCGTCGGCGCCGCACCCGCGGCGACGCCGCGACCGAGGATTCCCCCGGGGTCGCGGCGCACCTCCTCCGCCACCGCGCGGTCGATCGCCCATCCGGCCGCGTGTTCCTCGAGGATCCCGCCATCCGGTGCGAGACGCAGGTGCCCCAGCTCCATCTCGCCGCTGGGGCGGCCGTGGTAGAGCCGCCCGTCGATCGTCAGCCCGGCGCCGATGCCGCTGCCGGCGTTGGTGTAGAAGACGACGCGATGGCCACGCCCGGCGCCGACGGTCGCCTCCGCCAGCGCCGCCGCGTTGGCGTCGTTTTCCAAACGCACCGGCACGTCGGCGCGCACCCCCGGCAAGCGGTCGCGAACCCACTCCGCGAGCGGGAATCGGCCCCAGCCGTCGACGTGGAAACTGTGGGCGACGACCCCGGCGTGGCGATCGACCGGGCCGCCGAAGCCGATACCCACTCCCGCGATCGCCCCGCGGCGCCCCCCGACGGCGTCGAGCACCTCGGCGAGTTGTCGGGCCAGCACCGCGCGGATTCCCTCCGCACCGGCGCCGTGGTCGACGCGCCCCGCGCTGCGTCGGTGCACGACGCCCGCCGTGTCGACCAGCGCCGTTTGGAGCTTCGTTCCGCCAATTTCGATCCCTAGCGCCAGCCGGGGCGGGCGTGACGGCGTCGGGGCGAGCGTCACCGCATCACCCAGTGGGCGGCGGCCTTCGCCACGTCGGCCCGATCGCCGTCGAACAGTGTCGGGGGCTCGGCGGCTCCGGCCGCCCGCGCCGCCGCGGCGGCCAACGCCGGCATCGCGTCCTCACCCGCCAGCCACAGCGGCCCCGGCATGCCGGCGGCGAGGAGCCCGGGAACGTCGAGATACTTGCCGGCGCCGGGCAGGAAGCAAGGATCGCGGTAGTCGACGAGCGTGCCGAAGCGGAAGCCCCCGGTGTCGAGCGCCGTCCGGTCGATCGCCCGACCCGCCACCGCGCGGGCGGCGGCGACCAGTGGGCCGCGCGCGCCGAGGCCGACGAGCGCGACCGACCGCGGCGGCGGATGGTCGCCCACCCGGGCGGTCCGCAGGAAGCGGACGACGGTGAGCAGGTCGTGGACGCGCTGGGCGAAGAGGGTGTGGTTGTAGCCGTAGGTGTAGGCGGGTGCCTGCCGCGGATTCTTCACCACCCGCTGGCGGCCGTCGTCCGCCGGCGGCGAAAAGGGATCGGCGGCGACGACGGTCGTGCCGCCGGCGAGGAGATCACGGACGGCCGCCGGCGGTCCATCCGCCGCCCCCAGCGCCGCGGTGCCCCCTTCGTCGAGCCAGATCACGACCCGGCCGTTCCCGGAGCGGGGATGGAGCCAGGTGACCGCCACCTCCTCGCCGTGGGTCGTGTTGGCGAGGTAGCCGGTCATCCGCACGACACCGTCGGTCTCCGTCTTGTCCGCCAGACGCCACTCGACCTCGCCCGCCGTCTCGAACGACCGGCCGATGACCGTCGCCCACGCCGGGCACACCACGTCGCGCAGGCCGGCGTCGCTGCCCGCGGCGGCGGAGACGAGCGCGGTGGAATCGGCCGAAAGCCGCGCGAGCAGATCACGCTCGAAGTCGGGATCGGCCGCCTGGGGCGCGGGATGGTCGGCATCCCAGACGGTGAGTTCCGCGCGCGGCAGCGGTTCGTAGTCGCGCTCGACGACCGGCTCGGTCATCCCGAGGCCGAAGTGGCGGGAGAGGAACGTGTAGAAGGCCGATCGGGAGACCGCGTTGTAGTTGTGCGGAAAGTGCTCGCCGCGTTTCAGCGCGACGGCATCCTTCGCGCCGTACAGCGCGTAGACCTTCTCGAGGTCGGGAAAACCCTTCGTCGCCAGTTCCCGCGTCCAGTCGTCGGCGGTGTTCATGATCTGCGGTTTGGGCGCGAACAGCGCCGCGAACTCGACGTTGCCCGTCCCCACCCGCAGCAACGACGCGTTCTCACAGGTGCATCCGCCTTGCATCGCCGTGCTCACCATCACCATCGGTCCGGAGAGGGCGACGCGTGCGTCGACCGCGGCGAGGAGCATCGACTGCGTGCCACCGCCGCTCGCCCCCGTCACCGCCACGCGCTGCGGATCGACCTCGGGCAGGGAAAGCACGAAATCGACCGAGCGCACCGCGTTCCAGGTGTGGAGCCCCATGATGCTTTGGAGGTGTGATTCGGCCTGCGGGCTGTAGAACCCCCACCGTTCCGCCCGGTTCATCTCCGGGCGCTGCACCGCGAAGCCGTGGACGATCTCGCGCGAGAACTGCACCGCATCCGAGTCGGACAGCATGTCCCACTGCCAGACGACGCAGCCCATGCGTGCCAGCTGCACGCACAGCGATTGGAAACGGCTCCGACCGCCGCGCTCGAAGCGTTCTTCGCCGGCGGCGATCTCCCGGCGCAGCGCGGCCGGATCCTGCTCGGAGAGCCGCGCGTCCTTCCAATGACCGTGGGCGAAGAGCACGGCCGGGACGCGCTGCCCCTCCTTGAGGCCGGCGGGGCGGTAGAGGTTGCCGGTGACGAACAGGCCGGGAAGGCTCTGGAACGAGACCCGCGACACCGTGTACCCGGCGGTGCCTTCGTTGCCGATCGCCCCCGGTCCCTTCGTGACGGTCCCGTGGATCGAGGGAGCGGGATCGCATTTCGTCGGCTCCGGCCACAGCCCCTGCGCGACGAGGATCCGGCGCCGCACCTCGGCACGCCGTGCCTCCCATGCCTCGCGCGTCGCCGGGGGGGTGAATGGGAAGAAGCCGTCGAGATCCTTCGGCGGCCGCAGGCGGACGTCGTCGGC
>JBJSXB010000053.1:0-12133 GCA_046086245.1 Planctomycetaceae bacterium | reverse complement strand
CACGGCGACGTCTTTTCAGCCTGGGGATGGAATGGGCCCACGAGCGCACCTATCGCTCGGTGACCGATGACCTGCGGATCGTGGAATCCATAACCCTCGACCAGCTCCACGACGTCTTGGCCCGCTGGCCGCTCGACGGGCCCGCCTCCACGGTGCTGGCTGGCCCTGGAACGGCGGCCGCTTCCAATTTGGCCGGATCGGAGTCAGACTGACGATTCCAAAGGTCTTGGAAGGAACGACTTCATGCTTCCCATCGCTCCGCTCTTTGCAAACCGCTGGTTGATCGCCCTGCCGCCGTTGTGGCTCCTCGGCACCGGGGCTCTCATCGCGACGCTCGTCATTCTCCTCGCATGGGCGCTCCTCCGCCTGTTCAATCCGCGCCAGGCGGCCGAGGCCCGCGGCAGCATCAACGACGGCTTTCTCGGCCCCTTCGCATGGTTGCTCGTTGCAATGTCGGCGGTCGCCATCGCCTTCACGCCCCTGGTGCCGGTCCGTTCGATCGCCCGGTCGCTGGGACGGCTCGCCACAGCCGGCGAGGAATCACGGACGATCACGGTCGCCCCGAAGGCGACGCTGCAGGAGATTCCACTCGACCTGCGGCCGCAGGAGCTTGCCTCGTTCGAACTGCGGAGCGCCGCGCCGCTGCTCGTCCGCACCCAGCAGCCGATCGAGGGATTCGCGCTGACGAAGGTTCCCGATGTCGAGCTCGCGGTCAACGAACCCTGGACATGGAAGCGAGCGGGCGGAGCCACGAATCCATTCTTGGGCCAGCGTGCAAAACTCGAGGCGACCAATGCCTCGGAATCGCCGGTCGAATTGTCGGTTCGCTGGCGGCTGGCGCCCGAGTTCCCGCAGGTGGCGATCCTGCCGTGGACGGCGATCGTCCTGCTCTCCATCGCCGGGGCCTACGCCGCTTTTCGACTGCTGCCGCGACGGATGGCGGCGATCGCGGCGGCGACCACGAAGGAGGCGATCGGTCAGCCCGTCTTCGCCGTGGCGCTCGTCGCCGGCGCCGTACTCCTGATGACCTTCATCGTCATTCCCTACAACACGTTCGGCGAGGACGTGAAAATGCTCAAGGACAGCGGCCTCACGCTGATCAAGGTGCTCGCGCTCTTGGTCGTAATCTGGACCGCCAGCGTGGCGGTCGCCGACGAGATCGAAGGTCGCACGGCGCTCACGGTTCTTTCGAAGCCGGTCCGCCGGTGGCAATTCGTCTTCGGCAAGTACGCCGGGCTCGTGCTCGTGGCGGCCCTGGTCTTTCTCATTCTTGGAAGCATCCTCCTGGCCACGACCAGCCTGAAAGTCGTCTACGATGCCCGCGAAAGCTCCAAGACCGAACCGCTCTGGAGCGACTGCGCCGCCGAGATGATCACCATCGTTCCGGGCCTCGTGCTCTCGTTCCTCGAGACGATCCTGCTGGCGTCGGTGAGCCTCGCCGTCTCGACGAGGCTGGGCATGGTGCCGAACCTCATCGTCTGCTTCACGGTCTACGCGCTGGGCCACCTCGTGCCGTTGATCGTGCAATCGAGCGTCGGAAAATTCGCGATCGTGCGGTTCGTAGGCCAGCTCTTCGCCACGCTCCTGCCGTTGCTCGAGCATTTCACGATCGAGGCGGCCGTCGTTGGCGGCGTGCCCGTGCCCTGGGGCTACCTGGGCTGGGCGACACTCTATGCCGGCCTCTACGCGACGGTGGCCCTGCTCGTGGCGCTGGTCCTCTTCCAGGATCGCGATCTGGCCTGACGTCGTCTCCCCTCGGCCCCCTCGCTTGCGCCGTCCAACAGGGCGGGCGGGCCCTGCCGCGGCCGTTCGTCAAGCCGGGCAAACCCTGGCTGTTTTGCTGATTCGGTGAGGGATGCGGGTCGATCTCCAAGAACGCGGAACCGTGTTTCGCATTTCTGGAGATCGATTGATGGGATTCCCTCGGCTGCCCGCGGGTCGCATGCATCGCTGCCTTCGAGCCGTGGTGGCCGCCGTGAGCCTCACGACAGCGGTCATTCCGACCTTTGCGGTCGAGTGGAAGGCCCCGCCACAGCCGCTCCGGATCGAGGAACCGGGCGTTCCGCTTGGCACGGTGGCCGACGAGGCGAATCCGCCGCAGGTCGGCGTCGATCCCTGGCATGGCCCGACGCCGCGGCGGCTCGAGGAGTTCGTGGCCTTCGCGGAGCAGAGCCATCCAAAACTGCGGGCAGCCAGAGCGGCGGTGGAGGCGGCCCGCGGAAAGGCGGTGCAGGCACGGCTCTACCCCAACCCGATGCTCGCCGGCGCGTCTCCGCAGGCCGCCGGCGCCTTCAGCCAATGGAACGGGTTCGTCAGCCAGGACATCGTCACCGCCGGCAAACTGCGGCTCGCACAGCAAGCCGCGCTCCGCGAGGTGCAGCGGACGGAATACGAACTGATCCGCGCGCGGTACGAGGTGCTCAGGGGTGTCCGCGCCGCCTTCTACGACCTCGCCGTCGCCCAACGGCGCGCCGAGATCTACACGCTGCTGCTCGACATCTCGACCCGTTCCTACGAGATCGGCCGGCAGCTCGCCGAGGCGGGTGAGGGCACGCGCGCCGACGTGCTCTTCTGGAGCATCGAACGGGACCGCGCCGAGGCACGGCTGCTCAACGCCGCCGTCTTCATCGAAACCGGCCGGCGGCAACTGAGCGCCGCGGTCGGGCTGCCGCGCGCCGACGTCGGCCGGATCCGCGCCGACCTCTACCGGCGACTGCCCGACTTCGAGCTCAAGGGGCTCCAGGAGGCGGTCGTGCGCGTCAACGCCCAACCCCGTGCGGCCGAAGCCACGGTGGCACAGAACCAGTGGGCTCTCGAACGCGCGGTCGCGCAGCCGATCCCCAACGTGAACGTGATGGGGGGCTACCAGCGGCAGGTCGACTATCCCCCACAGGACCAGGGCATCTTCCAGGTGATGGCCGCGGTGCCGCTCTTCGACCGCAACCAGGGCAACATCCGCTCCGCGAGGGCCGAGATCGCCTCCGCGCGGGCCACGCTCCGCGGCATCGAACTCGATCTCGCCACCCAGGCCGCCGAAGCGCTGGCCCGCTATCGCACCGCGCAGCAGCTGACCGCCTGGTACGAGACGCGCATCCTTCCCAAGGCACGCGAGACGGTGGCCCTGACGCAGACGCTCTACGCGCGCGGCGAGATCACCTTCCTCAGCCTGCTGCAGGCGCAGAAAATCCTCACGGAGACCGAACTGGCGTTCGTCGAGTCGCAGGCCGACCGCTGGCAGGGCGCCGTGACGATCGCCGATCTGCTCCAGCTCGACGCCTTCCCCCCGGACGACGACGCGCCGGCCGCGGTCCCGCTGGCTGCCGATTGGCTCCCGACGCTTCCGGCCGACGCGGCTCCCCGCCCCGAGCCAATCGCGGCCCCGCCACCGCGTCCGTGACGCCGCCGCACAGCCCGGACACCGCTGCGGACCGGACACCGTTGCGATGCGATCGGCGGCGATCAGCCAGCCCGGGTCAGCGCGGCACGATCTCCAGGTCGAGCGCTTCCTCGGTGGAGGCGCCGCCGAGCGTGTCGCTGACGAGGAACTCGAGACGGTACTGGCCCGCCGGCACTCCCTCCGGCATGGTGAGAAAGTAACGCACGAAGTAATCGCGTCGCGGGGCGTGACAGGTTTCCACCAGCGGTGCGAACGTCCACTCCTCGACCACCGTGCCGTCGGCGCCGACGAGCCTGAAGACGGTATCGACGCCGGTCGTATGGCCGGCCGCCGACGGACGGGCCACGAGCTGCTCCAGTTCGAAGTAGACGATCACCTCCTGGCCGGCGCGGAACGCGGCCTGCGGAAAGCGGTCGACCACTCCCCATGCCCGGACGCGGGTGGCGAAGCAGGCATTCTGCACGACCGGCCCGTCGCCCCGTGCGGCGCTGGCGGCCGCCGGCGGCAGCGTCGGGTCGCCGCGGCCGCCGGCGTCGACGGGAGGCTCGTCGTCGACGAGCTCGATGTGGGCGGCGGCCACCACCGCGCCGGCCGGACGAATGATCGGACGGGCGGCGCGGATCGTGGTCGGAAGCAGCGCGGGAGCCGCGGGCGGCGGTTCGGGAGCCGCCATCGTCGCGGCCGACTCCGGGAAGCGGAGCGGCGCCGGGTCGGCGGCGGGGGGCGGTGTGGTGGCGTTCACCACCGGGGACGGCGCGGTCGCCACGGCGGTCTGTGCGCCGCTGGCGGCGCGACCGTCCTCGAGCACGGCCACGAACTCGTCGACGATCGCCGGCCAGTCGCGCGGCCGGGTCGATTGCAGCGTCTGCACGAGGACGCCACGGGTCGTGGCATCCAGACCGCCATCGTCCGCCAGCCGGACCTCCGCCCGCGCGATCGCCTCTTCCAGCGACGGAACCGGGGCGGCGGATTCGCTCTCGTCGGCGACGGGGCGCACGGGGTCGCCGGTGGCGATGGCCTCCGCCGGCTCGCCCGCCGGTTCGTCGGGCTGCGACGTGGCGGCATGATCGGAGGTCGAGACGCGGGCGGCGGTCTGCCGCAACGCCTCGCGGACGGTCGCCGACGTGATCGCCGAGGTGCACCCGACCTGGAACACCAGCGGTGCGAGGATCCCGAGGATCAGCGGCTCGTTCGGCCACGCCCATCCGGCCGATGGCGACGCTTCCGTCGTGCGCGGGCCGGTCGTCCCCGTACGCAGGCCGAAGGAAACGGATGACTGGCTGGCCATCGCGGTCTGACTCCCGGAGTGTGCCGCGGTGGCGTGCGCCATCCGCCGCGGAAATGCCGAATCCCGGATCGGGGCGGGAGGGTAGAAGGGGGTGCGGAGGCGAGGCAAGGCCATCTCCGCTCCCCGCCACGGGCGGCTGGTAGAATCGCGACCGCCTTCCCGGAAAGCGGCGTGTCGCCCGGCACCGGGGCGGCATCCGCCCAGCCGTCGTCCTTTTCCCACATGTCCCGACCCAGCCTCGCAGCCGACACGCCGCCCCCCGCCTGGGGGCATCGGCATCTGCTCGACCTCGAGCGACTGTCGGCCGCGGAGATCGAGTTGCTGCTCGACACCGCCGCACGGTTGAAGGAGGCCACCGACGGCTGCCGGTCCAAACTGCCCGCGCTCGCCGGACGCACGATCGTCAACCTGTTCTTCGAGAACTCGACCCGCACGCGCACCAGCTTCGCGCTGGCGGCCCGCCGACTCGGTGCCGACGTCGTCGACTTCTCGACGTCGGCCAGCAGCCTCGCCAAGGGGGAGTCGTTCATCGACACCGCCCGCAACCTCGAGGCGATGGGCATCGACGCGGTGGTGGTCCGCCATGCCACGCCGGGCACACCCCACCTGCTGGCGCGGCATCTCGACGTGGGGGTGATCAACGCCGGCGACGGGCCGCACGAACACCCCACGCAAGGTCTGCTCGACATCTTCTCGATCCGCGAGCGGCGTGGGAGCCTCGCCAACTGCACGGTCGGTCTGGTCGGCGACATCGCCCACAGTCGCACCGCGCGGTCGAATCTCCATGGCCTGCTGAAGCTCGGGGCGCGGGTGATCCTCTGCGGACCGCCGACGCTCGTCTCGCGCCACTGGGCGGAGTTGGGGGCGGAGGTGTCGCACGACCTCGACGCGATCATCCCTCGTTGCGACGTGCTCAACCTGCTGCGGATCCAATTCGAGCGACAGAACACGCGGCCGTTCCCTTCGGTCCGCGAATACGCCGCCCTCTACGCGATGACGGGCGAGCGGATGCGACGTGCCCGCCCCGATCTCCTGATCCTCGCGCCCGGACCGATCAACCGCGGAGTCGAGATGACGGCCGACGTCGCCGACTGCCCGCAGTCGGTGATCCTCGACCAGGTGACCAACGGACTGGCGGTCCGGATGGGCGTGCTGTGGCTGACCTGCGCGCCGCGCGGAGCGGCGGCGACGGAAGGGAAGGGGTGATGGGCACGCTTCTCGTCCGCGGCGGCCGTGTGATCGATCCCTCGCAGGGGATCGACCGGATCGACGATCTGCTGGTGCGCGACGGCGTCGTGGCCTCGATCGGCCGGGCGACCGGACCGACCGACGAGTCACTCGACGCCGCAGGGATGATCGTCGCGCCGGGACTGGTCGACATGCATGTGCACCTCCGTGAGCCGGGGCGCGAGGAGGACGAGACGATCGAGAGCGGCACGCGCGCGGCGCTGGCCGGCGGCTTCACCAGCGTCGCCTGCATCCCCAATACCGAGCCACCGATCGACACCCAGGCCGCCGTCGGCTTCATCCACCAGAAAGCGGCCCGCGCCGATGCCTGCAACGTGTTCGTCGTCGGCTGCGTCAGCCGCGAACGGGCCGGCAGGGAATTGGCCGACATCGGGGCGTTGTTCGAAGCGGGCGCGGTGGCGTTCAGCGATGACGGCGCCCCGGTCTACGACGCCGAACTGATGCGACGGGCGCTCGAGTACTGCCGGATGTTCGACGTGCCGATCCTCGCCCACGAGGAGGTGCTGGAACTGACCCGCGGCGGGGTGATGCACGAGGGGTTGGTGTCGCTGTCGCTCGGTCTCGGCGGCATGCCGGCGACCGCCGAGGAGGTGATGATCGGCCGCGATCTCGCCCTCGCGGCCTCCACCGGAGGGAGGGTGCACGTGATGCACGTCTCGACGGCGGGCGGCGTGCAGTTGGTGCGCGATGCGAAAGCGCGGGGCATCCGTGTCACGGCGGAGGCGTGCCCGCACCATTTCACCCTCACCGACGAAGCCCTTCGCGGGTTCGACGCCAACTGCAAGATGAGCCCTCCGCTGCGTACGGCGGCCGACGTCGAGGCGATCGTCGCCGGCCTCGCCGACGGGACGATCGACTGCATCGCCACCGACCACGCCCCGCACTCGCGCGAGAAGAAGATGCTCGAACTCGATCGGGCGCCGTTCGGGATCGTCGGACTGGAGACGGCGGTCGGCCTCGCGGTCACCCGCCTGGTAGCCACCGGACGCATCGACTGGCCGCGGTTGGTGGACGCGATGAGTACGGCCCCGGCGCGAATCCTCGGCGTCCCGCGGGGTACCCTCCGGCCCGGCGCCGTCGCCGACATCACGGTCATCGATCCACAGACGACCTGGGAAGTCGACGTGGCGGACTTCCGCTCGAAGAGCGTCAATTCGCCGTTCCACGGCTGGACGCTCCGCGGCCGCGCGGTGGCGACGATCGTCGCCGGCCGGGTGAAGTACCGGCGGCCACAGCCGGTTTGACTCCCGACCGGCGAGGGAGGGCCCGGTGACGCTGATCATCGACGGCTACAACCTGCTCCACGCGTCGGGCGTGTTCGGCGCGGAGCGCGGGCCGCGGGGATTCGAGCAGTCACGCCTCGCCCTGCTCGACGCGCTGCTGGAGTGGCTCGGTCCCGAGGCCGACGACTGCATCGTCGTGTTCGACGCGGCACGTGCGCCCGACGGACTGCCGGGGCGCACGCTCCACCACGGGATCCGCGTCTGGTTCGCCCGCGAATATCCCGACGCCGACTCCCTCATCGAGGAGTTGGTCGCCGGCGACGACGCACCCGGCAGCCTCGTGGTCGTATCGGGGGATCGGCGGTTGCAGGCGGCGGCGCGCCGGCGGCGCGCCACCGCCATCGGAGCCGACGAGTGGCTCGCGGAACGGAGGGCACGGTCCCGCGCGGCGCGGCGCGGGACCGAGGGTAAGCCGCCACCTCCCGAGCCGGCCGACGTCGCCGCCTGGAAAAGGTACTTCGGCATCGAGTGAACGGCGGCCGAACGGACGACGGCCTTCAGGCCGGCTGGTCACGGCCGCCCCGCGACGGGCGATCGTCGGCCCAGCGGGCGAGCTTGCGATCGAGCGTCGATCGCTCGATGCCGAGGATCGCGGCGGCCTTCGTCTTGTTGCCGGCGGTCGCCGCGAGCGTGGCCATCACGTGCCGGCGCTCCACCTCCTCGAGGGTCGCGGCGACATAACGCGGTGCCGCGGCGGCGACCCGGCCGGTATCGCCGGTCGAGCCGAGGTCGCTGAAGCCGAGTTCATGGACGTCGACGAGGCCCCCGGACGAGAGCACGACGGCGCGCTCGACGCAGTTGCGCAGCTCGCGGATGTTGCCGGGCCAGTGATAGCTGCGCATCGCCTCGAGCGCGGCCGGAGTGAAATCGCGAACCGGATGCCCCGTCTCGGCGGCGAAGCGTTCGAGGAAGTGGCGGGCGAGCGGCTCGATATCGTCGACACGGTGCCGGAGGGGCGGTACGACGATCTCGACGACCTTGAGGCGGAAGTAGAGATCACGGCGGAACTCCCCCGCCTCGACCGCCTTCTCGAGGTCGCGGTTGGTGGCGGCCACCACCCGGACGTCGACCTGGACCCGCGTATGGCCGCCGACCCGCTCGTAAGGATGACCCTCGAGCACGCGGAGGAACTTCGCCTGGATGGCGGGGCTCATCTCTCCGATCTCGTCGAGCATGATCGTGCCGCGATGGGCCTGTTCGAACTTGCCCACCTTGCGCTCGGTGGCCCCGGTGAAGGCCCCCTTCTCGTGCCCGAACAGCTCGCTCTCCAGCAACGTCTCCGACAGGGCCGCGCAGTTGAGGCAGACGAACGGTCCGGCGCGCCGTTCGCTCGCCTCGTGAATCGCCCGGGCCACCAATTCCTTCCCCGCGCCGCTTTCGCCCCGCACGAGCACCGTGGCCTTCGTCGATGCCACGCGGCCGATCTGGCCGACGATCACTCCCAAAGCACGGCTCACCCCGACCATCCGCGACTCCTCGCGGAGCCGGGCCTTGAGCCGCGCGTTCTCGTCGACGGTGGTCGCGAGTTTGGCCGACAGCATCTCGCGGGTCCGCAGATTGGCCAGCGCCATCCCCAGCGCGTTGCACACCGCGAGGAGGAACTCCAGGTCGTCGGGCGTGCCCTCGCGTTCGCCCGGCCGGCGCTCCAGATGCATCACGCCGACGGTCTCCCCCTCGGCGCGGATCGGCACCGACATGCTGGAGACGGTGCCGGGCCGGAGGGTGGAGTCGCGGGCGACGATCGCCTCGTTCATGCGCAGCACCGCCGCGGCCGCGGCCCGGGGAATCTCCGCCGCCGGCCACGGGGCCGGCATCGCCGCCACCGCCTCCAGCGCACTGGCGGTCGTCTTGCCGGAGGAGGGCGCGGCACCGATCGTGTCGGGTAGGAGCACGACCCCCCGCGAGCACCCCGAGCCCTCGAGTGCCGTGCCGAGGGCGATCTCGGCGAGGGAACGCGTGTCACCCGCCTGTCCGAGGGCGAAGGCGAGCCGGCACAGCTCCGCCGCCGCCTGCCCCACCCGGGGCACGCTCCCGGCCGAGTCGCGCATCGCGTCGAGCAGCCGGGTTTCCGTGCGCCGATGCGTGATCGACGCGTGCCACTGCTGGAGGACGTCCGGCAGGTGATCGGTGGACATCCCGCTGCCGGCGGCGACGCTGCCGACCGCGGGATCGGTCGGGGGATCACCGAGCCCGAAGGCGATCTCGGTCTTGCCGATCCGGATCACGTCACCCGGGGCGAGCACGCGTTCGCCGCTCACCGGTTGCCCGCCCACCCGCGTGCCGTTGCGACTCTCGAGATCCCTGACGCGCCACGCCCCGTCGGCGACGAACACCTCGGCGTGGCAGCGGCTCGCACGCTCGTCACGGATGACGACGGAATTGCTCGACGCCCGGCCGAGGGTCGCCGTGCGCCCCGGGGTGAGGCGGAGGGCGGTCGGCTGGTCGTCGGCATCGCGGAGCAGGAGGTAGGCGTGGCTGACCATGGCGCTCGACGGGATGACGGACCGGTGCGGGCCGTCTTTCGGCATGATCGGCTACCGGACCGCCCTTGGCGAGGGGTGGGGTCCAGGGGGGACGATGGCGGCGTCGGGGGCCGGAACGGCGGGTTTCGCGGCCGGTAATCGGGTTTGCCGCGGGCAACGGGGGAAGACTAGCATGCCCCGTCGACACGTTGGTCTCAGGGGGCTCGGATGCCCCCACCCGTCAGCCGGAGGCTGTCCATGAAGCCGCTGTCCGCCGCCGAACACCCGCGCCCCGCCAACTCGCTGCGCTCGGCGGCCTTGATCACCCTCCTGGCACTGCTGCCGGCGTTCCCAGCGCGTGCGCAGTTCGGTGGCTTCGGCTTCGGCCAGGCGGTGGGAGGCATCTCGATCGACGCCGCCGGCATCGTGCGGAATCTCGAGCCGGGCGCCGCCGAGACACTGTCGGCGCAGCGACGCGCCGCCCTGGCCAACGGCGGCATCCACGCCGCGCGGGGCGACGGGTTGCGGAAAGTGTCACTGGCACGGGTGGCGGCCGCGGTGGACGCCGCGGTGAAAGGCGGAAAGCCGCTGGCACCCGAGATCCTCTTCCTCGGAGGGCTCGAACGGATCACCCACGTGTTCGTCGATCCTGAAGGACACGACATCGTCCTCGCCGGACCGGCGGATGCGGCCGTCGTCGATGCGGCCGGCAACGTCGTGGCGACCGGCAGCCGTCGGCCGTTGCTGCAGTTGGAGGATCTGATCGTTGCGCTGCGCGCGATCGACGGGGCACGCGATGGCGGCATGCGGTGCTCGATCGATCCGGCTCCCGAGGGGGTGGCGCGGCTGCGCCAGTTCCTCGCGAGCCAGCGGACGATCGGCGAGCCGGAGGGCACGCTGCAGCGGATGGAGGAACTCCTCGGACCACAACGCGTGACCGTCGGCGGCGTGCCGGCCGACAGCCGCTTCGCGCGGGTGCTCGTCGCCGCCGACTATCGGCTCAAGCGGTTGGGGATGGGCCTCGACGAGTCGGGAATCCCCGGCCTGAGCAGCTATGTCGCCATGCTCCCGCCGAACGCGCCGGCGGCGGCGACATTGCCCCGCTTCTGGCTCGAGGCCTCCTACGATCCGATCGCGCGCGATCCCGACGAACTTGCCTGGCAGATCACCGGCCGGAAGATCACCTGCCTCACGGAAACCGACCTGTTCGGTGCCGACGGGCCGCAACGCGGTGCCGGCGCTGCCGATCCGGCGGCGCGGCGCTGGTGTGCGGCCTTCAGCGAACGCTACGACGAACTCGCGGCGAAGCAGCCGGTGTTCGCGGAATTGGAGAACTGCGTCGATCTGGCCGTCGTCGCCGCCCTGATCCATGGCCGTCAACTCGACCAGCGTGCCGGGCTCGATCTCGGGCGACTGCTCGACCCCGAGGCGGTGCGCCTCCCCACCTACGAGGCTCCCGCGACGGTGCCGACGGTGGCCCGCGGCCAGAAGCGCGGCATGAACTGGGTGGTGACCGCGTCGGGAGGCGTTTCCTTCCAGCCCTGGCAATTCGCCTCCGCCGAGCATGCGATCGACGCCGCACTCGTCGCCATCCGCACCGGCGCCCTTGCCGAGCGCGGCGCGAACGGCCCGTGCTGGTGGGACTGACACCGCCGGTGCCGTCAGCGGGTCGGACTGGCCCAGGTGATCGATCGCAGTGGCGCGGCCGCCGCTGGAAACCAGGGGTCGACCCACCCGGTGGCCGCGACGGCGGCGGCCCAGCCCCGCACGGCCACCACGTGGGGATCGAGCGGCGGTGGCGGGACGCTCTTCAGCAGCACCAGCGGCCTGCCCGATGCCGCCGCAACCCGTGCCGCGATCGAATCGCTCGTGACATGCCACCCGACGGGCAACGTCTGTCCCGTCACGGCAAGGTGGGTCGCGACGTCGAGGACGCCTCCTCCGTTCGCCTCGACGACGACCGGGAGATCGAGCGCCGCCGCCACCAGGCGGGCGGTCGTCCCGAGGAGGCCGATGGCCAGGTCGTGGACGAGCGTCGGATCGAGCGGACACGCCGCATCGATGGCACGCAGACCGTCGACGATCGCCCCCCCGCCGACCACCAGCAGCGGTGATCCGGCGGAGTCGAGTGCGTCGTGGAGCGTCCGCAGCCGCGTCTGCCAGCCGACGCCCGACAGCAGGCTGCCTCCGCACTTCACCACCGCCGGGCGGTCGGCGGCGCCCGCCACGCCGACGCCTGCATCCCATCCGCGGGCCGGATTCATCGCAGCTCCCCGAGGGCGACCAGCGCCAGCGCATGGGCCGGCGCCACCCGGGCGATCGCCGACCCCAGCCGCGCCCCCAACGAGACCAGCTGCCCTTGCCAGCCGACACGGTCGAGGGCGCGGCGGGCGAGAAACTCGCCATGACCGGACAGCACGACGGCGGCTGGCAGCCCGCCGAGACGGCTCGCGAC
>JBJSXB010000052.1:0-7818 GCA_046086245.1 Planctomycetaceae bacterium | reverse complement strand
CGACAGCGGACCGGCGACGGTGAGCACCGTCCCCGGGGCGATGGCCAGCGCTCCGTTGCCGGTCACGGACCGACCGTCGCCGAGGGTGAGCGACGACGTCGTCTGCAGCGTCCCGTTGATCGAGAGGTCGTTGGCGACGTTCCCCAGCGCGCCGTCGGAGCCGATGACCACCGTGCCTTCGTTGATCGTCACCAGACCTGTGAACGAGTTGGCACCGGAGAGCGTGGCGGTGCCGGCGGCGATCTTGGTGAGTCCCGCCGTGCCGGAGATGGCCGTAGCGATCGTGGCGGCACTGCCCGCCGCCACCGACAGATTGTTGCCCACCCCCAATTCCAGCGATCCGCCGCTGAGCGTGTACGCGCCGCTCGAGGGGGCGAAGGCCACCGTGCCGGCCTGGACACCGCTGGCGACCGTGACGGTCTCACCGGTGCCCTGGAACGTCACCTGGCTCGTGAGGCTGTTGGTGTAGGTCGTGCCGAAACTCCCCGGCTGCCCGTCGGCCCAGGTGCCGCCGGCGCCGTTGCCGGTCCATGTGTAGACCGACGACGGTGGTGTGAATGGATTCGTGTTGAACTGGATGTTGTCGAGGCGGTTGTTGCCCGACGACGCCGTCGCGCCAGTGAACGTGACACGCAGAAACGCCGTCGCGGCGTTGTTGAGCGACGTGACGTTGGGCAGGGTGGTGACGGCGAAGGTTGTGGGAATGCTCGAGACTGTCGTCAGCGTCGACCACGTGGTGCCGTCGGTGCTTGATTCCCACAACTGGCTGTTAAAGCCCGTGCTGGTGCGTTGCGTCGCGTAGCTGACCGCGAGGTCCTGTTTGCCGGTCATCGAGAATTGGAACACCGCTGACTTGCCGTTGGCAGCCGGGGATGTTCCCGCTCCGCCGAGCAGCGCGAGCGCCGCGGGGGAAGTGGTGACGGTGCTCATCGTTCCCGAGGCTCCGCCGACCGTGAACGCGGTGTTGAGGTTACTACCACTGAAGGCGTTGAGTTCCGTGTTCGTGCTGCCCGTCGTGGGGACGAACCAACTGCTCGAGCCGAATTGGCCATCGAGGTAGAGGGTGCCGGTGCCGAAGTTGGCGAGGTACACCTTGGGCGTCGCCGGCGAGGCAGCGACCGCGGTGCCGCCGGTCGTCGTCGTCTGGAAATCCCATCCGGCGAGCAGATCGGCGGCGCACGCCTGCCGCCGTTCGGCGATCGGTGTGAACACCAGCGCGAAGATCGCGCCCACGACGCCGATCAGGCGAGCCGCATGGCGCGTCGCCCTGCTGCCGGCCAAGCGAGCGTCCAAGGCATGGAAGCCTGCTGCGATGCCGTGCACCTCCTCCGGCGAGGACGGAGCGGCGTTGACGGCGACGACGGTGGATCGACGGGTAGAACGAGAGCGCGAATGGCTCGAAGCCATGAAATCCCTCCGTGAATGCTCACTCTGGCCGCGCTGGCGCGCGGAAAACCTCACTCGCCGGCCCGTCCCTCGCCCCGTGGGCACGGGGACCCTTTCCGCACCGGGGGCCGGTCGGCCCGGCGCAGTCCGCCTCTGACTCGGGGACCACCTAGGCAAATCCGATGCCAGCAGTGCTAGCAACCGTCGGGAGTCCTCGAATAGTTGGCAATCGCCGCGAAAACGGCATTTCGGCGGCTCGCATCAAGCGGGACTCGGCGCCGCATCGAACCGGCGGGAAGGGAGGTGGCGGGGCGATACGCTCCAGGCGCCTGCAGTGATTCGTCTCACCCTTGGCCGACGCGGGACCGTCCGGCACCCCCGGCGCGGCCCGCGCGGTCCGGCATCGCCAGCGCGGCACCGGCTCGCCCGACCGTCCACGACGGAGACGACGGCGTTCCGTGATCAAAACTCCGCGCTCGCCACGCCATGGCCCGCAGTCCGGCCACTGCCACGAAACGATTCCGTCGCTTACAACGGCGGTCGGTCCGGGTAGGCCATCCTGCCGCACCACTCGGTTCGTCATCGCTCGTCCGGCGCTGCCCGTTCGCCTCGAGGTCATCATGCCCGCGCACTCCTTGGCTTCCTTCCCGCGTCGCCACTGGCTCGCCGGCGCCGCCGCGCTGCCCGTGGCGGGCGTGGCGTCGGCGCTTGCGGATCAAGGAAAAGCCCGGACCGTGTCGGTGTTTCACACCACCGACCTTCACGGGCGGATTCTCCCCACCAGCACCTACGACGGCCTCGACGACGTCGGTGGGTTTGCGCGGTGCGCGAGTTGCCTGCGGCAATGGCGTCGTGACACCCCCTGGTCGCTCACCGTCGACGTCGGCGACGTGGTCCAGGGCACCGCCGTGAGCCTCGCCAGCGACGGCCGCGTGATGCTCGATCTGTTCAACCTCCTCGGCTACGACGCCTGGACCCTCGGCAACCACGATTTCGACTGGGGACCGGAGTCGCTCGCCGGCAATCTCGCGGCGTCGGTCGCCCCGGTGCTGACCGCGAACCTCGTTCGTGGCGGGAAGCCGACGGGGTCGCTCGACGGCGCCTGGGAAAAGGTGCGGCCGTGGGTCGTCCGCGAGGTGGGCGGCTTTCGCATCGGCCTCATCGGGCTGATTACGCCGGGCCTGCCGTTCTGGCTCGCCCCCGAGACCCTCGGGGGCGTCGAGCCGCTGCCCCCCGACGAGTCGCTGGCGAAATGCCTTGCCGAGATCGCCGTGGAGAAGCCCGATGCGATCGTCGTCCTCGGCCACATGGGCTATCGCTTCCAGGACGACTACGCCAACCCGGTGCGCGAGATCCTCAAGAAGATCGCCGATGGAAAAGGACCGAAGGTGGACGTCTACCTCGCCGGCCACTCCCATCAAGACCAGCCGAGTTGGACCCTCCACGACGTGCTCTGCTCGCAGGCCAGCTACCACGGCATCCATTGCGGGCGCGTCGATCTCACCTTCGACCTCGATTCGCGGAAACTGGTCGACAAACGGGCGTTCACGCTGTTGATGGACGACCGTTATCCGCTCGACCCGGTGGTGATGGATCGGGCGCGGCCCGATCTGGCACGGTCCGACGAACAACTCGCCCGGGAGGTGGCGACCGTCAACGCCACGATCGGCGGCGAGGGACGGGGCAGCGCCTTGGTGCAGCTGTTCTGCCGGGCGTTCCAGCGGGCGCTCGCGAAGCGCGGCACCCCGGTCGACGGCGTCTTCCACGGCACCTTCAATACCGGCGATCTGAAGCCGGGCCGGCTCACGGTCGCCGACTGCTGGAAGCTCATCCCCTACGAAAACATCCTCGTCACCGCCAGCCTCACGCCGGAGGAGATGGTCGAGATCGTGCGCGAGGATGCCGGCGACAAACGCAGCGACCGGACGCTCTGGCCGTTCGAGCTGATCCTCACCGCCGACGGCCGGCCGGGGAAGTTCCTCTTCGAGGGCCAGCCGGTCGATCCGGGCCGGCGCTACCGGATCGCCTTCAACAGCTACGACGCGCAGTCGGGGGGGCGGCGGCTGTTCAAGCTCCGTGAGATCGTGTCGCGGGCCGGCTCGGCACGCGCGCTGTCGACGATCGATACCCGCTCCGCGCTCATCGACGGCTTGCTCGACATGCACTCGATCGGCTAACAGTCCGTGGCGGTGCGACGGGGGAGAAGCGTCCGCAGGGTCGCGGGCGCGAGGTGGCCAGGGAGGGCGGACGATGGCGGGGCGGATGGCGATCGTGGCCGGGTTGATCGGGTGGCTGGCGGCGACGCCGGCCAGTGCGCAGCTGCGGATCGTCCAATACAACGTCAATGCCAGTGGAGCCGCCAGTTCCGGCCCGCGCGACGGCATGGCGAACGTCCTCGGCGGGATCGCTTCCTCCGCCCGCGCCGGATTCAGCGGCGACATCGACATCCTCCTGCTCGAGGAGGGGGAAAAGGTGGCGACCACGGGCGCCTCCTAAGCGGCGCTGCTCAACCAGATCACCGGCCGGACGACCTACACCCACACGCTGCTCGACGGCGCGACGACCGGTTCGGGGCGTCCGATGGCGGTCTACGACTCGTCCACGGTGGTGCTCCGTGGCGAGCAGGCGATCGGGACGACGAGCACCGCCGGCCAGGCCCGGCAGGCGCTGCGCTACACCTTCGCTCCGGTGGCTATTCGACGGCGGCCGATTTCACCGTCTACGTCAGCCACATGAAGGCGTCGACCGGGTCCGACAACGTCGCCCGGCGCAACGTCGAGGCGCTGGCGCTGCGGGCCGATGCCGACTCCCTCGGCCCGGGTGCGCACGTCATCTACGCGGGCGACCTCAACATCTACACGTCCACCGAGACCGCGTTCCAGACGCTCACCGCGGCCGGCGCCGGACAGGCCTTCGACCCGGTGAACCGCGTCGGGAATTGGAACGGCGCGAGCGGATTTCGCGACGTCCATACCCAGTCTCCGGCGACGACCGCCGCGTTTCCCGGGCAGGTGACCGGCGGCATGGACAGTCGCTTCGACTTCCAGCTCGTGTCGGGCGAATGGCTCGACGGCCACGGCCTCGACTACGTGCCGGGGTCCTATTGGGCGTTCGGCAACACCGCCACGCACGCCCTCAACGGCGCGATCACCACCGGCTCCGCCGCGTCGCTGCAGGCGCTGCTCCCGGGTGCCACGCTCACGCGGGCGCAGACGTTGCTCACCGACATCGCCAGGGTGAGCGACCATCTGCCGGTGGTGGCCGACTACCGTCTCCCGGCGAAGATGGAGGTCGCCGTCGCCGCGGCACCGGCCGCCGTGATCGTCGGGGCGACGGTCGATCAGGAGTTCACGGTGACCAACGTCGCCCCGGTGCGCGTCGTGGCGGGTTCGGAACGGCTCGACTTCACCTTCGTGGGGAGCGGCGCCCTGGTCGGCTCCGGCACCGGGGGCGACCAGCCACTCGGCGGTGGCACGGTGCAATCGCTCCGCTTTGACACGACGATGGCGGGCAGTGTGTCGGGCACGATCGCGGTCGCCGCCACGACGCCGGGTGCGGAGGCGGCCCATTTCGCCCGGACGCTTTCGGTGTCGGTGCTCGACGCGTCGCGGCCATCCTTCGATCCGCTCACCGACCAAACCACCATCGAACTCGACTTCGGCAGCCTCGAGCAGGGGGCGGCGAGCGGTGCGAAGACGGTCGTGCTCACCAACCGCGCCGGTGCGCTCGGCGCGGCGTGGACGGCCGGGCTCGATCTCGACGCGATCGTGGCGACGCAGCCGGCGCCGATGTTTTCCACGACGCTCTCGACCTTCGCCGGCCTGGCGGCCGGCCTGTCGCGCTCCTTCGACGTCCGCCTGGCGACCGACACGCTCGGTGACTTCAGCACGCAGTACCGGCTTGACGTCTCGGACGTCGATCTTCCCGGCGCGACGAGCCGGTCGCTGTTCGTGACGCTCCGCGGAAGCGTGGTGGCGGTCCCGGAACCGTCGACGGTGATCCTCGCGGCGGCGGCCCTGGCCTGCGCCGGCTTCCGCCTGCGCCGCCGGACGGCTCTCGGCCGGGGATCTCGCCGCGGCCAGCGAAGCGCCGGGTGAGGTCTTCGGGAACCGCGGCTGATTCATGCACGCGGGATCACGATCCCGCGGGAATCTCTGCGGCAGCCTGCCCGTCGGCCTCCTTTGCCGGCTCGCACTCGGCCTCGACGAGAAGCCGCCACCAGCGGTTTTGCCGCTCCATCGGCCCGCTGCGGGCGAACTGCGCCGGCGAATAGACGGTGGGGTTACCCCGGCCGCCGGCGAGCAGGCGGATCCGCAGCCAGATCGCGTCGGTTCCGAGCACGGCGTCGGGCAGGATGCCGAACCACACCACGTCGCTGCCCCACCGGCGCGGCTCGATGCCGTCGACGAGGCTGACCCATCCGACACCGTCGCGCGAGACATCGATCGCCCCGGCTCCCGTCCCGAGCACGGCGATTTCCGTGTCTTCATCGAATACGGAGCAGTGCGCCCGCAGGTGGGCACGGCGGCTGGGTCCGGGCAATTCGAACGTGTAGACAAGCCGACCCTCGACCCCTTTGGTGGTCGGTTGCCAGTAGCTGGTTTCGTCGCGATTGAAACCCTCACGCCACTTGAGCATACCGGTCGCCTCGACGAGATACCGATCGGCATCGTCATCGAACACGTCGACGACACCGAAGCGGAAACTGGCGTTTGGAAGCGAGGTTGGCGTCTGCCAGTCGGAATGCTCCGGTGGAAGTCGTCCGATCCAATCGGCACCTGCTTCGACTGCGGGTGGCGCGATCAACCGGCGCGCTGCGACGACCAGCGTTGAGCCGGCAAGCGCCGCACATGCCGCAGCCATCGCGCGGCGCGAGACGCGCGGCGGCGCGGCTGCTGGCAGAGTCGTGACCTTCCAATCGGGATGGTCGACTCCCTTGTCGAGCAGGCTACCGAGCCGCGCGGCGACCGCTCCGGCGTCGGCGGGCCGCTTGGCGGGATCCTGCTGGAGGCAGGCATCGACCACGCCGGCCAGCTCGCGGTGGATCGGCGACCGCCGTCCCGTGGCGAGGTGCGAACGAAACGCCTTGATCGCCGCGATCGTCGCCACGATCGACGACGGAGTGATGCCATACGGTGGCACACCGGTGAGCAGCTCGTGAAGGATCACGCCGAGCGACCACACGTCGCTCCGGGCATCCGCGTCGCGCGCGACGTCGTCGAGGCATTCAGGTGCGGCCGTAGAGAGGGTGCCGATGAAGCCGCCGGTGCGGGTGAGTGCCGAACCGTGCGGGCTCCCGCGAAACGCGCGGGCGACGCCAAAGTCGATCACCCGCGCCCGCCCGTCGTCACCAATGAGGATGTTCGACGCCTTGAGATCCCGGTGGGCGATCCCGGCGCCGTGGGCCGCTGCCACGCCGGCACACGCTTCCGTGAACAACCTCACGCGCGCCACGAGCGGCAGTGCGTACTGGACGGCGCGGGTGGTGATGGGCATGGCTCCTGGCACGAATTCCATCACGAAGTAGGGAACGGCCCCGGCCACGGTCGGCTGAACCGAGGCGGAGAAGATCTTGCACACCGCCGGATGGTCGATCTGGCCGATGATCGCCGCCTCGCGGACGAAGCGCCGCATGTTCGTCGAGTCGATCGCCCCGGGAGGAGGGACCTTCACCGCCACGGTGCGACGCGGTTGGTCCTGCACCCCCTCGTACACTCGCCCCATCCCGCCGGCGGCGATGAAGCGCACGATTTCCACGTCGCCAAGCCGGGCGCCGACGAGCGGATCGACCTCGCCACCGCCGTCTCCCTCGACGAGCTGCCACAGCGCTTCGACGTCGAACCCCGCTGGCGACCCCGCGCCGTCGGCCCCCGGTTCATGTGGATCCTCGGGGGATGAATCGGCCGATGGCATCGGGGCATGCGCTCCGTCTGAGGGTCAGTCGGCGAGCGGCGAACAGTCGGCGCAGGCGGCGCGGAGCCGCTGTTTGGCCGACTCCCAGCGGCGTTTCACGGTCCGCACCGAGCACCCGAGGTGCTTCGCGGCGGCCGCCTGATCGGCACCCACGAACCAGGCGAGGTCGAACACCTCGCGCTCGTCGGGCGGCAGGGCGGCGACTGCCTCGTGAAACGCGGCCCAGCGGTCGAGCACGCCGTGGGCCGCGGCGGGATCGGCCGTGGCGTCGACGTGCATCCGCAACTCGCCACCGACGAGGGCCGCGTTGGTGTCGTGGTTGGTGGCGAACGACAGCGGGCCGCGGTGCTTGCGCACCAGGTCGATCAGCTCGCGCCGCACCTGGAGGGTGACCAGGTTGACGAGGTGATCGGGCGTCTCGGGCACGGTGGTGGCGAGGGCGCGGAGCAGCCGCATGGCGGCGTTCTGCGCGACGTCGTCGGTGTCGTCCCAGCGGTGGACAGCGTTGAACGAGCGCAG
>JBJSXB010000051.1:0-2655 GCA_046086245.1 Planctomycetaceae bacterium | reverse complement strand
GCGCCCGGGGCGTCGAGCCGCGCCTCGACGACGTAGCCCCATTCGGTGCGCCGGTGGAAGCGGTCGATCGCCTCCTCGAACGCCGCCGCTTTGCCGGCGAGCGTGGTGGGCCGGCGACCGATGCCGCCGACGCCCGCCGCGGTGGCGAACCACGCGGTGCCGTCGTCGGCCACGGCGACCGCCGCCAGGTCGTCGGACGGCAGCCAGCGCCGCCCCTGCCGGTATTCGAGCGTGCCGTCGCCGACGCGCACCGCGCCGCGGCGCGAGGCCAACCACACGTCACCATCGGCGCCCGCGGCGATCCCGGTGAAGTCGGTCACCGGCAGCCGGTCGCGTTCGACGAATCGCCACCCGTCGCTTGCCTCGCGCACCGCGAGCCCCTGGGGGGCGCCCACCCAGAGCCGGCCACGCGCGTCGTAGGCCACCGCGCCGAGTCCCGGCGGATCCCAGCCACGTGTCGCGTCGCGGAGCCGCAGCACTCGCCACTCGGTGCCGCCAGCGGCACGCTCGTGAACCCTTCCATCGACGATCACCGCCACCGCGCCGTTGGCGGACTGCGCCGCCGCGACGGGCTCGCCGGGGGGAGCGGGTGAGGCGCGCCAGCGATCGCCGTCGCGCTCGAAGATCGTGCCGGTCGCCACGACCACCAACCGCGGGCCATCCGGCAGTGCGACCGGCGCGACGGCGTCGGGAAGCGGCAGCAGCGTCGCGCTGCCGTCGGCGGAGAGGCGGGCGACGAATCGTTCACCGCCGGCATGGAGCGCGCCACCCGCACCGGCCACCGCACGCACCGGACCGGGCAGCCCCGTCACCCGCTTCCATGGCCCCTCGGCCCGCATCCACACCGCCCCGTCGGCGAGCGCCGCCAGCGACCCTTCCGCCACCGCCACGTCGCCCACCGCGGCCGGCGCGACGCCGGGTGAATCGACGTCGATCCGCACCTGTTGGAGAAAGGTGCCGACGTCCACCGGGTGGGCGACCACCGGTTCGACCCCCGGAGGCACGCCGGGCAGCGTGCCCGCCGCAGGAATCGTCGCCGGCACCGCCGGCGCGCCGGCCGGCGTGATCGCGACCGGCCGCGACCCGCGGCCGCCGGCGTCGAACGAGCGGAGGTGGATCGGCGGCGCGCCGGCGGCCGCGGCGGGCAGCGGCACGGGTCCCTCGTACCGCGGCGACGCGGCGGTGGGAATCGCACCGTCGACGGTGTAATGGATCGCCAGCCCGGGCAGTGCCGAGTTCGCCACGAGCCGGCCCTCCTCGACCACCGCGCCCGGGGGCGGCAGGCGGTAGTTGAAGCCGCCGTCCATGAAGGAGAGCCGCGGCAGGTCGCGCCGTGCCAGCGCGTTGGCGATCCGATTCCATCCGGCGGAGATCGCACGGTCGCGCTCGGGACCGCCGGCCATCGTCTCCCAGGGGCGCTCCGCCGCCCAGGCGGTGTCGGCGAAGGGGATGAGCCGCGGCAGCAGGTAATACTCGAGCATCGGTCGCCCCTTCACGGTCTCGCTCCACAGCTGCGCCTGCACGCCGCGCACCCGGCGGCGCCCCTCCTCCGTGAAGACGGCACTCTCACGTGCCGACCGTTCGACGTCGATCGGTTCGCCGTATTCCGTGCGCGGCGTCGTGCGCACGTAGTCGAACGGGGCGAAGGTGTAGGCGTCGCGCGCGCCCACGAACCCGGCCCACGAGAGCCCCGGCTCGAGCGGATCCTTCTCGCAGGCGAGATCGAGATAGAAATTGGTGACGTTGCAGAGCACGACGTTGTAGCCGGCGTTGGCGAGGCGGATGCCGACGTCGCGGTCGAAAAGGTTGTTCCACACGTAGATATCGACGTCGGGTGCCGCAAAACGCGGATCGACGACGGGATTGGCCGCCGGATCGGCCGACTCGCGCCGCAGCGCGACTTCCTCCCAGCCGAGCACGCGGAGCTTCCGTGCACGCATCGCCTCGAGGAGGCGGCCGAAGAAATACCCCTGGAGATGACGCGCGCCGCCGATCTCCGGCTGGCGCTCGAGCAGCTCCGTGGCCAGCGGCGAGCGTGTCCATGCCCCGACGGGTACCTCGTCGCCGCCACTGTGGATCTCGTCCATCGTCAGGCCCGCGGCGGCGTACATCCGCGCCAGTTCGTCGATCACCTTGCCGTAGAAGCGATAGGTCGACTCGCGGGCCACGGAGACGACGTTGTCACGGTAGCTCTGCGCGGAGCTGTAGACGGAGGTGTCGCCGGGATCGACGAGCCGGTATTCCTCGGCCGCCTCGAGCTGTCCGGCATCACGAAGCCGTCGGTACCGGGCCTCCATCGCCTTGATCGCCGCGCGGGCGTGGCCGGGGAAGTTGAGCTCCGGGATCACCTTCACGTGGCGCGCCGCCGCGTAGCGGAGGATGGCGACGAAATCGTCACGCGAGTAAAAGCCGCTGCCGTGGCTTCCGGGCGCGTCGGCCCAGGGTCCCGAGCCGTAGGCGGGGTGCACGACCGGGTCGTCGGGCGCGTCGGCGTGCCGGCGCCGTGCGCCGACCTCGGTGAGCTCGGGGAGCCCCGGAATCTCGATCCGCCATCCCTCGTCCTCGGTCGTGTAGAGCAACAGCCGATTGAGTTTGTACGAGGCCATCAGGTCGATGACCCGTTGGATCGTCTCGCGCGACTGGAAGTTGCGGCTC
>JBJSXB010000050.1:0-5532 GCA_046086245.1 Planctomycetaceae bacterium | reverse complement strand
CCCCATTTCGATCATGACGCGTTCGACCGGATCCGCGACAAGGTGGTGGGAGGCGAACGCCTCGACGCCACCGAGAGCGAGTTGCTCTGGGATGAACGGATCGATCTGCACCGTCTCGGTGAACTGGCGAATCTGGTCCGCGAGCGGAAGAACGGCAATCGCGCGTTCTACAACATCAACACGCACCTCAATCCGACTAACGTGTGCGTGTACCGTTGCAGTTTCTGCGCCTTCCGGGCCGATCTCCGCGAGGCCCGCGGCTACGTGATGAGCGCCGAACAGATCCTCGCCCGTGGCCAGGAAGCGGTCGACGCCGGCAGTACGGAGATGCACATCGTCGGCGGACTGCATCATCAGAAGGACTACGACTGGTATCTCGGCATCGTCCGCCTGCTTCACGACGCGTTTCCGGACCTGCACCTCAAGGCGTGGACACCGGTCGAGATCAACTGGTTCTGTCACCTCACCAAGCGGTCGGTGCGTGACGTGCTGCTGGAACTGAAGTCGGCGGGGCTCGGAAGCCTGCCGGGAGGCGGGGCGGAGATCTTCCATCCCGAGGTCCGCGACAAGATCTGCGAGCACAAGGCCGATACGCAGGAGTGGTTCACGATCCACCGCACCGCCCACGAACTGGGGCTGCGCAGCAACGCGACGATGCTCTACGGTCACATCGAAAACGCCTTTCACCGCACCGACCATCTGTTGAGGCTGCGAGAACTGCAGGATCAGACGGGCGGCTTCCAGACATTCATCCCGCTCGCCTTCCATCCGGCCAACACGCGGCTGTCGCACATCCCCAAGCCGACCGCGGCCTTCAGCCTGCGCACGATGGCCATCGCGCGGCTCGTGCTCGACAATTTCGACCATGTGAAGGCCTACTGGATCATGCTCGGCATCGGGACGGCACAGGCGGCTCTGGCGTACGGCGCCGACGATCTCGACGGCACCGTGCGGCACGAGTTGATCTACCATGACGCCGGTGCCACCACCCCCGAGGTGCTCTCCGTCGAGGACATCCGCCGGCTGATCCGCGAGGCCGGACGTGATCCCGTGGAACGCGACACGCTCTACAACGTCGTCGAGCGCGATGGCGTTCGCTGGCGGGCGGTGGCGGTAGCGGCCCGCTGACCCCGGGTGCGGCGATCAGCCGACGCGTCCGAGGCCGAGGCTCGCCCCCCACCGGTTCTCGATCAATTCGCGCAGCCGGCCCAGCGACGGGTCGGAGAGCAACGGATCGCGCTGGAACAAGTCGAGCGCGTCGCCGCGCGCCTCCGCCACCAACGCGGTATCGCGGAGGAGATCGGCGAGAAACAACGGTGGAGCGCCACTCTGCCGGGTGCCGACCAGGTCGCCGGCACCGCGGAGGAGCAGATCCTGCTCCGCGAGGCGGAACCCGTCGGTGGTGGCGACAAAGGCGTCGATCCGCGGCCGTGGCGCCGACGGATCGTCGACGATCGCCCCGCAAATCCCCCGCACGCCGCCGCGGGCCACGCGCCCGCGGAGTTGGTGAAGCTGAGCCAGTCCGAAACTCTCGGCGTCGACGATCGTCATCAGGGTGGCCCGCGGGACGTCGATGCCCACCTCGACGAGGCTCGTGGCGACGAGGACGTCGAAATCACCGCTGCGGAAACGATCCATCACCTCCTCGCGCTCCGCCGCCTTCAGCCGCCCGTGGACCAGTCCGATTCGGAACGCCTCGAGGGGGCCGTTGGCGAGCTGCTCGAACATGCTGGCGATGCTCGCCAACCCGCGCGGGCTGTCGTCGACCGCGGGGACGATCACGTATCCCTGCCGCCCTTCCCGCACCTTCGAGGCATAGAACTCCCACCAGTCGTCCGCCTGGCCGGGCTCCACCCGGTAGGTGGCGACCGGCTTCCGTCCCGGGGGCAACTCGTCGAGCAGCGAGACGTCGAGGTCGCCGTAGACGGCGTGGGCGATCGTCCGCGGGATCGGGGTCGCGGTCATGACGAGCGTGTGGGGGTCACCGTCTCCCTGCTGGAGCAGCGCCCGTTGCAACACCCCGAAACGGTGCTGCTCGTCGATCACCACCAGACCGGGCCGGGCAAAGCGCACGCCGGAGGCGAGCAACGCCTGCGTCCCGATCACGATGTCGGCGCGTCCGTCGGCGATCCGTGCGGCAGCCGCCTTTCGTTCCCGCGACGGTTGGCCGCCGACGAGCAGGCAGATATCGACTCCGCTGCCGGCGAGCAACCGGCCGACCGTCGCGGTGTGCTGGCGGGCGAGGAGTTCGGTTGGAGCCATCAAGACCGCCTGGTAGCGGGCCGCGGAATCATCGCCTGGCACGCGCGTGGCGACGGTCGCGAGCATCGCGTAGACCGCCAGCGCCGTCTTGCCGCTGCCCACGTCTCCCTGGAGGAGGCGGTTCATCGGCTCCCCGCGGGCCATGTCGGTGGCGATCTCCGCCGCCACCCGTCGTTGGCCGGCGGTGAACTCGAACGGGAAGCGCGCCCGGATCCGATGATCGAGGCGCGCATCGACCGCGATCACCGGCGCCGCACGCCGCGCCTGCTCTCGACCGCGGTGGATCCGCAGCGCCAGTTGCAGCATGAACAACTCCTGGTACACGAAGCGCCGCCGGGCGGCATCGAGCCGCGCCCGATCGGCCGGGAGATGGATCTGCCGCAGCGCCTCGGCGATCGGCAGGAGACCCTTGGCGGCGAGCATGGTGGGGGGAAACGCCTCCACGGCGCAGTCGGCCCCGTGCGCCAGCGCCGCCTGCACGGCGGCACGGACGTGCGTCTGCGGCACCCCCTCGGTGAGCGGGTAGATCGCCAGCCACTCCGCCGCGTGCTCCACTTCACCGGCCGAGAGCCAGCGGATCTCCGGATGGGCGAACTCCCACCCGCCGGCGGCACGCCGTGGCACCCCGGCGATCACCACGCGCATCCCCACGGCGAAACGCCGCGCGAGGAAGGGCATGTTGAACCAGCGTGCGCGCACCGATCCACCGCGGCAGGCGAGGCGCACGGTGAGGAGCGGGCGACCGGCGGCGGTGGTTCGCGTCTGCACCGCCGTGACGTCGCCGGCCAGCGACGCGTGCTCTCCGAGGGAGAGGTCGGACACCGCGTGAACGCCGGAGAAGTCGCGGTAATCCCGGGGGAAATGCACCAGCGCGTCGGCGACCGTCACGAGGCCCAACCGGGCGAGTCCCCGAGCTCGTGACGTGCCCACACCGGGCAACCGCTCCAGTGGCGTGCCGAGTCCACGCTCGTCGCCCCGCGCCCCGTCCGGCTTCCCGTGGGGTGGCGCCGCGGGATCCGCGGGGGCCCCGTCAGTCGTGGCATCCATCGCCGCATTGTATCCCCGGCGCGGTCACTTCCGCCGGGGCAGCAGGGGCTGGTAGGCGGCCACCGCCATCTCGTCGCAGCGCTCGTTCTCGGGGTGTCCGGCATGGCCGGCGACGTGGGAGAACACCACGTGGTGGAGGGAGGCGAGACGATCGAGCTCGCGCCACAGATCCTCGTTCTTGATCGGCACGAAGCGACCCTTCTCCTTGCGCTGCCATCCCTGGGCCTTCCAACGCGGCAGCCATTCCGACAGCCCGGTGCCGACGTACACGCTGTCGGTGACCAGTTGGACGCGGGTCGGCCGTTTGAGCTGCGCGAGTCCCTGGACGGCGGCGGTGAGTTCCATGCGGTTGTTGGTGGTCAGCGGCTCGTTTCCCGAGGCGACCGACTCGCGTCCACTGGCGGGATGCCGGAGAATGTATGCCCAGCCACCGGGTCCCGGGTTCCCGCTGCACGCCCCGTCGGTGAACAGCACAACCTCGGAGTCGGCGCCGTCGCTCCCCCCCTTTCCGGCCGCATCCTTGCCCATCGCTGTGCCTCGATCGGGTGATGCCGTGCGATGGCGGTCTCCGCCCCGCACGGCGCTCGGTGTGTCTCGGGCCACTTCTCTCAGGCCACGACCTGCTCGGCGAGGGGAGCCGAGGTGCGATCCTCGGGAAGGCCGACTGGCAGACGGACGGTGAACCGGCTGCCGCGGCCGAGTTGGCTCTCGACCGTCACGTCACCGCCGAGCAGGCGGCACAGTTCACGGACGATCGACAGGCCGAGCCCGGTGCCGGAGTATTCCCGCGTCATCGCGTCGTCCCCACGTTGCGGCAGGCCTCCCTGGCGGAACTTCTCGAAGATCGTCTGCTGCTCGTCGGGCGCGATGCCGACCCCGGTATCCACCACCTCGAGCACCAATTCCCCGGTGCCCGGTGTCGCCGGCAGCAGTCGCGCCCGGACGTCGACCCGCCCGCCGCCGGGGGTGAACTTGACGGCGTTGGAGAGGAGATTGCCGAGGACCTGCTGCACCTTGGCCTGGTCCTGGACGATCGACTCGAGCCCGGGGCCGACGTCGTGGGTCAGATCGATCTCCTTTTTTTCCGCCAGAGGACGGGCCATATCGCACTGCGCCGCCACCACCGCCTCGACATCGAACGGCACCGGGCGGATCTCCATCTTGCCCGCCTCGATCTTCGCCAGGTCGAGGATGTCGTTGATCATCTCCAGCAGCATCCGGCCGGAGGTGCGGATGTTCTGCACGTAGCGGCGCTGCTTGTCGTCGAGCGACTGGATCGACCCCAGCACGTCGGAGAAGCCGATGATGCTGTTGAGCGGCGTCCGCAGTTCGTGGCTCATGGTGGCGAGGAAGTCGCTCTTGAGACGATTGGTCTCGTAGAGGTGCAGGTTGGCCTGCGCGAGTTCGTCGACCTTCACGTCGAGCGTTCCGTTCGCCTTCCGTAACTCTTCCTGCGTGTCGACGAGCCCGCGAAGCATTCGGTTGAAGGCGACGCCGAGTTCCTCGAATTCATCGGTCGTGTGGACCTCGGCGCGGGCGTCGAGATTGCCCCGACGCACCTCGTCGCTGACGTCGCGAAGATGCTCGAGCGGTTTGACGATCACGTAGCGGACGATCGCCCCTGCCGCCAGCATCGACAGGAACCAGGTCATGATCGCCGCGGCGAGGAGGGTGGCTCGATTCCAATTGATCGCCGTGCGGGTGGCGGCGTCGGGCATCACCACCTTGACGACCGCCATCAGATCGCCCTGGGCCAGTGTTTCCGGCGGCGGCGCGTCGACGGGGGGCGGCACCGGCAGTGCCGTCGGACCACGGTGCACGTGGCAGACGAGGCAATTCTGCCGGGCGCGGATCGGCTGGTAGTAGTGGTATTCGCTGCGGTCGGGCGTGCGGAACTCGCGGTACTCGGCGATCGAACCCGGCGACCCGGCGTCGGGCGTCTCGGTCGAGGCTTCGGTCGAAGGAGCGGGATGGGAGCGGAAGTAGTCGAGGACGGCGACGTCGAGGCGCTTGTACCCGGCGGCGACCTCGGCATCGGCGGCGGGATCGAGGATCACCGACTGATAGGGCTCGCGCTGCAAGTCGCGCCCCAAGTGCTCGATGAGCGGTTCGAATTGCCGGCGGTTGGGCTCGAGTGTCACCCAATGGCGCTGCAGCATGATCGCGTCGACGAGATGCCGACCGGTGGCCCGGGTACTCTCGTACACGAGCGCTTCGGTACGG
>JBJSXB010000049.1:0-13952 GCA_046086245.1 Planctomycetaceae bacterium | reverse complement strand
GGTCGAAGCGGTCCCGGCGGTGGCCCACACCAAAACGGTGCCGGCGATCCCGCTGCCCAGGGTGCTCGGGGCGGTCGGCTGATCGGCCCGCCGCGTCCCGCGGGGCGGTCGATCCCGGCGCGAACCGCGATCCTGCCGTATCCCGCGGCATCGACCGTCGTCCGGGGCGTCGATGGCTAGAATGCCGCCGGTCGTGCTAGGTCGATGGAACGGCCTGGGCGACCGGCCGGCCGAGCGGGTGGCCCGCCGCCATATCGCTCCTGAAGCGCTGCGGTCGCGGAAGGACGCGGGGATGGGTGGTCTGATGGTGACGAGCCGACGCGATACCTCTGCGGTCGGCGGTGACGCACCGGATCCGCGCGCGGCTGGTCGCGCGGTGGCGTCCCCGGCCGCTCCGCGCGGATGCCCGCCCGGCCCGCGCCGGCGGATGATCATCACCGTCGTCGCCGGGGCGGTGGTGATCGCCGGCGGAGCCGTGATCGCGGCGAGTTGCCACCAGCCGCCGTCGCTTCGTCGGGCCCTGACGACGTCGTCGGGTATCGACGCGGCCGACGCCGAAGACCGCCACGTGGCGCGGTTCATCTCCGGTGTCTCGGCGCTCCATGCCGCGGCCACCCGTCCCGGACCCTGGGAAGGGGTGTTCACCGCGGATGACGTGAACGCCTGGTTGGCCAACGACCTCCCCCGCAACCATCCGCGCCTGTTGCCCCCGGGCTGGTCCGACCCCCGTGTCGGTTTCGAACCACGGCACGCGTGGTTCGGTATCCGGCGGCACCTCGGGCCACTGCGTCCACTGGTCTGGATGCGGCTGGAGGCGTCGCGGCGCTCGGCCGGTGAGGTTCTGCTCACGGTGGCGGACGCCGGGATCGGGGCGATTCCCCTCCCCGGCGACTCGCTGCTGACGATGTTGCGGGCGAGGTTGGTGGACGCCGGCTATCCGGTGGCGATGGCGCGGATCGATGGCAGAAGCCGTCTCGTGCTGCGGTTGCCCGGCGGTGACGGGCATGCCGCCGGTGGCCTCCGGCCGATCGTGCGGCTCGCCGCGCTCCGTCTCGACGACGGGGAGTTGCTCGTGGCCGGGGAGACCGCGATCCTCGCCCCCCATGGTGAATGAACGAACGACCCTGAAGGAAAAGCGGATGACACGACTGACTTTTCTCGGTGCGGCGAGCGTCGTCAGCGGGTCGCGGCACCTCGTCGAACATGCCGGTGCGCGGATCCTCATCGACTGCGGCCTGTTCCAGGGTGACAAGCGGCTCCGCGAGCGCAACTGGCAACGGCTGGTGCCGCCGGCGGAGTCGATCGACGCCGTGGTGCTGACGCACGGGCATATCGACCACTCGGGCTGGCTTCCCCGCTTGGTGCGCGAGGGCTTCAGCGGCACGGTGTTCACCACACCGCCGACCGCCGACTTGCTGCCGTTGCTGCTGTACGACTCGGCCAAATGCCAGGAAGAGGATGCGCAGTACGCCAACCGGAAGGGCTATTCACGGCACCGCCCGGCGCTGCCGTTGTACGACGAGAACGACGTGACGCGGACACTGCGCCTCGTGAGGCCGGTGGCCCGTGAGGAATGGTTTGCACCCGCCGGCGGCACGCGGTGCCGATTCCACAACGCCGGCCACATGCTCGGCAGCGCCTATGTCGAGATGGAACTCGATCGTCCGCCCCGCCCGCTGCGACTGCTGTTCTCCGGCGACCTGGGGCGGTTCGACGCTCCGCTCTACGCCGACCCGCAGCCGCCGGTGCCCTGCGACGTGATGGTGCTCGAGAGCACCTATGGCGACCGCGATCACCCGCCGGTGCGGCCACTCGACGATCTCGAGCGTGCGATCCGCGAGGCACTCACCCGGGGCGGCATGATCCTCGTCGCCTCGTTCGCGGTGGGGCGGTCGCAGCAACTGGTGTATCTGTTGCGCACGCTGATGGCCGCCGGCCGGCTCCCGGAGGTGCCCGTGTGGATCGATTCGCCGATGGCGGTCGAGGCGACGGCGGTCTTCCGACGGCACGCCGCCGAGCACGACTTCACCGAGGCACGGATGGAGGGGGTCGCCGACGCCCTGGTGTCACCGTGGGTGCGCATGGCACGGACGGCGGAGGAATCGAAGGCGATCAACGGCCACACGGGGCCGGGAGTGGTGATCGCCTCGAGCGGGATGATGACCGGCGGGCGGATCCTCCATCATCTCGCCCACAGGCTTCCCGACCCGCGCACCACGGTGCTCGTGGCCGGCTTCCAGGCGGCGGGCACCCGCGGCCGCAGCCTGATCGACGGAGCCGACATGCTGCGGATCCACGGCCGCGACATTCCCGTGCGCGCCGCCATCCGCCGTGTCGACGCCCTCTCGGGGCACGCCGATCGCGGCGAGGTGGCGCGCTGGTTGGAGGGCTTGCCGGCGCCCCGGCACGTGTTCCTGGTCCACGGTGAGCCTCCCGCAGCGCGTGGGATGGCCGAACGACTCCGCGAGCGATTCGGCTGGGAGGCGATCGTGCCCACGATCGGCGACCGGTACGATCTCGATTCCTGACTCCCGATCCGGAAGGGCCCATGGCGAAGAAAGCGAAACCCACGGCACCGAAGGCCTGCGCGATTCTCCCCGACACGATCCTCGGCGACGATATCGCCCTGGCGGCGGAGAACATGGAGGCGATCCTCCGCTCGCCGAGCTACCGGTTGGCACAGGAAGACCACGCCCTGCTCGAGCGCACCGAAATGCGCGGCGTGCGGATGCTCCTCGAACTCCAGAAGCCGGAGTTGACCTTCCAAGAGCACGCGATCGAGTCGACCGTGATCGTCTTCGGTGGGACGCAGATCGTGGAGAGGACGGCCGCCGAACGCCGGCTATCGGAGGCCCGCCGGGCGCTGGAGGCCGCCCCTGGCGACGCCAGACTGGCGCGGGAGGTGAGCCGGAGCGAACGGCTCCTCAAGCGGTCGCGCTACTACGAGGATGCCCGGACGTTCGCCCGCCTGGTGTCGATCGACAACCAATGCGACGAGTCACGGAAATTCGTCGTCGTCACGGGGGGCGGTCCGGGCATCATGGAGGCGGCCAACCGCGGCGCGTTCGACGTCGGCTGCCAGTCGATCGGCCTCAACATCAAGCTGCCGGCCGAGCAGCAGCCCAACCCCTTCATCACCCCCGACCTCTGTTTCCAATTCAAGTACTTCGCGCTGCGGAAGTTTCATTTCATCCTCCGGGCCGCCGCGGTGGTGCTCTTTCCGGGCGGCTTCGGCACGCTCGACGAGATGTTCGAGACGCTCACGCTGCGCCAGACCACGCGTATGCAGCCGGTGCCGATCATCCTCTACGGGCGCGAGTACTGGTCGAAGATCGTCGATTTCCAGCAACTCGCCGACGACGGCGTGATCGCCGACGAGCACCTCGACCTGTTCTCGTGGGCCGAGACGCCCGAGGACGCGTGGCGACAGATCACCGCCTTCCACGACGGACGCCGCCAACCGCGGCCGGCCTGACCGGGGCCGGAGCTCCGGCGGCGGAGCACCTTGGCACGGCGCACCGTGAACGGGAGCGGGTGCGCTCGCTGCGTGGCCGGTGCCTCACCCCTGGTGGGGCGACGGGTGACGGTCCATGGCGTGCGGGGCGGATCGTGATGCCGGCAGCCGAATCATGAAGGTGCTGCCGACCCCCGGTCGGCTCTCGACCCCGACGCCGCCACCGTGCGCTTGGGCGATGTGCTTGACGATCGAGAGCCCGAGGCCGGTGCCACCGAGTTTGCGGCTGCGCCCCTTGTCGATCCGGTAGAAGCGCTCGAAGAGCCGGGGCAGATGCTCTTCCTCGATGCCACATCCCTCGTCGCGCACCGCCAGGCGGATCGCCGTGTCGCCGTCGGCGACGGCGGTCACCCACACCCGGCGGCCGGGTTCACTGAACTTGATGGCGTTGTCGACGAGGTTGATCAGCGCCTGCTCCAGCAGCGGCGCGTTGACCTCGGCGGCGAGGTCGGCGGGGCATTCGGTGATCAGGTCGATGCCTCGGTCCCGCGCCCGTGGCAGGCAGTCGCCGATCACCATGCCGAGGACCTGCTCGAGGGCGATGCGCTCGACCGGAAGGCTGCCAGCGCCCTCCTGCTGCTCGATCCGCGACAGCGAGAGCAGATCGTCGATGATCGAGCCGAGCCGATCGGCCTGGCGGGCGATGATCTGGAGAAATCGCTTCGCATCGACGGGATCGTCGGCGGCGCCGTCGAGGAGCGTCTCGACGAAACCCTTGATCGACGAGACCGGCGTCTTCAATTCATGGGATACGTTGGCGACGAAGTCGCGGCGCACGTTCTCCAGATGCTGCAGATCGGTGATGTCGTCGAGCACGATCACCGCTCCTCCCTCCCCCGACACGTCACGGAGTGCGGTGCCGCGCACCCGGATCGTGCGCGGACGAGGTCCGCGGAGGACGATGCCGTCCTCGACCGGGCTGCGGCAGTCGATCGCCAGCAGGGCGAAGCGGCGAAGATCGGGATTGCGGATCGTATCGTGGAGCGGGCGGCCGATCGCGGTAGCCCCGTCGAGCCCGAGCAGGTCGGCGGCGGCACCGTTGAGACTCACGACGCGCTGCTTCGAGTCGATCGCGAGCACCCCTTCGATCATGCTCCCGAGGACCGCCTGTTGCTGCGTGCCCTGCCGGCCGATCGTCAGCCCGCGCTCCACCAGTTGGCGGTGCAGTGCGCCGATCGCCGCGGCCAGATCGGCCAATTCGCGCGTCTCGGCGCCGGGCAGGGTCGCCGCCTCGGCGCCACCGGCGAGCCGCGTCGCGGCCTGCGACATCTCCTCCACCGGCCGCGCCATCCGCCGGGCCGCGAACAGGCCGAGCGCCGCCGCCAGTGCCGCCCACGACAACTGCCAGGCGAGCAACGACCGTTGGCCGCGAAGGAGGGACCCGTCGTCGTCGGCGGCGTCGGCGCCGACGCGGATCCGGGTGCCCGCCGCCGGACCGTCGCCGACGGTGCGCACCACGAACAGCCGGCGCCGACGGGTGGCGGCGTCGTAGAGCCGTGAGCGCCCGGGGGGCTCGCGGCCGGACGCGGCGTCGTCGTCCGGGGGCGTGACGTCGATGTCGAGGGTCGGTGCCGCGGCCCGGGCGCGATCGATCGCCGTGCCGACGTCCGTCGACGATCCCGCGGCCGCGGCGATTCCACCGGCGACCTCCTCGAGCCGCCGGAACGCCATGTCGTCGGCGAGCCGAGCCATCTCGACGCTCGTCAGCCAACCGCCGACCACCAGGGCCCCGAACACCGGCACGCACAGCGCCGCGAACAGTTGCCAGAGGAGCCGCGTGCGGGGCATGGGAGCGGATGTGGCCGCGACCGACCCGCCGGCATCACGCCCGGAACCGGTAGCCGACGCCGCGGACGGTTTCGATGTAGGAGCCGTGCGCTCCGAGTTTCTTCCGCAGGCCGGCCACCTGGACGTCGACCGACCGCTCCGTCACAGGATAGTCCTCCCCCTTGACCCCGTCGACGATCTGCGTGCGGGTGAACGCCCAACCGGGCCGTTTGGCGAGGAACTGGAGGAGAGCGAACTCGGTGTAGGTGAGTTCGAGGGGTGTTCCTGCGAGGATCGCCTCGTGGCGTCCGGGATGGATCGACAACTCGTGGACGCGGATGGTGGTGTCCCGCTCCGTGTCCCGACGCCGGAGCAGCGCCTTGACCCGTGCCAGCAGCACGCGTGGGCTGAACGGCTTGGAGATGTAATCGTCGGCACCGTGCTCGAGCCCCGCGACGATGTCGCTCTCCTCGCTCTTGGCCGTCAGCATGATGATCGGGATGTCGCGCGTCTTCGACTCGCTTTTCAGCCGTCGGCACACCTCGAGCCCGTCGATCGAGGGCAGCATGACGTCGAGGACGATGAGGTCGGGGGCATTGCGGCGCACGCTGCGCAACGCCTCCTCCCCCGAGGCCACACAGGTCACCTGATAGCCCTCGCGCGTGATGTTGTAGCGAAGCAACTCCAGCAGGTCGTCCTCGTCATCGACGACGAGGACCCGGGGGGCACCGGCGTCGGCACCCGACTTCGTCCGGGAGAAAGACTGTTTCACCTGGCGTCGACTCCGCGGAGGCCGCGTTCGATCAGCAGGATCCACGGACCGGATCCGCCGGTCCCGAATCGCCCCAGAGTGTACGCGGAGCCACGGCTGCGCGTGTTAGTTTTCGGTGAATCGCCACCAATCCTGCGGGATCGTCGCGCCGTTCACGACAGAAGCAGTTCGACGTCGTCGGCCGACAGGCTCGTGATCATGTTTTCGTCGGCGCGGACGATCGAATCGGCGAGATCGCGCTTGCGATCCTGGAGAGCGAGGATCTTTTCCTCCACCGTGTCGCGGGCGATGAGCCGGTAGGCGAACACCCGCCGGGTCTGGCCGATGCGGTGCGCGCGATCGACCGCCTGGGCCTCGACCGCCGGATTCCACCAGGGGTCGAGGATGTAGATGTAGTCGGCGGCGGTGAGATTGAGCCCCTGGCCCCCCGCCTTGAGGCTGACGAGGAACAGCCTGCATGCCTCGTCTTCCTGGAAACGCGTCACGCGCGCCTGCCGGTCGGTCGTCTTGCCGTCGAGGTACTCGTAGGTCTGGCCACGGGCGTCGAGGTGCCGGCGAAGGATGGCGAGGAAGCTGGTGAACTGGCTGAACACCAGCACCTTGTGACCCTCGTCGATCACCTCACCGAGCTGCTCGAGCAACGTCTCCAGCTTGGCACCGGTCTCGTCGACGCGGGTGGGATCGACGAGGCCGGGATGACAGGCGGTCTGCCGCAGGCGCAGCAGCGCCTCGAGGACCGCGAAGCGCGACCGGCCGATACCCATCCGGCCGATCCGGCCCGACAGCTCTTGGCGGTAGTGCTCGCGGAGTTCGTCATAGGCCTTGCGCTGCGACTCGCCGAGCTCGCAAAAGATCGTCTGCTCGGTCTTCTCCGGGAGATCGGAGAGCACCTGGGCCTTGGTACGGCGCAGCAGGAACGGCTTCACGGCCCGGGCCACCACCTCCGCCGCGCCGCTTCCCTGGCCACCGGCGAGGAAGCGCTTGAGCCGTGACGCACTGCCGAGTTGGCCCGGATTGAGGAACTCGAAAATGCTCCACAACTCGCCGATGTGGTTCTCCACCGGGGTGCCGGTGAGCGCGAGGCGGTGCCGCGCGCGGAGGAGCCGGCAGGCCTTGGCGGCCTGACTGCCGGCGTTCTTGATCGACTGCGCCTCGTCGAGGACGACGTAATCGAACTCGATCTCGCGGTGGCGGACGACGTCGCGGCGCAGCGTGCCGTAGGTCGTGAGGACGATGTCGTGGTCGGCGATCGATTCGCCGGCGTCGTTGCGGGTGTTGCCGGTGTGGTTGAGGACGCGCAACGCCGGTGCGAAGCGCGATGCCTCGTCGATCCAGTTGAACACCAGGCTCTTGGGCACGACGACCAGCGACGGGCGGCGTTCGAGCCCGGCGTTCGCGATCGCCGCGCGGCGCCGCACGAGCATCGCCAGTACCTGGATCGTTTTGCCGAGCCCCATGTCGTCGGCGAGGCATCCCCCCAGTCCCATCCGCTCGAGAAAGGCGAGCCATCCCAGCCCCTCGCGTTGGTAGTGACGGAGCGTGCCCTGGAATCCCTCCGGCTCAGGCTCCGCCTCGGGCCGATCGCCCGCCGCCAGCTCGGCGCGCAGATGGGAGAAGGCTTCGTCGACTTGCGACCGCGGCTGTCCCGCCAGCAGGGCGTCGAGCAGCGCGACCTGGAGGCGGCTGTAGCGCAGGCGGCCATCCTGCTTCATCGCCAGGGCGAGCATCGGCTCGAATTGCTCCGCCATCCCCTCGGGGAGGATGCCGAGCGAACCGTCGGACAGCTCGACCGAGCGCGACTGGCTGGCGAGGGCTTCGAGAAGGGCGGGGAGCGTGGCCGACACGCCTCCGAAGTCGATGGTGCCGGACAGTTCGAACCAATCGATCCCGCTGGTCACGTTCCAGGCGACGCTTCCCGCCGGACGGTAGCGCCGCCCGGAAACCTCGACATTCCACCCGGAGGCGGCGAGTTGGGGCACGGCCGCGTCGAGACGGGCACGAGGGATCTCCACGTGGTGGTCGGGCTGGACCCCCGCGGCGTCGGCCCGCGCCGGGGCCGCGCCGAACCGCGGCAACATCCCCAGCGCGGCGCGCTCGGCGGCCCGGTCGCGGCGCACGATGATCCGAGCCGCGGCGTCGGTCGCCCCGCCCGCGGAATCGTCGGCGGCTACCGAGACGCCGCCATAGTCGAACCAGACCCGACCCGCGAGTTGGACGCGCGGTGGGCTGCGACGCCGGCGCGGAGCGCCGGCATCCTCCTCGTCGACCACCGTCCGGGATTCGTCGAGCACCAACCGTGGCCGCGGCGGACCCGATTCCACGCGCCATCCGCTCCAGCCGGGGAGTTCGATCCGGGGCACGTCGGCGAGGCCGGCGAGCCGCTGGATCAACTGGTCGGTTTGCGCTCCCGCGCACTCCAGCGGCCCGCGCCGGTCGAACTGATCGAGCCAGGCGTTCGATTCATCGACGGTCAAGCGGGCGATCCGGTCGGAGAACACGACCAGCCCGGAGCGGAGGATCGCCCGCGGCTCCGCGAGGTCGCGGCGCTCGCTGCCGCGCACGAGCATGCCGCGGAGGGTCGCCTTCGTCGGCTTCGGGAGCGCTTCAGCCCCCGCCGCCAATTCGCGGACCGTCTCGCCGCGGTATTCGTCGCGGTCATCCGGCCCGAGGACGAGCGCGAACGTCCAGGGTCGGCCGCCATCCCAGGTGAGCGGGATCACGGTGTCGGGATGACGGCGCGCATCGGGTTGGATGACCAGACGGCAGGCTTCGCACAGCGCGGCCAGGCGGCTGGGTGCCGCGCGCGGGCTGACGGCGACCCGTGCGATGGTGCGGCGCTCGACCGGCTCGCCGGCGGGGTCGCCACCGCCGCCGCCCACGGCCACCGCGCCGACGAGCGCGGCGAGGATCTCCTGTTCGGCCGGGTCGAGATCGTCGAAGGGAACGTCGCCGGCCGGTCCGATGACCACCGGCCGCGGTCTGCCGGTGGCCTGCCCTGTGACGTCGAGTTGCATGCGACTGGGCACGAGGATCACCGACCGGCTCTCGGTCGAGGCGACGAGGTCGAGGACGAACACCAAGCCGCCCGCCTGCCGTCGGCCGTCGGCCAGTGCCAGCCCGCGGCCGCGCACCGCCGGTTCGACGAGGCGGCGGCGCTCCTCGAGGTCGGTCAGCCAGGCGGGAGACCTGCCGCCGCGGCGCTCTCCGTCGGCCATCGGCTTCTCCGCGCGCGAAGGCGGCGGCGTCGCCTGTCCGCGGGCCGGCACGACGGCCGACGGCGGCGGCGTGTCGTCGCCGTCGTCGGTGTCGCCGTCGTCTCCGGCGTCGAGCGGCACGATCTCCAGCACCAGCGGCGTGTGGTCGGCGATCCGTGCCAGCAGGCCACGTCGATCGACTTCGATGAGCACGGCGGCAAGGACCGCGCACGGCGCTCCGGCACGACCGCGGTCGCTCGAGCAGCGGGCCTCGAGTGTCATGCCGCCGCGCCGGCCGGCCGACAATTCCAGAGCCACCTCGTGCACCACCCCGGCACCCTGCATCACCGAAGCCTGCACCCGTCCGACGCGCGGGCAGGAGACCCGGATCCCCTCGAAGGCCCGCGCGGTGGCCACGTCGGCCGGGTCGAATAGATGGAGCAGGCGCTGCTGCAGGCTCGACATGGGGCGTCTTCCGGCGTTGCGGACCGTTGGGATCGGACCGGCCGGCGGCGCGCAACACGCTGTTGTACCCCGGCCAGGGGGCGTGTGGCGAGGGGTGCCGTTCGCCCGCGGCGGCCACGCCCCGGAAGGCGCGGTCAGCCGCGGGCGGCGGCGATCAGTTCCAGGACGTTTTCCACCGGCGTCTGCGGGAGCACGCCGTGGCCGAGGTTGAGGATGTGGCCGGGCCGGCCGCCGACGGCGTCGAGCAGGGCCCGGGTCCGGGCGCGCACGGTCGCGCGGTCGGTGAGCAGGACTGCGGGGTCGAGGTTGCCCTGCACCGCGCGGTCGTACCCCACCATCGTCCAGGCGTCGAGCAGATCGATCCGCCAATCGACGCCGATCACGGCCCCCCCCGCCTCCGCCAGCAGTGGCAGCAGCGCGGGATTGCCGGTGGCGAAGTGGATCACCGGGGCACGGCACGCCGCCGCCTCGATGGCAACGCGCGCGTGGGGCAGGACGTAGCGCCGGTAGTCGGCCGGGCCGAGGCAACCCACCCAGCTGTCGAACACCTGCACCGCCTGGGCGCCGGCGTCGATCTGCGCGACCAGATAGCGGCTGACGGTGCGTGCCAATCGCCCCATCAACTCGTGCCAGGCCGACTCGTGCCGCAGCATGAACGCGCGCGTCCGCTCCCAGGAGCGGCTCGTGCCCCCCTCGATGCAGTAGCCGGCGAGGGTGAAAGGCGCGCCGGCGAAACCGATCACCGGGATGTCGTCGTCGAGCCCGGCGCGGGTCGCCGCCACGCAGTCGAAGACGAACCCCACGGCGTCGAGGTCGTGCAACTCCACCACGCGCGAAAGGTCGGACGGTTCGCGGAGCGGATTGTGGATCACCGGCCCCTCGCCCGCGGCGAACTCCAGGTCGAGGCCCATCGGCTCGAGGAGCGGCAGCAGATCACTGAAGATGATCGCTGCGTCGACGCCGAGGCGCGTCACGGTCGCGATCATCACTTCCGCCGCCAGACGGGGCGTCTTGCACAGTTCCAGAAAACCGACCTCGGCCCGGATCCGGCGGTACTCCGGTAGGTAGCGGCCGGCTTGCCGCATCAGCCACACCGGTGTCCGCTCGACCGGCTCGCGTCGGCAGGCGCGCAAAAACAGCGCGTGGTCGCGCCGCGCGGCGGGCTGGGGGATCGGGGATGGCGGCGGAACAGGCACCGGCGAAGTATAGCGCCCCGCGGCGGCCCGTCGGCGGCGGGCGAATCCCGGCATGGCAACTAGAATGGGGCGTGAGCACCGTCACCGACGGCGCGACGAGGGGCGGCATGAGCGACTTCGTGGCCGGAATCTCCGTGGTCTGTTTCGCCGCCAGCTACCTGGTGGCGCTGGTCTGCGAGGGATCGCGGTTGCTGTTCCGCTCCGGGATCCGCGGGGCGGTGATGGTGGCGTTCGCGGCGGCCGGGATCGTCGCCCACACGCTGTTTCTCGGATGGCGGGCCGCGCACGAGGCGGCGGTCCCGCTGTCGAGCCCGTTTGACTGGTACCTGCTGGCGGCGTGGCTGCTCGCCACGGGCTACCTGTGGGGCACGCTGGCCAACCCACGGACGCCGGTGGGCCTGTTCATCCTTCCGGTGGTGCTCGGCTTGATCGGCGCCGCCGAGGTTTCCAGCCGCGAGCCCTTTCCCCAGAGCCCCGCCACACAGGCGTGGGGCGCGGTCCACGGCGTGTTCAATCTCGCTGCCAGCGTGGCCGCGGCGGTGGGGGGCGTGGCCGGGATCATGTGGCTGATCCAGGCCGGGCGCCTGTCGCGCAAGCGCGCGACGATGCCCGGCTTGCGGTTGCCGAGCTTGGAGAAACTGGCAGGCACGATCCGCACGATGGCTCCGCTGGCGGCGTCGATGGCGGTGGCCGGCTTCGCATCGGGATTGGTGCTCAACGCGGTCAATCAGCGACGCGGCCTGCTCGAGACGGTGCCCTGGTCCGATCCGGTCGTTCTGCGGCTCGGCTTGCTCGTCGCCTGGCTGGTGGTGGCGGCACTGGTCGCCCGCGCGATCCGCCACCGCCCCGGCGCGGCGCGGACGACCGCGTGGTTGAGCGTCATGAGTCTGGCCTGCCTCGCCGCGTCGATCCTCTGGGGCGTCATCGTGCCCTCGCGCCATGGAACCCCCCCCGACGCCCCCGCCGCCACGGCGGTCGTGCGAACCGAGGGAGGCTCGCCATGACGCTCGCCTTCGCCGGCGGCACGCACCGCACGGTGCCGATCGACCTGCGGGAGCGGCTGGCGTTCCCCGCCGAGCAGGTCGGCGACGCACTGCGCCGGTTCCGCGAGCGTTTTCCCGGTCACGAGGTGGTGCTGCTGTCGACCTGCAATCGCGTCGAACTGTATGCCGCGGGGTCCGAGGCGTCGCCGCCGTCCCCCGGTCAGATCGTCGCCTTCCTCGCCGAGTGCCGTGGCATCGACGAGCGCCTGCTCGCCCCGGTGCTGGAGGGCGATCGCGACGAGGCGGTGGTGCGGCATCTGTTCACGGTGGCCTCCGGACTGGACAGCATGGTGTTGGGGGAGCCGCAGATCCTCGCCCAGGTGAAGCAGGCCTGGGCGCTCGCCCAGGACAGCCGCACCGCCGGTCCATTGACCGCCGACCTGTTCCAGGCGGCGTTGCGGACGGCGAAGCGCGTTGCGAGCGAGACGGCGTTGGGGCGCGAGCGGCTCTCGATTCCCAGCGTCGCCGTCAACGACTTCGCCCGTGGCGTCTTCGAGCGCTTCGACGACAAGCGCGTGCTGCTGGTGGGCGCCGGCAAGATGGCACGTGAGACGCTCCGCTATCTGCGCGAGGCCGGTGTCCGCGACGTGGTGGTGCTCAATCGCACCCCCGCGCGCGGCGCGGCGCTGGCCGCGGAAGTGGCCGGTCGGTCGGGGCGTCTCGACAACCTCGTCGCCGAACTGGCGGCGGCCGATCTCGTGGTCGGGACGACCGGCGCCGGGCATCCGGTGGTGTCGCTCGACGACTACCGCCGGGCCGAGCCGCAACGCGGCGGACGGCCGTTGGTGGTGCTCGATCTCGCGGTGCCGCGGGACTTCGACCCACGGATCGGCGAATGCCCCGGCGTGTGGCTGACGGCGATCGACGATCTCGCTGCCGCCTGCGACGACAACCGCCGGCGCCGACGGCGCGAGGTGCCCGCGGCGGTGGCGATCGTGGACGAAGAGACGCGCCGTTTCATGGGGGATCTCCACCACCGGTCGACGGCCCCGGTGATCGAGCGCCTCCGCGCCGGATGGAGCGAGACCGGCGACGCGGAACTCGACCGGCTGTTCCGCCGCCTCCCCGACCTCGACGACGGCGCCCGCGCGGAGATCCGTCAGGCGTTCGAGCGCTACGCCGCGAAACTGCTCCATCCGCCGCTGAAATCGCTGCGCAGCGCCAGCCACTCAGGCCCCCCACACGGCCTGCTCGACGCCCTCAAACGGCTCTTCGACCTCCGCGATTGAACGGCGGAGCGCCTCGCGGCCGCTCAGCCACCGAGGCCGCGGCGGATCGCGAAATGCGCCGTGCACAGGCACGCCACTTCCCCCTCCGCACGGATACGGCACTCCACCACGGCGCCGCGGCCGGCCAACCGCACCACCTCGGCCTTCGCGGTCACCAGACCGATCGCCGGCTCGAGGAAGCGGATGTGCAGGTCGGACGTCGCGAAGGGCATCAGGCCGTCGAACGCCGTGGACAGCGCCACGGCGCTGGTGATGTCGGCGAGGGTGGCCAGCACGCCGCCGTTGACGTTGCCGCGAGACCCGTTGGTCACGGGCGGCTTCGCCTCGAGATGCATCTCCGCGCGGCCCGGTTGCAGGTTGGCGAGCGACAGCCCCCACTCCTTGATCAACGGCCAGGGATGAAATCGGGAGCGCACCCGGTCGATGAGGTCGGGCGGCAGCGTGTCGGGGATGCGGTGCTCGGCCATCGTGGTATGTCCTGGTCGGTGAGATTGCCGCCGGGCTCAGCGCCGCGGGGCCGGTCGCGGCTTGCCGTCGAGGAGGGCGGCGGGGTCGGATACCGCATGCGTGAGCGTTCCACCGAGCGACGCCAGGACACTGAAGTCGATCGCGCCGCCGGTCGCGCCGCGGGCCGGATCCCCGCTGCCGCCGGCCTTGCCGTCGGTCTTGCCCGCCGAGCCGCCCGAGCCCGAGAACGTGCCGTGGCCGCCCGACCCCGCCGCCGGGATCGTGATCACCCGCAGCGACTGACCCACCTGCGAACGCATCGACG
>JBJSXB010000048.1:0-3194 GCA_046086245.1 Planctomycetaceae bacterium | reverse complement strand
AAGGAGGGGTTTGGCCACCTCTGCCTGGCGATGATCGGTCCGGGCGATGGCGTGGTGGTGCCGGCGCCGTCGTATCCGGCACACGTGTACGGCGTGGCGCTCGCGGGGGGAACCGCCCACCTGTTCGACACCACCGATCCGTCACGCTATCTGGCGGAGATCGCCCGGGCCGGTGAGACGCTGCGTCCGAAGATGGTGATCGTCAACTTTCCCCACAATCCCACCGCCACGGTGGTCGGCCCCGACTTTTACCGCGAGGTGGTGCGGTTGGCACTGCGTTATGGGTTCATGGTGGTGTCCGATCTCGCCTACGCCGACGTCACCTTCGACGGATACGCGACACCAAGCATCCTCTCGGTGGACGGCGGCGAGCGTGTCGCGGTCGAGTTCACGACGATGAGCAAGGGATTCAACATGGCCGGTTGGCGCGTCGGTTTCTGCGCCGGTAACCGCGACATCGTCAAGGCGCTGGGAACGATCAAAACGTATTACGACTACGGGATGTTTCGGCCGATCCAGATCGCCGCGATCGTCGCCCTGCGGCATGGCGAGGTCGACGTCGAGACCCAGGCCAAGGTCTACCAGCGGCGTCGCGACGTGCTCTGCGAGGGGTTGGCACGCGTCGGTTGGCCGGTGGCCGTTCCCAAGGCCTCGATGTTCGTCTGGGCACGGATGCCGGAGTCGCTCGTGGGCCGGATGTCGAGCATGGAATTCGCGGCGAAGTTACTCGAAGAAGCCGACGTGGCGGTGAGTCCGGGGGCGGGATTCGGCGCCGCGGGCGAAGGCTATGTGCGGATGGCGCTGATCGAGAACGAGGCGCGGATCCGTCAGGCGGTCCGGCAGATCGGTCGTTCGCTCGCCGGCGACCGCACGCCGTCTTTGACCGGCATCTGAAGCCCGTCCGGACCCCGCGGTCACTCCAATTCCGGCAGCACGTCCTCCGACGCCGCCGCTTCCCGCAGTTTCTCCAAGGCCTTCGCCTCGATCTGCCGGACGCGTTCCTTCGTCACGCCGAGTGCCGTGCCGACTTCCTTGAGCGTCTGCGGTTCGTGGTCGTGGTCGAGGCCGTACCGCCGGATGATGATCGTCTGTTCACGGGAATCGAGCCGATCGAGGAAGCGTCCCACCTGCCGGAGTCGATCGCTCTCCACGAGACGGGTCTGGTGCTCGTCCGACCGTCGATCGGCGGCCGTCTGCAGCATCTCGGTGTCGGCGGCCCGGAAGCGCTCGCGCCGCCGGTGTTCGTCGGGAATGGTGCGCGCGTAGTTCTTCATGATCGCCCACGAAGCGTACGTGCTGAACTTGTTGCCGCGGGCGTAGTCGAACTTCTCCACCGCACGGATCAGCGACATGTTGCCGTCGCTCACCAGATCGAAAAACCCGTCGCCCGCGGTCACCCGTCGCTTGGCGATGGAAACCACCAAACGCAGGTTCGCGCGCACCAGCCGGTTCTTGATGGCCACCACGTCCCCGTAGAGGCGTTCGATTTGATCCATCAGCCGTCCGCTCGGCCGCTGCGAATCGAGTTGCGAGCGCAGTTCCGCCGCCTTGTGCTTGAGGTAGTTGAAGCGACGGAACAGCCAGACCTCCTGCTCGCGGGTCAACAGCGGCACCTCGTAGAGGCTCGCCAAGTACGCCGGCAGACCCGACGGGCGCCGCACCCTGCGCGTCGGTTCGTCGGTGCCAGGGTAGGGTTGGTTGACAACCTCCTCGGCGCTGCGCCGGGAGAACAGCGCGTTGGGTATGTAGTCCAACGGCAACTTCATCACCACCTCTACGCGCTGCGCGAGGATCGCCCTGTAGACGCTCGCCCGGCTGCGACGGTAGCGATGTGCGATCGAGTCGACCGACTCACCCGCCAAGTGCGCCCGGTACATCCGTTCGCACGTCTCGGGGCGGAGGCTACCCCCGGCGGTGGGAAACACCTCCGCCCCGGGATGCTCCCGGTCGTACTGCTTGACGGTGTACCGAATCGTCTCGACGCTGCGGTTGAGCCGCCGGGCGATCCGGCGGTGGATGTCGGCCGGGGACGCGCCCAGTGCCGACAGCCGTCGCGCCCAGGCGATGATCCGATCGTGTTCCTCACCCGACAGTTGGCTGAACCGGCTTCCCCGCTCGACGCGCGAAGGATTGCTGGCGAGAAACTGCTCGACGGTCGTCGGTCGGAAACCGACGCGCCGTCGCCCCCCCACCGAGCTGGTCTCGGGCACCAAGCCGTGTGCACGCCACCGGGAGATCGTCTTGGTCGAGACATTGAACCGCCGAGCGACGGCTTCGATCGAAAGCAGGCCGTCGGCCCCCGGTTCGCCTTCGTCGAGGTGGTCCGCCGATGCGGCGGCGCCGAGTGGGCCGCGGCCGAAGACGTGGTCGGAGGATGTGTCGCGGTCGAGGTCATCGCCGGCGGCATCGATGCCATGGGCATCCATGTCCTCCGAAGCCCCCGGAGGAACCGCCGTCGCGGCGCCGCGTGCCACCGGCACCAACCCGCCGCGACCGGTGAAGCCGCTCGGGGTGGAGTCGTCACCGAGCAAATCACCCAAGGAACCGCTGACCGTGGAACGCATGACTTTCCTCCTGTGCCGGCCATCCATCTGCCGGAGTTGGGTCGCTAGCGGCCCCTGCCCACCAACGACCGTGCTCGATCGGAGAAACCGTCGGTCACCAACCGCCCCGGAAGTCCCGTAGCCCGGAAGTCCCGAAGTGCTGTGGGCCGTCCTCCTGACGCCCGTCCTGCCCCCTCGCGGGTCGCCCGATTTATACGCCCACGGGACGAAAAAGTTCTGGTTGACGATGAAAACTTGACTCTTTTCCGAAACGCCTTCACGGCCGGTGCCATCCGGCTCGACTCGGAGGACATAAACCGATCTAAGATAAAGGCTTACGTCGATTGCTTCCGAACGTTCCAGCGGCGTGGGCTGGCGTGTTCGTCCAAAGAGTCCTTGCGATCTGGGGGTCTTGGGAGGACGGACACTTGGTGACTCGCGGCCGGACATCTCGAATCCGCGGCGGCCGGTGCCTTGACGGAGGGCGTCACCTGTGGGATTCTCCGGGAATCACCGCAATCTGGGGCATTTGATCGGACGTGGGGCGTCGGGTCCTACGATCGAGGGCGTCCGATGGATTGCGGCGACGCGTCGCGGCCGTTGGGAGCAATCGTCTCCGCTTCCGATGCCATGATGGGACTCGTCATGGCC
>JBJSXB010000047.1:0-4945 GCA_046086245.1 Planctomycetaceae bacterium | reverse complement strand
AACGCGGCTTCACGACCGCAGATCAACCAGCCAATACGCACTGTCGACGAAGCTCTTCCAACTCTCGTACTTCGGGTTGCCGAGCTTCAGAGACAACAGCGGGCTGCGCTTCGGCTTGACCGGCAGGCGAATCAGTTGCATCCGCGCCTCGTGCGGCGTCCTGCCTCCCTTGCGGACGTTGCACGACACACAGGCGCAGACGATGTTTTCCCAACTGGTCATGCCACCGCGGCTCCGCGGTACGACGTGATCGAGCGACAATTCGCTCGTCGGGAAGTGCTTCCCGCAGTACTGGCACCGATTGCCGTCACGGGCGAAGACATTCCGACGGTTGAAACGCAATCCCGGGCGGGGCCCGCGGTCGCATGCCACCAGCCGGATGACGCGTGGTGCCTGCAGTTCGTAGCCGACCGCCTGGATCCAGTCTTGATCGGCGGTCCGGAACGCCGATTGCATCGCCGACAACTCCCGCCACGACTCGAGCGAATGGGCGGCGAACTGCCCCTCGTCGATGTGCACCACCTCCGCCAGCCGACGGAAAAGGAGGGTGACGGCACGGCGCACATTCGTGACGTGGACGGCCACGAACGAACGGTTCAGCACCAGCACGCTCAATCCGAGGGTGCCGGGTGCGTTGACCGGCAGGGCACCGGCCGCGCATGCTCCCATGGGGATCGCGGTCATGGCTCCATCCACTCGCTCGAGGCCACGTCTTCGTTCTCTCCGCTAACAGCCCGTGGCCAAAGTCCATCCATGGCCTTTGGCCACTCGAAAAGCTTCGCTTGTCACGGGAGTTGCACTCCCGGCACCTCATCCCTGAGGTGCGGCAGGCTGTTTGTCCACAGCCTGCTAGGCCGCCGGCGGATTTTAGTCTGCCGCAAGGAAGCCTGCCAAACCTCCCCCGGTGAGGACGCGACGCTTGCCTTCCGCGCAGCCCATGGGCACACTCTTCCGGATCGGCAATCCGCGATCTGGTGACACGCGATCGACGGTGTCATCCGCTCGCCGTGCAGTCACACCTCGCGTCCTTCGGCGGAATCCTTTTGTCCGGCCTCACGGAGCCGTCATGGTCCACTACTCGTGCGATGCCTGTAAGCGTCCGATCCACCCCCACAACGACGTCCACCACGTCGTGAAGATCGAGATCTTCCCAGCGGTGGACGACCACTTCCCAGCGGTGGACCACCACGGCTGCGATTGCCATCACGAAGACGCCGACCACCTCGAGAAGATGGAGGGGGTGCTCGCACAACACCTTCTCGAAGAGGGCGGCGATGCCGATCGGGGCGAGGACGGGCTCGACGAGCCCCGCCGCATGCTCCGTTTCGACCTCTGCGATGCCTGCCGCGAGCGGTTTCTCCGCAACCCGCTCGGGGCCGCCCTCGGCAAACAGCTCGATTTCAGCGCGAACTGATCGAGTGCCGGACCGATCCGTGATGCCAGCACCATCCCCGCATCGACAGCCCGGCTCGAGCGCCCCGCTGGCCATCGCCGTCATCCCCGGAGACGGAACCGGGCCGGAGGTCACCGCCGAAGCGCTGAAGGTACTCGCCGCGGTCGCGCCGATGCACGGGATCCGGTACGAGCTCGAGACGCTCGACTGGGGCGGCGACCGCTACCTGCGAACAGGCGAGACGATCCCTCCCGGGGGAATCGACCTGCTGCGCACCAAGCGCGCCATCCTGCTGGGCGCGATCGGTCATCCCCAGGTCGCACCCGGAATTCTCGAGAAGGGTCTCCTCCTCGAACTCCGGTTCCAACTCGATCAGTACGTCAACCTTCGTCCGGTCAAGCTGCTGCCGGGCGTCGAGACGCCGTTGGCGGGGCGCGGTCCCGGCGACATCGACTTCGTGGTCGTACGGGAGAACACCGAGGACCTCTACTGTGGCGCGGGGGGCTTCCTCAAGAAGGGCACCTCGGACGAGGTGGCGGTGCAACAGGCGATCTACACGCGCAAGGGTTGCGAGCGCTGCATCCGTTGGGCGTTCGAATACACCCGCCGCCGCGACAGCGCGAAGAAGACACTCACGCTCGTCGCCAAGACCAACGTCCTCACCTTCGGCCACGATCTCTGGTGGCGCACCTTCCAGGAGGTGGCACGCGACTATCCCGACGTGAAGACCGACTACAACCACGTCGACGCGTGCTGCATGTGGATGGTGAAAAACCCCGACGCGTACGACGTGATCGTCACCACGAACATGTTCGGCGACATCATCACCGACCTCGGGGGGATCCTCCAGGGCGGCATGGGGGTCGCGGCCGGTGCGAATCTCAATCCCGATCCCGGTGGCGTGAGCATGTTCGAACCGATGGGTGGCAGCGCGCCGAAGTACACCGGCACCGACCAGATCAACCCGATCGCCGCCATCAACGCGATGGCGATGCTGCTCGAACACACCGGCCATCGCGCCGCCGCGGCCCGCGTGGACCGCGCGGTGGCGCACGTCACGGGCACGAAGATGAAGAGCCAGGCGGCGGGACGTATGGGGCACGGCACGCGCGCCGTCGGCGATCTGGTGGTGGCGGCGCTCGCCGATTGAACGACGGGCCGCCCCGCGGGCAGGGGCCGTTCAGGGGCGGCCCTGCTCGTCCGCCGTCCGGTCCGGGCCGCCGCGATCGAGGAACACGCGCCGCCCCTCGCGGGCGCTGGCATCGGCGGCGGCCACGATCCGCATCGCGGCGAGGGTGTCGTCGAGACCACTGACACGACGCACGAGACTGGTGACGGTGCGGTGGAATTGGAGGAGCATCTGCTCGCCGACCGGCCGGTCGGAGTCGAGCGACTCCTGGTGGCGACCCGCCGTGTCGAACCACACCAGACTCGTCGGCAGGTCGACGAAGGCGATGCCGTGGTCGCAGACCACCTGCAGCGCCGGCGGCGGCCGGAAACCGACCGCTTCCTCCCATCGCCGCGGCATGTAGTAGCCACAACTGATCTGGGCGATCGGTCCGTCGCCCGGAATCGCCGTCGGAGTGAAGTCGAGGCTCATCATGCGGTAGTCGTCGCTCGTGGCCCCGGGCCGCTCGGCGTGCCGCACCGCGATCACGCTGGTCGGCTCGCTACCCTGGACGTAGCGGCACCAATCGACGAGCTCCATGAGATCGCGGGTTTCGTCGGCCTGCTCGCGGCCGCCCCCGACCGTTCCCGGGAGCGGAACGCGACGGTGGCAGAACAGCATCCGTGGCGTTCCGAGGCGCGTCGCGAGGAGTTCCTTGAGCCGCACCGTCGCCGGTGCATGGCGGCGGGGCAACTCCGCCATGAAGGCCACGCCCGAGCGTTCGATGCGGTCACGGAGCCCTTCCGCCTGGTGGGCGTCGACTGGCAGGCCGATCGCGGCGTAGACGGCCTTGCCCGCGGTGCAGGCCGCCTCGACCGGCGCGGTGCCATACCACTGATCGCCGAGGAACAGCACGACGTCGATGTCGGCGCGACCGGCCAGCGCCCGGAAGCCGTCGACCGGTACCGCATCGAACTCGGACGCCGCGCGCCGTGCGCGGTGGGCCACCTGCTCGCAGACGGCACGGACCTCGAACCGGTCGGCCAGCGCGCGAAGCGCCGGAAGATACCGCGGCTCCCACTGGCTGCCGAGGCCGACGATCCCCGCCCGCAACTTCATACCGCGTCCCCGTGCGCCGCGGCCGCCACGCGCTCGCGGTGCAGGCCCTTGTCGGCGATGTCCTTGCGGCACCACGCCCCGGGCCAGCGAATTTCCCGCACGGCGGTGTATGCCTGCAATTTCGCACGGGCGAGCGACTCGGCGGTCGCCGTGACGGCGATCGTCCGGCCGCCGTCGGTGACGACGGCATCGCCCTGGCGACGGGTCGCGGCGTGGAACACCTGCACCCCCGGCACGGCGGCCGCCGCGTCGAGACCGCGGATCGGCAACCCCTTCGCCACCGGGCCCGGATAGCCGTCCGCAGCGATCACGACGGTGACGGCGGACGACTTGCTCCAGGCAGGCGGCTCCACCTCGCCGAGGCGACGTGCGGCGGTCGCGTCGAGCAACTCCAGCAGGCTCGAATCGAGCAGGGAGATCAGCGTCTGGCATTCCGGGTCGCCGAACCGCGCGTTGAACTCGAGGACTTTCGGCCCCTGTGCCGTGAGCATCAGGCCGGCGAACAGGACCCCCTGAAACGGCACCTTCGCCCGCCGCATGGCGTGGACGGTCGGCACGAGGATGCGGCTCTCGATGTCGGCGAGCAGGTCGCCATCGACGAACGGCGTCGGCGCGTAGGCGCCCATGCCTCCGGTGTTGGGCCCGGTGTCACCGTCGTACGCGGCCTTGTGGTCCTGGACCGGGGGCAGCGTCACGAGCGTCCGTCCATCGGTGATCGCCATCACGCTCACTTCGACGCCGTCGAGCCGTTCCTCGATGAGGATGCCGCCGGTGCCGAGGACGGGATCGGCGGCGATCGTCTCGACCGCCGCGATCGCCTCGTCACGCCCCCCGCACACGAACACCCCCTTGCCAGCCGCCAAACCGTCGGCCTTGACCACCAGCGGCGCTTCCTCCCGGGCTTCGAGCCATTCCCGGGCCCGCGCCGGCCCGCTGAAGGCTTCGAAGATTCCCGTCGGCACGTCACCGCGGCGAAGCATCTGCTTGCAGAACAGTTTGCTTCCCTCGATCCGCGCCGCCGCACGCGTCGGGCCGAAGACCGGCAGCCGGGCGGCGGCGAATGCGTCGGTGATCCCGGCGACGAGCGGTGCCTCGGGGCCGACCACGGTCAGATCGATGGCATGATCGCGGGCGATCGTGACGAGTCCGCCGATGTCGCCCGCCGCGCAGGGAAAGTTGGTCCCGATCGCGGCGGTGCCTGCGTTGCCGGGGGCGGCAAACACCTCGGCACCGTCGGACGCCAATTTCCAGGCGAGCGCGTGTTCACGCCCTCCGGACCCCACCACGAGCACGCGACGGGAGCCTTTGGACACGGGCAAGTCACC
>JBJSXB010000046.1:0-12410 GCA_046086245.1 Planctomycetaceae bacterium | reverse complement strand
TGGTGTTGTGACCGCTACCTCTCGCGCCTGCAAGCACGACGGATGCTGTCATGCTGTCAAGACCCACTCCGCAACGCGAGCGAAAACGGGCGACCCGCGTGTCGATCACGCCAGGCGCACTCGCTGCTTGACAAGAACGGGTTCGATCCCAGAATTGCGACCCATCGCGGATGGTCTCGTGGATGACGGTGCGAGACGGGTTGGAACGCCCGGTCAAAGCGACCTCGACTGGAAACGATCTCGGAAGGAGCACTCTCCGTTACCCATCGCTCACCGACGATCCGGACGGTCGTAGATGGTGTCGTGGCATTCGTTCCAGGCGCCGTGTCGCTGAGGCAGTGACCACTTGCTCAGGCGGGGATCACCGAACAAGGCCGAAGATCGAACAGAGGCGACCGATTGCGTTTGCGTCGTCGATCGCGGCGGAACGATTGGGGGGCGACGACTGAGGGAGCGACTGTCGACGACCTTGTGTCGTGGCCTGGATGTCACCCCCACTTTATGACTGCGAACCCATCCGGATGGGTTCTTTGCTCCGGCTCCGCCGAGGGATGGCGGGCGCCGTGATTCCGGGCGGCGGCTGGGCTTCCGGGCGGCTGGGCTTCCGGGCGGCCGCCAGCGCGGTCCGGCGGACGTAGCCGGGATGTCGCCGGTGTCGTGCGGGATCCCGGAGCGCGCATCGCCGGCTCCCGTCGCGGAACTGCCCCCCTGCCGGGGCGGCGGCGATCTCCGGTCGGGCCAATCCCTGGACTGATAGAATCCGTGGCGACCGACAAGGAGCACGGTCGCCGCCAGCTTGCTCGCCTCCACGACGTCTTTCGTCCGCCGGCAGGGAACGGACCATGGCGCGTTGCCTCATCGGATGCGGCGCCAATGCCGGCGAGCCGCGGACCCAACTCGACCGGGCCGTCGAATTGCTCGGCTCGATGCCCGGCATCCACCTCCTGGCGGTGAGTCGCACGCGGCAGACGGCGCCGGTCGGGGGACCACCCGGGCAGCCGCCGTTCGTCAACGGCGCCTGCCTGGTCGACACCGACCTCGAACCGCACGACCTGCTCGACGTGCTGGCGGCGGTGGAAAACACGTTCCAGCGCGACCGCGCCGTGCGCTGGGGTCCGCGGACGATCGATCTCGATCTGTTGCTCTATGACGAGCGCGTGATCGACGGCGTGCTCGGGGCGGCGGAGGGCGGCCGCGCCGCACTCACCGTGCCGCATCCGCGGATGGCGACGCGGCGCTTCGTGCTCGAACCGTGCGCCGAGATCGCTCCCGACGCGGTCCATCCCCTCTCCGGCTGCACCGTCCGCGAACTGCTCGACAACATCTCCGCCCCGGCGCTCCACGTCGCCGTCGTCGGCGTGCCGGGAAGCGGTGCGCGCGAGGTGGCCACCGCGATTGCCGACGCGACGCTCGCCCGACCGCTGCGGCAGCCGTCGCCGCTCCCGGCCGGTGCCGTTCTCGGACCGTGGCTCGAGGCCCTCGCCCACTGGGCGGAGGCGCTTGCCGTGCCCGCGGCCGCCGAACCCTCCCCGGCCATGCCGGTGGCGACGGTCGCCGACTGCTGGCTCGGCAGCCTGCTGGTCGCCGCCGAAAGCGCGCTCGACGCCCCGTCGTTCACCATGTTCCGTGCCGCCTTCCAGCGCGTCGCCGGCACGACCGCGCCGCCGCGGGTGGCGATCCTCGTCCTCGCCGGCGCCGACACCCTCGCCGAGCGCGTCGCCTACCGGTCGCGCGCCGCGGCACACAGCGACGTGTTCGGCGACACCGCGGCGGTGTGCGCCGCCGCCGACCCCACAGGCGCGCTGGTGGACCTGCAGGGACGGCTGGTGGCTTCGCTGGCGCGCCGCCATGCGGAGGAGGGCGATCCGCTCGCCTCCCTTCGACCTCCCGCGGTGGTCATGGTCCCCGCCGACGACCTCGGGCAGGCGATCGACGAGGCTGTGGCGGCGGTCGAGGCGGTGTCATGACGGGCGACATGGCGACGGTGGTCACCGACCCCGACGAGATCGGGTCGCTGGTGCGCACGGCACGGCGCGCCGGCCGCCGCGTCGGCTTCGTACCCACGATGGGGGCGCTCCACGAAGGCCACGCCAGCCTCGCCGCCGCCGCGGCATGCGCCTGCGACGACGTGGTGGTGTCGATCTTCGTCAACCCCACCCAGTTCGGTCCGCACGAAGACTTCGCCCGCTATCCGCGCACGCTCGAGGCCGATCGCCGGTTGCTCGCCCGCCACGGCGCGCGGTGGGTGTTCGCGCCGGCGGTCGAGGCGGTCTATCCCGCCGGCCATGCCACGCGGATCGTCGTCGACGGGCCGGCGCTCGAGTTCGAGGGGGCGATCCGCCCGGGCCATTTCTCCGGCGTGGCGACGGTCGTCCATCGCTTGTTCCATCTGGTGCCGGCGGACCGCGCCTATTTCGGCGCCAAGGACTGGCAGCAAACGCTCGTCGTCCGGCGGATGGTCGCCGATCTCGGGCTGCCGATCGTCATCGACGTGCTGCCCACGGTGCGCGAGCCCGACGGCCTCGCGCTGAGTTCTCGCAACACCTACCTGGCACCCGACGAGCGGCGCCGCGCGGTGGGTTTGCACCGGGCGCTCGAAGGGGCCGAGCGGAGTTGGTCCGATGGCGGATCGGTCGAGGCGATCGCGGCGGAGATGCGCCGCACGATCGAGACCCACGGCATCGGCGTCGACTACGCGGCGGTGGTCGATCCGCAGTCGCTCCGTCCGCTCGACGCGCCGACCGGTCCGGCGGTCGCGCTCGTGGCGGGTCGCCTCGGCGGCACGCGATTGATCGACAACCGCCTCCTCGACCGCCGCCGCTGACCCGCTCCGCAGGCCCCGCCGATGCGTTCGATCCTCTTTCACGTTCCCAACCACGTCGGCCCGTGGCCCCTGTTCGGCGCGGGGGTGATGCTGGCGGCATGGGGAGCGGCGGCGCTGTGGCTGTTCGCCCGGGCGCTACGGCGGCAGGGCATCGCCCCCGCCCTCGCCAACGTCGCGCCCCTGGTGCTCGGCGTGGCGGCCTTCATCCTCTGGGGTCTGCCGGCGCTCGACGACGGGCGCGGAGTGCCGGTGCGCGGCTACGGCGTGATGCTCGTGGTGGCGGCGGCGGCCGGCAGTTGGGTGGCGGTGGCGCGGGGCCGAAGGATGGGGTTCGACGCCGACACGATCCTCGCACTGGGCCTGGAAGTGTTCATCGCCGGGCTGGTCGGGGCGCGGCTGTTTTACGTGATCGAATACCACGAACAGTTCTTCCCGCCGGGGCGCAGCCTCGTCGCGGCACTCCCGGCGGTGCTCAACCTCGCCGCCGGTGGCTTGGTGGTGTTCGGATCGTTGCCGACCGCCGCCGCGGCGACCTGGTGGTTCGCCCGACGGCGCGGGCTGTCGCTGCCGCGGCTCGCCGACTGCATCGCCCCGGGGCTGCTCGTGGGCCTCGCCCTCGGCCGCGTCGGCTGTTTCCTCAACGGCTGCTGCTACGGAGGGCCCTGCGATCTGCCCTGGGGAGTGCGTTTTCCCCCCGACAGCCCCCCCTGGGTCGATCAGGTGGGCCGGGGACTGCTGCCCGTCGCCGCGGGTGCCCCGCCGCCCTGGAGCCTTCCCGTCCACCCGGCCCAACTCTACGCGGCGATCGATGCGGCGCTGTTGGCGTGGCTGGCCGCCGCCTTCACCCCGTGGGCGCGGCGCGACGGGGCGGTGTTCGCGCTGGTGCTCACCCTGCACCCGATTTCACGGATTCTGCTCGAGATGATTCGGGTCGACGAGGCTCCCGCGCTCGGCACGCCGCTGTCGATCTCCCAGTTGATCTCGGTGGTGCTCCTGGCGTGTGCCGCGGTCGCCTGGGGCGCGCTTTGGAACAGGCCCACGGACCGCCCACCCGATCGCTGACGCTCCCGCCCGACTCGATCGACGCCGGCCACAGTCGCCCGGCGGCCCGGTGAGAATGCCTCCTCCCAGCGGAGGGCCCACGCGATGGCCGATCCCCAATTGCCCCCCGAACGCGATGGTCGGCCGGGACGACGTCCCCGCGTCGTTCCCCCCGGCACGGTGTCGATCCGCTGCCGGCTGGATGGTCCGCTGGTGGTCGAACTGGCGCCCGACCTGATCGCCCAGGGGGTCGCCCTCCGGGTGACGGACCACGAAGGCAAGCCAATTCCCGTCGCGGTGGACGACAAGCCGGGGCTCGCCCTTTGCCGCTGTGGCCACTCGCGGAGGCGCCCGCTGTGCGACGGTTCGCACGTCACCTGCGGTTTTCGGTCCGACCAGCGCGGTCCGGCGGGACCTTGATGGCGCGAACCCTGCGCGATCACCCCCGCGGGGGTGGCATGGGTGGTTGGTATCGATTGCGTGAGGTGGGTCGACCCTGCACGCAACGGAAGATGTTATCCACGAATCACTTAGAACGTGCCGATCAGGACACGAAGCCGGTTCGGGAGAGGGCAACGATATGGACGGGCCCCCGAATCCCTTGTACGGTTTTGACGGTGGAAAACCCCTGTCCCGTTCCCTGGAACGTCCTGACGACCGTTTCGCCGCGGCCCCTGGAGAAGCCAACCGCGGTGGGCTGCCGCCGTCGGCGACCTGACCGCGGTCGTTCGCGACATCCCTTCGCCACCCTGAGTCCGCGTCGCCCGATCCCCTGCTGGCCGCCCACAGCCTGCCGGCCCCTGCAGTCAGACCGCGAGCAGCCCAGGCCCCCCGGGAGGGCCCAACCGACGGGTTTCCGACGGATCGGCCCCACACACAGGCCCGAACACACAGGCAACGATGTCCAGCAGCAGCGGCGGCTTTTATCAGCGATGGAGCGTGGGGATCATGGCGATCCTCGTGTTTCTGTTGCCGCTGGTGGTGGTGGGTGCGGTCAAGGCGAAGGGGAACAACCGCAACGACGTGAAGGGGTGGTTGCCGCTGGAGTATCCGGAGACCCAGGTCTACCGGCGCTTCCGCCAGAGCTTCCAGGGTGAGGAGTTCGTCCTCGCCAGTTGGGAAGGCTGCACCATGGCCGACCCGCGGCTGGAACTCCTCGCCCGAAAACTGCTGCCGCCCCCCGAGGAAGCGTCGCGGATCGACCGGCCCCTCTACTTCAAGACGGCCCAGACCGGTCCCCGGGCCGTCGCCCAGATGACGGCCGAGCCGCTCAACCTCGACACCGAGACCGCCATCGCCCGTCTGACCGGGGCACTCGTCGGCCCCCCTCGCGAGGGTGTCGAGGCGGGGTCGGCCGACGACGACGAAAGCACCCGTCAGACATGCCTCGTGCTGACGCTCTCCGACCTCGCCCGAGCCAATCTTCACGGGGCGATCGACACGATCAAGCAGGTGGCCGCCGACGAATGCGGCATCCCCGCCGACGACATGCACCTCGGCGGACCGCCGGTGGACAACGTGTCGATCGACAAGGCCGGGCAGACGAGCGTGACGGTGCTCTTCGGCCTGTCGCTGGTGGTCGGCTTTTTCGTCAGTTGGTGGAGCCTGAAGAGCAAGCTTTTGGTCGGGCTGGTGCTGGCGTCGGGCGTCTACAGCATGTTCGCCAGCCTGGCGGTGGTCTGGTACTGCGGCTATCCGGTCGACGCGATCCTGTTGACGATGCCGTCGCTGGTCTATGTCGCCACCACCAGCGGGGCGATCCACCTGGCGAACTACTACCGCGACCAGCTCGCCGAGACCGGCATCCAGGAGGGGGCCGCAGGGCGGGCGGTGCACCACGCCCTGCTCCCGCTGTCGTTGGCCACCGGCACCACCGCCGTCGGCCTGGCGACCCTGGCGGTGAGCGAGCTGGTGCCGATCCGCATGTTCGGCATCTTCTCGGCGATCGGCGTCGTGGTCAGCTTCCTGATCCTCGTCACCCTCATGCCGGCGGCGCTCGAGTTGTTTCCGCCGAAGCTTCGCGTCGGCCGCCTGGCCGGCAGCGAGGGGCAGGACACCGACTGGCGGCCGATGGAGGACTCCACATGGTGGCGTGTCGGCGGGTGGATCACCCGCCATCACGCGCTGGTCACGACCGCCTGCCTGCTGCTGATGGCCGGCGTCGGCTACGGGATGACACGCGTCGAGAGCAGCGTGCAGTTGATGCGCCTATTTTCGCCGCGGGCGCGGATCCGTGAGGACTACCGGTGGTTGGAGCGGAAGCTCGGCCCCCTGGTGCCGATGGAGGTCATCGTCCGCGTCGACGAGGGGAAATGCGGGCTCACCTTCCTCGAGCGGATGGAACTGGTCGGTGAAATCCAGCAGGAGATCGGCCGGCTCGACGAAGTGGGCAGCTCGCTCTCGACGGTGACCTTCGGCCGCGAACTCGACCTCGGCGGCGCGGGCCTTGGCGGCGCGGCGGGACGCGTGTTCGGCCTGTCGTCGAAGACACGGCGCAGCGTGCTCAACAAACGGCTCGTCGCCCACCGTGACGAGTTCCTCGCCGGCGACTACCTCCGCGAGGTCGTTCGCGACGACGGCCAGCGCGAGGAGTTGTGGCGGATCAGCGCCCGCGTCAGCGCCCTCAAGGAGGTCGATTACGCCCTCTTCAAGCGCGACTTGCAGGCGACGATCGACCCGATCGTCGCCCGCCTCGGGGCGGAAGGGATCGAGGGAATCTCGGTCGATTACACCGGCTTGGTGCCGCTGGTCTACAAGGCGCAGCATTCCCTTCTCGACGGCCTGATCGTCGGATTCATCACCGATTTCGCAATCATCGTCGCGGTGATGGTGGTGCTCTGCCGGGCCGCGTCGGCCGGCCTCGTACTCCTTCTCCCGGCGGCCTTCCCCGCGGTCTGCGTCTTCGGTGGCATGGGGTGGGGCAACGCCCTGCTCAAGCACCTCGATTCGGGCAATCTGCTCATCGACATCGGCACCGTGATGGCCCCGAGCGTCGCCCTCGGCGTGACGGTCGACGATGTCGTCCACTTCATGCTCTGGTTCCGCCGCGGGATCGCCGAAGGGATGACGCGCCGCGAGGCGGTGATGCTCGCCTACAAGGGCTGCGCCCGCGCGATGTACCAGAGCTGGGGGGTGATCGGCATCGGGCTGTCGGTGTTTTCGCTGTCGCCGTTCGGGCCGACCCAGCGTTTCGGCCATATGATGCTCGCGATGCTCACCATCGCCTTGGTCGGCAACCTGGTGCTCATGCCCGCCCTGCTCTCGGGACCGCTCGGGGCGGTGTTCGCCTGGAGCGTGGAACGGATCGAGCGTGCCAAGGCCCGTCGGCAGGGTCGTCGGCAGCTGCATCCCGACGCCGGCACCGACCAGTTGCCGACGCCGCACGTGGTGCCGGGCCCCGCCGAGCGCGTCGTTCACGCGTGACACGCGTTCCCGCCGCCGGACGACGACGGTGCGCGGGGCCGCGGCCGGAGTCGCGTCGTTGCCCACGGCCCGCTTGAGCGCCTCGTGAACGAGCGTGCCGCCGCCATGGATTCCGCCATCGACCCGCCGGCAGCGCCCAAGCCCGCCACCGGGCTGCCGACGGCCACGGTGGTGCTGCGACCGAAGCGGGCCCGTCCGTTCTTCGGCCGCCATCCCTGGGTCCTCGATGCGGCGATCGCACGCGTCGACGGCGATCCCGCTCCCGGAGACGTCGTCGATCTCGCCACGCACGAGGGGCGCTTCGTCGGCCGCGGTCTGTTCAATCCCCACAGCCGGCTCCGTGTCCGCCTCTACGCCTTCGATCCGGCGGTGCCGCTCGACGCGGCGCTGTGGCAGGCGCGGATCGAAGCGGCCGTGGCGCTGCGCCACCGGCTCGGCCTCGACACGGCGGACGGCGCGGTCCGGCTGATCAACAGCGAGGGCGACGATCTCTCCGGCCTGGTCGTCGATCGCTACGGCGAGTGGCTCTGTGTCCAGGTGACGGCGCTGGCGATGGCGGCCCGGCTGGACACGCTGTGCGACACGCTGGCGGCCCTCGTGCCCGCCCGGGGCATCCTCCTCCGCGGCGCCGAGCGCGGGTTGGCCGGGCTCGAGGGGCTCCATCTTCCCGACCGGGTCGTCCGTGGGCGCGGCCCCGACGGACCGGTGTTCGTGCGCGAAGCCGACCTGCGCTTCGGCATCGATCTCGCCGAGGGGCAGAAAACCGGGTTCTACATCGACCAGCGCGACAACCGCCGGGCCGCCGCCCGCCACGCATCGGGACGCCGTGTGCTCGACATGTTCACCTACTCCGGCGGCTTCGCGATCACCGCCGCCGCCGCGGGGGCCACCGAGGTGCTGGCGGTCGATTCGAGCGCCAAGGCGACGGCACTCGCGGCCGCCAACGCCCGCCTCAACGGCCTTCCCAACGTCACCATCGAGACTGCCGACGCCTTCTCGCGCCTTGCCGAACTCGCCGCCGCAGAGGCACGGTACGGGATGGTGATCCTCGATCCGCCGAAGTTCGCCCGCAGCCGCGCCACCGTGGCCGACGCGCTCCGCGCCTACCACCGTGTCAACCGGCTCGCCGTCGACCTCCTCGAGCCGGGCGGGGTCCTCGTCACGTGCAGCTGCTCCGGCGCCGTCGGCCGCGACGAGTTCCTCACGATGCTCGCCGGCGTGGCCCAGCAGGCGCGCACCACCATCCAGATCCTCGAGGTCCGCGGCGCCGGGGCCGACCATCCGGTGAGCGCCAGTTGCCTCGACGGCGAATATCTCACCTGCGTCATCGCCCGGGTGCCGTGACCGGGCCGGCGGTGGGCCGATGCTAGACTCGCCGTCGCGGCCCGGGGGCCGCAGCGGAACCACCCGATGTCCTCGCCCGCCGTCCGACCGACACGGTGCTGCTCGCTGACGGCAGTCGGTCGCTGGCCGACCCCGTGGGGCGGGGCCCGGGCGGCCGTCGTCGGCGTGTTGGCGGCGTCACTCACCGCGGCCGCGGCACCGCCGGCCGAAACCAACTTCGCGACGCGCGTGGCGCCGGTGCTCGCGCGGCGCTGCGGACACTGCCACGGTGCCGAACGACAGGAAGGCGGCCTGCGGATCGATACGTTCGCGGGGCTCGCCGCCGGTGGCGACTCGGGGCCGGTGGTCGTGCCCGGCAGCCTCGCCGAGAGCTTGCTTGTGCGCGCCGTACGGCGCGTGGACGAGACGCTGCTGATGCCGCCCGGGGAAGCCCTTCCCGCCGACGAGACGGCGCTGCTCGAAGCGTGGATCGCGGCGGGTGCCGCCCATCCCGAAGGCTCGCTCGAACCGCCGCCGCCGCGGCCACCGTTCGATCCGGTGGTCGAGCGGCGCCACTGGGCATTCGTGCCGGTGGCGCGGCCGACGGTGCCGGAGGTGCCGGCCGCGGGCGATGCGCTCGACGCCTTCGTCCGCACGCGGCTCGCGGCCGACGGGCTCGAACCGACGGCGCCCGCCGACCCTGCCACGCTCCTGCGCCGCGCCACCTTCGGCCTCACCGGCCTGCCTCCGACACCCGACGAGATGGAGGCATTCGTCGCCGACCCGTCTCCCGAGGCCTTCGCGCGGGTCGTCGACCGGCTCCTCGCCTCGCCCCACTACGGGGAGCATTGGGGGCGCCACTGGCTCGACGTCGTCCGCTACGCCGATTCCAACGGCCTCGACGAGAACGTCGCGCACGGCAACGCGTGGCGCTACCGCGACTGGGTGATCGCCAGCCTCAACGCCGATCTGCCCTTCAACGAATTCATCCGCCGTCAGGTGGCCGGCGACCTGTTGGTGACCGCGCAGACCGCGCCCGACCAACGGCGCGACATGCTGGTCGCCACCGGGTTTCTCGCGCTCGGCCCGAAGGTGCTCGCCGAGGGGGATCAGGACAAACTCGCCGCCGACGTCGTCGACGAGCAGATCCACACCCTGTCCCGCGCCTTGCTCGGGCTGTCGTTCGGCTGCGCCCGCTGCCACCACCACAAGTCCGACCCGGTGTCGCAGGCCGACTACGCGGCGCTGGCCGGGATCTTCACCAGCACCCGCTCGATGGAGTCGCTGGCCCGCATCGCCCGCTGGCAGGAGAACGTGATCGCCACGCCGGAGGCCCTGGCGGCGCACGCCGACGCGACCGCCGCGGAAGCGCGGGTGAAGGAGGAGATCGCAGCGCTGGTCGCCGCGGCGCGGGCCGAACTCGCCACCGCCGGTACCGACCCGGCGACGATCCCCGAGGAGCGCTTCGGCGACGACACGAAGGCCCGTCTGGCGACGCTCCGCGGCACGCTCGAGGAGCGCAGCCGCGCCGTGGTGCCGCTCGACACGGCGATGGGGGTCACGGAGGGGAATCCCGCCGACGCACGGATCGCCGTCCGCGGCGACCACCTCGCACCGGGGCGGCGCGTGCCCCGTGGCGTGCCGGTGGTGCTCGAGATCGACGGGCCGCTGGCGATCCCCGCGGCGGCGAGCGGCCGGCGGGAGTTGGCGGCATGGCTCACCGACCCGCGCCATCCGCTCACCGCCCGGGTGATCGTCAACCGGGTGTGGCGCTGGCACTTCGGCCGTGGGCTGGTGGCGACCACCGACGATTTCGGCCGGCTCGGCAGCCTGCCGGTCAACCAACCCCTCCTCGATTGGTTGGCGGCCGAATTCGTCGCTTCCGGCTGGTCGCTCAAGGCGCTGCACCGCACGATCCTCCTCTCCGCCGTTTGGCAGCGGTCGAGCGATCCGCGTTCGAGCCCGACCGCGGCCGACGCCGCCCGGATCGATCCCGACAACCATCTCCTCTGGCGCGCGAGCGTGCGGCGCCTCGAGGCGGAGAGCATTCGTGACGCGCTGCTGGCCGTCGCCGGGCGGCTCGACCGCACGATGGGGGGATCGCTGCTTCACGTCGCCAACCGCGCCTTCCTCTTCGACCACACCTCGAAGGACGAGACCCGCTACGACGCCCCGCGCCGCAGCGTCTACATGCCGGTGATCCGCAATCACATCCAGGACTGTCTGTGGTTGTTCGACTGCACCGACGGCGCGGTGGCGTGCGGCGACCGCGGCACCTCGACGGTGCCTTCGCAGAGCCTGTGGATGCTCAATGGCGACGTCGTCCTCGACGCCGCCGACGCGATCGCGCGGGCGGTCGTCGCCGCCACGCCGGGCGACGTGCGCCCGCGGCCGCTGCTCCTTTTCCGCCGGATCGTCGCCCGGCCGCCGAGCCCGGCGGAGGAGACGCTCGTGCAGGCGTCGGCGGCGCGGATCACCGCCCGCCTCGAGGCGGCGGGCTTGCCCGCCGACGAACGCGAACTGGCCGTCTGGACCGCCGTCGCCCAGGGGCTCCTCGCCGGAAACGAGTTCCTCTTCGTGCACTGACCATGCCTCCACCCCGCCACCCGCCCGTCGCCACCCGCCGCCATCTGCTGTCCGGTAGCGCCGTCGGCTTCGGCTGGCTGGCCGCACGCGGCCTGCTGGCCGACGCACCGCCGGCGGCGCCGCCACCGCGGGCGCGCCGGGTGATCTTCATGTTCATGAAGGGGGGGCCGTCGCACGTCGATACGTTCGATCCGAAGCCGAAACTCACCGCCGACGACGGCAAACCGTTTCCGTCGGCGAAGCCGCGCGTGCAGTTCGCCGCCACCGGCAACCTCCTCAAGAGCCCGTGGCGTTTCCGCCGCCACGGCGCGTGCGGCAGTCCGGTGAGCGACCTATTCCCGCACGTCGCGCGGCACGTCGACCGGATCTGTTTCCTCCACGGCGTCCACGGCACCAACGCGGCGCACGGCGGCGCGGTGCTCAAACTCCACACCGGCAGCGACACGTTCGTGCGCCCCGGGATGGGAGCCTGGGTGAGCTACGGCCTGGGCACGCTCGACGCCAACCTCCCCGCCTTCGTCACGATCTGCCCGACGCTCGCGCACGGTGGCGCCAACAACTGGGGCAGCGCCTTCCTCCCGGCACGCCACCAGGGGGTGCCGCTCGGCGTCGCCAGTCGACCGGCGACCGAGGCGCGGATGAAGTTCATCGCCAACCCGCGCTGGCCGGCGGAGGTGCAGCGGGCGCAGATCGACCTGATCCGTGGCCTCGACACGGTGGCGGTCGGTGCCGACCCCCTGCTCGAGGCGCGGCTGGAGTCGTTCGAACTCGCCTTCCGGATGCAGCAGTCGATGCCGGCCGTCGAGGACCTGTCGGGCGAGACGCCCGAGACACTCGCGCTCTACGGGCTCGACGACCCGACGACCGCCAATTTCGGCCGCCAATGCCTGCTGGCACGCCGGTTCGCCGAGGCGGGGGTGCGCTTCATCCAGGTGACCCACTCCGACGCCAAGGTGCAGTGGGACCAGCATGCCGACCTGTTCGCCGGACACACCGAGAAGGCGGCCGAAGTCGACAAGCCGATCGCCGGTCTGCTCGCCGACCTGGCCCGGCGGGGGCTGCTCGACGACACGCTGGTGGTCTGGGCGGGCGAGTTCGGGCGCACGCCGGTCGCCCAGGGCACCGACGGCCGCGACCACAACCCGGAGGGATTCACGATCTGGATGGCCGGGGGCGGCGTGCGCGGGGGCACGCGCTACGGTGCGACCGACGA
>JBJSXB010000045.1:0-9141 GCA_046086245.1 Planctomycetaceae bacterium | reverse complement strand
GAGCGCCGCGCCGCGAGATGGTTGTGCAGCGCGATCCCAAGTTGGCGAAGATTGTTGTGGCAGGCCAGCCGCCGCGCCGCTTCACGGGCCGCCTGCACCGCCGGGAGGAGCAGTCCGATGAGCGAACCGATGATGGCGATCACCACCAGCAATTCGACGAGCGTGAACCCTCGAACCCGGGGGGGTACAGGCATCGTTATGCCGTTATGAAGCGGCTTTTTCACACATCGGACCGATATTGAGACGCGTTCTCAACAAGCTTGACGATTCTAGCGCCGGCGTGGTTCCTGTCAACGACGCGGGCGGCATGACGGGCCGACGGCCTGGACCGCAAACCTTTTCCGCCACGGTCCGTACGGTTCCCCGGGGCTTCGACACTCGTCCCCTACACATTCGTCCGGTCAGAAGTACAACTGGCTGGTCAGGTGCCGGGACCGGGTGGCGATCCGACGGGGCGCGGGTGACCCGCAGGCACGGCAACCGGCACACACGCAGGCGGGGAAGCGGGGCATGGCGACAGCACGCGAGACGGACGGTCGGATCGGCAGCGGTGACGTCGCCACCCGGGGACGGGACGCGGAGACGATCGTCGAAGTCCGCAACCTCTCCAAGACCTACCGCGACTTCTGGGGCCGCAGCAAGAAAGTCGCCCTCAAGCCGCTCGACCTGAAAATCCAGCGCGGCGAGATCTTCGGTCTGCTCGGCCCGAACGGTTCGGGCAAGACGACGACCATGAAGCTGCTTCTCGGGCTGATCTTTCCCTCGTCCGGCGAGGCGTTCATCTTCGGCCGCGAGGCGAGCGATGTCGGCAAGAACGAGCGGATCGGGTATCTGCCGGAGGAATCCTACCTCTACAAGTTCCTCGATGCCGAGGAGACGCTCGACTTCTATGGGCGATTGTTCGACATGTCGCCGGCGCAGCGGAAGCAGCGCGCCGACGCGCTGATCAAGATGGTCGGCCTGGAGCGCGACAAGAAACGGCAACTGCGCGAGTATTCCAAGGGTATGACGCGGCGCATCGGCGTCGCCCAGGCGCTGATCAACGATCCCGAATTGGTCTTGCTCGACGAGCCGACCAGCGGTCTGGATCCGATCGGCACGCGGGAAATGAAGGATCTGATCATCGACCTCAAGAAGCGCGGCAAGACCGTGATCATGAGTTCGCATCTCCTCGCCGACGTCGAGGACGTCTGTGACCGGATCGCGGTCCTCCACCAGGGCGAGTTGAAGGAACTCGGCCGCGTCGAAGACATGCTCCGGGTGACCGACGTGACGCAGATCCGGGCGAAGGGGCTGCCGCAGGCGGCGACCGACGAGATCCGCGCCGTGCTCCGGCGCCACGGTGTCGAGGACGCGGAGATCGGCAATCCCACCACGACCCTCGAGGACCTGTTCCTGGAAGTGGTCCGGGACACCGAAGCCCGTCCCGGACGCCGCGCCCGCCAGTAGGTGGCTGGGCCCGGCCGCGTGGCCGGGTTTTGGCGGACGGATCGGGGCGCATGGCGGCCGGGCCGGGGGCACGGGGTCCCCGGCGGTCGCAGCGGGTGAGATCGACAGCCACCGCGGATGACTACAGATGGTTCTCGAACAGGAAATTCCCCGTTTCGTCGCCTGGTTCGGGCCGGCGTTGCTGCAATACCTGTTCGCCGCCAGTCTCGTGGCGGTGATCGCGGCGATGCTCGCGTGGATCGCCCAGTCGGCGGCCGTGGGGCCGCTGGTCGCCGGCGACCGCGTCTATCGTGGCGTCATCGGTGGCATCGCCGATCTGGTGCGGATGAGCCCGAGGCGTATCTGGGCGCTGGCCCGCCTGGCGATCCAGGAGTCGGTACGGCGCAACGTGCTGGTGGTCCTCGCGCTGTTCGCCTTGATCGTGCTGTTCGCCGGCTGGTTCCTCGATCCCACGAGCGTCAATCCCGGCAAGCTGTACCTCGGCTTCATCCTCGCCGCCACCAATTTGTTGGTCTGCCTGGTCACACTGATCCTCTCGGTGTTCAGCCTTCCCGCCGACTTCAAGGCGAAGGCGATCCAGACCGTCACCACCAAGCCGGTGCGCACCGGGGAGATCGTCCTGGGGCGCATGCTCGGCTTTTCGCTCGTCGGCACGGCGCTGTTGGCCGTGATGGGGCTGGTGGGCTGGGGCTTCGTCGTCCGCAGTGTGCAGCACGGGCACGAATTGGCTGCCGACGACCTGTATGAGATCCGGGGAACCGGCGACAGGAAGGCGGGTGCGACTGCCGACGCCGAAGTCGTCGGCCTCGAGGGGAGGACGAGCCTCGACCGCGGCCACCGTCACCGCGTCGAACTCACGCCCGACGGAAGCGGCCGCACCGATTTTCTCCAGGGTCATCGTCACGAGGTCACCCGCACCGCAGACGGCCGGTATGTCGTCGGCCCGCCGGTGGGCTTGCTCGAGGCCCGGCGGCCGCTGCGTGGCAAGTTGCGATTCCTCGATCGCGAGGGGCGGCCGAGCACCAAGGGCATCAGCGTCGGCGCGGAGTGGTCCTATCGCCAATTCATCGAAGGAGGCAAGCTCGCCGCCGCGATCTGGACCTTCGACGGTGTCGATGCCGATCGATTCGCCGACGGGCTGCCGTTGGAGATGACCGTGCGCGTCTTCCGAACGCACAAAGGGGACATCGAGAAGGGGGTGGCGGGCAGCGTGCGCGTCCGCAATCCCACCACCGGGCTGCAGAGCGACCCGTTCTATTTCACGGCCAAGGAGTTCACCGTCGACTCGTTGCCGATCCCGCGGACCGTCAACGCCACGACCGCCGACGGCGGCACCAAGCAGGTCGACCTGTTCCGCGACATCGTGTCCGACGGCCGTGTCGAGGTGGTGCTGCAGTGCCTGGAGCCCGCTCAGTATTTCGGCGTCGCCCAGGCCGACTTCTATCTGCGCACCGGCAGCGGGTCGTTCGCCTTCAATTATGCCAAGAGTTGCCTCGGCATCTGGTTCTCGATGCTGATCGTCACGGCGCTGGGGGTGATGTTCAGCACCTTCCTCGCCGGCCCGGTCGCGCTGTTGGCGACGCTGTCGGTAGTGATGGTGGGGCAATTCCGCGAGTTCATCAATCGGCTGTTCGAGAGCCAGATCACCGGTGACAACCGGATCGTACCCGGCGGCGGGCCGATCGAATCGCTCTACCGGATCGTCACACAGACGAGCATCACGCTCCAACTCGACGAGACGCCGGCGATCGCGGTGATGAAAGCGGTGGATACGGCGTTACTGGCGCCGATGCGGCTCGGATCGGCGCTGTTCCCCTCGTTGTCGGCGCTGGGGACGGGTGATTTCGTCGCCGCCGGCTTCGACGTTCCGTTCGATTTGTTGGCGGCCCATGGAGCGGAGACGTTCGGCTATCTGCTGGCGTTCTTCGTCGCCGGGGCGCTGTGCCTCAAGGCCCGCGAGGTGGCGTCATGAATGAGCAGCGTTCGGTGGCAGGTGGCGGTCGCCGTCCCGGAGGATCGTGGTTGCGGCTGCGGCGCGGCACGTTGATCGCCCTGGTGGCGATCGCCGCGTTGCTCGTGCCCTTGTCGCTGCTGAGCCAGCCGGCCGACTCGTCGAGCGCCGGTGGAATCCTCGCCAAGCAGCGGACGTTCTATGGATTGTCGCAAGCCAACCTCGGTGAGATCGATCCGACGAGCGAGACCATCCGTCTGGCGACCCTCGGTCTGAAGAACATCGCCGTGACGCTGCTCTGGGACCGGGCCAATCACTACAAGAAGGTGGAGGATTGGACCAATCTTTCCGCGTCGTTGGAGCAGATGACGAAGTTGCAGCCCAACTTTTACTCGGTGTGGGATTTTCAGGCGCACAACCTCTCGTACAACATTTCGGTCGAGTTCGACGATTACCACGATCGCTACGCGTGGGTGATGAAGGGCATCGAGTTTCTCCGCCAAGGAATCTCCTACAACACACGCGAGCCGCGGCTTCTGGGCCGCATGGGTTGGTTTTTGGGCAACAAGATCGGCCGCGCCGACGAGCGCGTGCAGTATCGCCGTTTGTTCAAGGCCGACGACGACTTTCACCAGCGCGACCGCGCCGGACGGGCGCTGGCCGACCGCGACAATTGGCTCGTGGGCCGAGAGAAATACGTCGAGGGTCAGCAGTTGGTCGACGCCGGCGCGCCGCTCCGCACGACGGCGTTGATCTTTCACAGTGAGCCGATGATGACCGCCATCAACCACGCGCGGGCCATCGAGGACGAGGGGGTTTTCGGCGACGTCGCCCGGGACGCGTGGGGGCTCGCCGGCCGCGACATGATCGAGTTCGCGAAGCGGGAGATCCCCACCACGTGGGACGTGCCGATTCGGCTCGGGCTCCGGGAGACGGAATTGGCGCGGGCGGAAAAACTCCAGACCGACCTCGAAGCGCTGCTCCCGGGTCAGTTCCAGGCGCTGGAAGCCCGGCTCCGCGACGGGCTCTCGGCCGACCAGAAGGCGGTGCTGGACATCCCGCCATCGGACCGTACCGACGACCAAAACCGGATCGCCTTCGAGGCGATGCAGGCGATCCGCGTAACCTGGCCGAGGGTGGCCCGCGAGGCGCCCGCCGACGTCCGTGACAAGGCGCGGACGCTCGCCAACCAATACGTCGAAGCCTCGGAAACCGCGGAGATCATCGGCCGGTACCGCGACATCGTGAACTTCGATTACTGGCGGGCGGCGTGCGAGGCGGAAGTGACCGAGGCGGCGCTGACCGCTCGCGAGCAGACCTGGCGGGCGGCGCGAGAGTTCGAGGCGGCACGCCTGCAGAACGCACGCAAGGCGTATGAAGAGGCCTTCGCCGCCTGGCGGGTGGTGCTCGACGCCTCGGCGGAGATCCGCAACGACCCGATCGGAAACGACGAATTGGCGGAAGTGATCGACGCCTACCGCCGGGTGCTCGAGCAACTCGACGAGCCGTTCCCGTCGCCGTTCGTGCTGCAGGACGTGATCAACCGGGCGCCGGCGCCCCCCCCGCCGGCCGCCGAGCCGGCCGATGTGGCACCCGCCACACGTCCTGATGGCCCGCGTGAGCGCCCCGCCAACGTCCTGCCGGCGAAGTGACGCGACCGGGCGATCGCGTCACTTTCTCCGCACGAGCAACTTGTCGATCCGCCGGCCGTCCATGTCGACGACCTCGAAGACGAGGCCGTTCCATTCGGCGGTGTCCCCGACGGCGGGGATCCTCTCGAGCGTCGCCAGCACGAGCCCCGACACCGTGGAGTAGTCACGGGGCAGTTCGTCGGCCCGGATGTCGAGTCGTTTCACGAGATCCTCGACGCCGGCGCTGCCGTCGACCAGCCACGACCCGTCTTCGCGGAGGGTGAATCGCTCCGGCGCGCCGGTGCGATGCTCGTCGTGGATCTCGCCGACGAGCTCTTCGAGTACGTCCTCCATCGTCACCATCCCTTCGGTGCCGCCGTACTCGTCGAGGACGATGGCGAGTTGGTTGTGCTCCTTTTGGAACAGTTCCAAGAGGCGATCGAGCGGCATCGATTCGGGAACGAACAGCGCCTTGTGCATGATGCGGCGCAACTCGATCGGCCAGCCCATCCAGTTCTGTCGGAGGACGTCCTTGATCGACACATAGCCGAGAATGTGGTCGAGCGATCCCTCGTAGACCGGCAGGCGCGAATACCCCGCCATCGCGATCGCCCCGATGATCTCCTCGGCGGGGGTGTCGACGTCGATGGCGTCGAGGTCGATGCGCGGCCTCATGATGTCGCGTACCGTACGCTCGCCGAGGCGCAGCGCTTCGGCGGCGACGGCCTGCTCGACGGCTTCCAGGACCCCCTCCGCCCTCCCTGCCTCGAGGAGGTGTTCGATGTCGTCCACCGACACGGTCGGGCCCTCCTGGCGATGCGCGCCCAACAGGAAGAGCACCGCCGACGTGGCCCGTCCGAGTCCCCACACCAGCGGCGACGCGATCCGCGCGAAGACCGCCATCGCCGGTGCCACCGCACGCGCCACCGCCTCCGCCCGACGCAGCGCGAGCCGCTTGGGCACCAGCTCGCCGAGAAGCAGCGTGAAGAACGACAACAGCGCGACGAAGGTCGCCAGGGCGATGCTGTGGGCCCACGGTGCCAACGCCGGCGGTCCGACGCGGGTCATGAGATCGGCGACGTCGCTGACGATCCGATTGCCGCCGTATGCGGCCGCCAGCGTGCCCACCAGGGTGATGCCCACCTGCACGGTGGGCAGGAAACGGTCGGGGGTATTGGCCAGTTCGAGGGCGATCCGCGAGGCCCGATCCCCTTCCTCGGCACGATCGCGCAAACGCCCACGGCGGCTGGCGACGATCGCCATCTCGGCTCCTGAAAAGAAGCCGTTGGCGAGGATCAGAGCGAGAACGATGAGCAGTTCCATCGGTACCGGCGACGCGGGGCGGCCCACGCTGTTGGCCGCGGTTCACACCGTGGCGGGAATACGGCGGATGACCGCGAGGTTGTCGCGGTGCACCACCTCGTCGTAGGGACAGTAGCCGAGGACGGCGGCGATCGCTTCGGTCTTGTGGCCGGCGATGCGACGGAGATCGTCCGCCGGGTAGTTGACGAGGCCCCGGGCGAACGGGTGCCGGTCACGCCCCGCCAGTGCCACCACGTCACCGGCGTGAAAGTCCCCTTCGACCGCGGCCACACCGGCCGCGAGGAGGCTGCGTCCTCCCTCGATCAGCGCCGTGCGGGCGCCGTCGTCGACCAACAGGGTGCCGCGGGCGTCGGCCGACCATCCGAGCCAGCGCTTCCACGCCGGCATCGTCGTCGGCCGACCCACGAACAGCGTTCCCACCGCCTCGCCGGCCACGATCCGCTCGAGGACGTGATCGTCGCGACCCGAGGCGATGATGCAATGCCCACCCGCCTCGGTGACGATCCGGGCCGCGGCGATCTTGCTCGCCATGCCACCCTTTGAAAGCCCCCCGGCACGGTCGCGCGCCAGCCCCTCGATCCCCGCGTCGACGTTCGCCACTTCGTCGAGCAATCGGGCGCCGTGGTCGGAGGGATGACGATCGAAGAGCCCCTCGACGTCGGAAAGCAGCACGAGCAACGGCGCGCCGAGCAATGTGGCCACCTCGGCGGCCAGGCGGTCGTTGTCACCGAAACTGGTGCGCAGCTCATCCACGCTGACGGTGTCGTTCTCGTTGACGATCGCCACGGCGCCGTAGTCGACCAGAGCGCGGAGCGTGTTGCGGATGTTGAGGTAACGGGTGCGGTGTTTCAGGTCGTCGGCCACGAGCAGCACCTGCGCCGCGTGCCGTCGCCGGGCGCGGAGCGCGCGTTCGTAGGCCTCGATGAGGCAGCTCTGACCGATGGCCGCCACGGCCTGCAGATGGGACAATTCGGTCGGGCGGGTTGTCAGGCCGAGCCGCCCCATGCCGGCCCCGACGGCACCCGAGCTGACCAGGACGACGTCGCGGCCGCCGCCGAGCAGCGTCTCGAACTGACGGCACAAGGCTTCGATCCGCGATCCGTCGAGCAGGCCGTCGGCCCCCGTCAGCACGCGCGTGCCCACCTTGACGACGATCAGGCGGGCGGCGTCGATGACCGATTGTCGGACGGATGGGGGCATGGCACCGTGCAGCGTCGGCCCCGGCGGCGCCGGTGGGAAACACCGGCGACATCCTACCCGCACCGATGCGCCCCGCACCACACGATGCTGCCGAGGAACGCGACACGGGGCCGCCGATGGGCGCGACACGGGCCGGCCCGTATAGTTGCCGAAGCGGTATGCGGCGTCACGGAAGGCGGATCGGATCCTCGTTTCGGGCCCGCGCGGCGGGTTGGTTCCCGTGAGTGAACTGCACCACGAATGCGGGATCGCCGCCATCTACCAGTTGCCCGACGCCGGCGGCGCGTGTGGTCAGGCGGACGCCGTCCGTCTCGTGCCGCGGATGCTGCTCGACATGCAGAACCGCGGACAGTTGTCGGCCGGGATGACGGCGTGGAACCCCGATCGCAATCAGCTGCTCGTCACCCACAAGGACGTGGGGAGCGTGAGCGAGGTGTTCCGCATGAGCCAGCGGAACACGTTCGAGTCCCTGATGCACCAACTCACCGGCCGCGCGGCGATCGGCCACGTCCGCTACGCCACCTGCGGGGCCGACGACCCGGGCTACGCCCAGCCCCTGGAACGCCCACACATCCAGAAACGGAAATGGTTCGCTTTCGGCTTCAATGGTCAGTTGGCCAACTATCCCGAGCTCCGCGCCGAGATCCTCGCCGACGGTGACAATCATCTCGCCCGCGACAACGACACCGAGGTGATCATGCACGCCATCGGCCGCGAGTTGGCCGGTGACGCCGATCCGGAGCCGGAGCAATTGCTCGGGGCGATCGCGGCCCGGTTCGACGGGGCGTGGAACATCGCGCTCATCGACGCCTGCGGGCGGATGATCGTCGCCCGTGATCCGCTCGGGATCCGTCCGATGGAATACGCCGTCGACGGGGGGATGATGGCGGCCGCCAGCGAGAGCGTGGCGCTGCTCAACCTCGGCTTTCCGGCGGCGTCGATCCGCTCGCTGGAGCCGGGGACGGCGCTGGTGGTCGATCGTCAGGGCCTCCGTACCGTCCGTTTCGCCGCCCCGCGCCCGCGGGCGCACTGTTTCTTCGAGTGGATCTACTTCGCCAACGTCGCCAGCACGATGGACGATCGCAGCGTGTACGTGGTGCGCAAGCGGCTCGGCGAGGAATTGGCGCGGCTGGAGACGGTGCCGATCGACGCCGATACCGTGGTCGTGCCGGTCCCCGATACGAGCAAGGCGGCCGCCGACGCGATGGCGTACCGGCTGTCGATCCCGTCGGTGGAGGGGCTGATCCGCAACCGCTACACCGGCCGCACGTTCATCGACGGACCGGCGAGCCGGCGGCAGAAGGCGGAGTCGAAATACACACCGCTCCGCGAGGTGCTCGAGGGCAAACGCGTCCTCCTCGTCGAGGACTCGATCGTCCGCAGCACGACGATGAAAGTGCTGCTGGGGCGGATGCGGTCGCTCGGGCTGGCTCGGGAGATCCACGTTCGCGTCGCCTGTCCGCCGATCCTGGCGCCCTGCTTCTACGGCATCGACATGTCGACGATCGACGAACTGTTCGCTCCCGAGTTCATGCCGGATAACGCGCTCACCGAGGGGGCGCAGGCCGAGATGGCGGCCCGGCTCGG
>JBJSXB010000044.1:0-3749 GCA_046086245.1 Planctomycetaceae bacterium | reverse complement strand
TGGCCGAGGTGCTCGGCGACTACGCCAAGGGGGTCACGGGGGTGCGGCTGGTGAGCACGCTCGAGCCAGCGCGCGAGACGCGGCTCGACGTGGCCGGCGTGTTCCTCGCGATCGGTCACACGCCGAACACGGCCTTCCTCGACGGCCAATTGCAGCTGACGGCGAAGAAGTACATCGTCTGGACGCAGCACTTCCGCACGGCGACGAGCGTCGAGGGGGTGTTTGCCGCCGGCGACGTGGCCGACGACTACTACCGGCAGGCGATCTCGGCCGCCGGCACCGGGTGCATGTCGGCGCTCGACGCCGAGCGCTGGCTGGCGGCGCAGGGCGTGCACTGAACGCGATCCCGCGGTGCGAAAAGAAAAAAAACGGCCGGGGCAGGGGACCCCGGCCGGGCTTCGATGTGACTCGACCGCGACCGGGCGGCTCAGAAGCCGATGTAGGTCACGAGCATGTCGCCGTGCTTCATGAAGCGCACGTGCACGCTGCAACCGCAGCCGTAGTCGTACTTGACCAGACCGCAGCCGAGGAGCGTGCAGCGCGACGTCTCGCAGGGGCAGCCCTGGCAGCACGCCGGCAGGCAGACCGGCACGCTCACCATGCGACCCGTTTCCGGACTGCACGGGGTGAGGACCGTCTCCCATGTCGGCTCGGGGCAGCACCCGGCGCCGTGGCGGTGCCGGTGGGCGTGCTTGTGGCGGTACTTGATGCATGGGTTGGTGGGGCAGACGCTGATCGGCCCGCAGTCGGGTTCGATCCCGCACGACGGATCCATCGCCATCATCGGCATCTCCGCCGCGCATCCCGGCTCCGGGGCCGCACACGACGGGTCGAGGTGACGGCGCAGGTGACCGAAGCCGGCGAACGCGTCGCTCGACAGGGCACCCACGGCCAACAACAGGGCGACGGCGACGCCGCCCAAGGCACGGGCACGAATCATCTCACGATCCTCCTTGGCAGAGACTGGGACCACCGGAACTCCCCGATGGCGGCTTCCGGGATGCTGCCCGGACTCCGAGCCAACCATGGCACACCTGCCCGCGCAGTCAAAAACCGGGCGTGTCACACCGTTTTTTCCTGTCTCGCGGGCACGGCAACGACGTACGCATCCCGTTTCGCGACGGTTCAGTCTTCGCCGTCGTCACAGCTTCGCGCGCGGTCAGACCGAGATGCCAAGCCGTTGCGTGGCCGGGCATCATGCGGTGCTCCGCTCAGGGACGGCAAAAGTCTTCTCGCTGAGGCCGGGGCGGCCTCACGCTCGTCGAGCGTTTGCCGATCCCCTCGCTCGGTCTCTCGAGGGGCGAAAGGCGGGCCTCTGCCCCGTCGCCGTCCGAGCCCGGGACTGGCGGCGGTTCGTCGCGGTTCACGCCATCAGGTCGTGGAACCGCTGAAAGAGATGCGCGGCGTCGTGGGGACCGGAGGCGGCTTCGGGATGGTACTGCACGGAGAAGGCCGGCAGCGAGCGGTGGCGCAGTCCCTCGACCGTGCCATCGTTGAGGTTGACATGGGTCACCTCCACCTCCGCCGGCAGGCTCGCCTCGTCCACCGCGAAACCGTGGTTCTGCGAGGTGATCTCCACCCGGTCACGGAGCCGGTCGAGCACCGGCTGGTTGGCACCGCGGTGACCGAACTTGAGCTTGAACGTCCTGCCCCCACAGGCGAGGCCGAGGAGTTGATGGCCAAGACAGATCCCGAAGATCGGTACCTTGCCCAACAGCCCGCGGACGGACTCCACGCAATAGCCGAGCACCTCCGGGTCGCCGGGGCCGTTGGAGAGAACGACGCCGTCGGGCGCGAGGGCGAGCACCTCGGCGGCGGTCGCCTTGCCGGGAAGCACCGTCACCCGGCAGCCACTGTCGGCGAGATGGCGGGCGATGTTCCACTTCATGCCGTAGTCGAGGGCGACGACGTGCTTGATCGCGGCCGCGGCGGGCGCGTCGGGCATGATCCCGCCGGCGCGCGGCTGCGGCAGCGGCCGGGCGTCGGCGGCGAGCGCCTCCGTCCACGCCGTCGTCGCCCGCGGCATCACCTCCGCCACCAGATCCCGGCCGACGAGCGCCGGCGACGACCGGGCGAGACGGATGAGTTCGGCCGCGTCGAGCACCTCGGTCGAGATTACGCCGGTCATCGCTCCACGGATCCGCAACCGGCGCACCAAGGCCCGCGTGTCGATACCCGTCAGGCCGATCGTGCCGGCGGCGGCAAGGTAGTCGCCGAGGGTGCCGGTGGCGGTGTGGTTGCTGGCGATCCGGCTCGCCTCGCGGACCACGAACCCGGCCATCTGTACGCCGGCACTTTCGACGTCGGCAGGATTGACACCGTAGTTGCCGATCTGCGGCGCGGTCATGCAGAGAATCTGGCCGCGGTAGCTGGGATCGGTGAGGATCTCCTGGTAGCCGGTCATCGAGGTGTTGAAACACACCTCGCCCGACGCCGTGCCGCGGCCGCCGAAGGCGTCGCCGACGTAGACCGTGCCGTCCTCGAGAGCCAGTGCCGCGCGTGCCAAGGAAGGCCTCCGAACTGCGGGGGTCGCCTGCCGGTTCGATGCTACCACGCCGCCAAAGCCCTCCCTTCAGCGGCCCACGCCGGTCGATTCGAGCGCCAGTTCCGGCACGGGGGAGCCGTCGTCGCGGAGCTTGCCGGCGGCCCACAGGGTGCCGCGGGTGACGAGGCCGAGAAACTCTTCGGTCGCCACCGTCTCGGCATAGTGGCCGATCGTGGTGGCGAACACCCTGGTCGAGCCGTAGCGGTTCGTCCAGATGCAGGTTTGCAGCGCGTTGCGGTCGGTGCTCAGCGCCTCGCCGAGCGGCGTGGCGGTCGGCCACACCGTGTCGGAGTAGTAAAGCTCTTCCTTGGGCACCGCCCATTCGCGCGGCATCCCCGCCAGCACCGGATGGTCGCCGAGCAGCCGGCAGGTGTAGGGGTAGTGGGCGCCGTGGCCGGGGGACGTGATGCCGCAGAACTTGAACCACTCATCGTTGCCGGTGCGGTAGCAGTGCATCGCGCAGTGCATCAAGACCGCGGGCACCCCCTTCTTGTGCTCGGCGAGGATTCTTTCGAGGAATGCCGGATCCTTGACGTCGGAGAAGCATTCGTTGTGAAACACGACGTCGTAGCCTTTGGCCCAGTCGGGTTTGGCGTAGATCGAGATCGGGTGATTCGTCGCAGTGCCTCCCTCGTGGACGACGGTCGTGCGGATCCTGGCCCGCGCCGCCATCCCGCGCACGATCAGCTCCTTCTGGGCGTCGTAGTCGTGGCAGCAACCACCCGTCACGTAGAGGACGTCGAGCGGCTTGCCCGGCTCCGCCGCCACGGCGGGCGCCGCTGCGCCGAACACCAGCATGGCGACGGTCCACAGGCGGCGCAGCACCTCCGTGGCATGCGGCCGTGATGTCGATCCGCCGAGCCGGATGCTGGTTGTGCGGCACGTCGTCGTGCGGGAGCGCATGGTCTGTCTCCACGGTGGGGGCATGTCGGCCGCGAAGCGTACCATGGCAGCGCGGGGCGGGCCCGGGGGGTCACAGCACGCGCCGTGCCGATCGTCCGATCGTGCGCGGGAGAAGGATGTTGCGTCGAATCGCAAACACGACGCCGTGGTCGCCGTATAAGCTCTCCGCGTACTTCCGCGACATCGCCCACAAGAAGACGATGCTCGAGCTGCTCCACGACCGCGACAAGATCCAGGCCGAGGCGCGACTCGAACTGCGCGACAAGTTCCACGAGTTCGACATCGAGTGCGTGGACGTGCT
>JBJSXB010000043.1:0-40564 GCA_046086245.1 Planctomycetaceae bacterium | reverse complement strand
CCGTCGCTCGCGCCCGCCACGAGCTCCACGCCCAGTGGCGCGAGGACACTGTGGCAGCCGAGATGCACCAGTTCGTGGTCATCGACCACGAGGACTCGGATCGACACGCGCGCGCTCCGGTTCCGGGTTCCGTCGCGCGGCGACACGGCATCGCGCGCAGACACCCCTGCCTGGACAACCGCTCCCCCGCCGGGCAGAGGTATACTCGCGGGCCCGGGGGGTTCGCAAGCCGCGCCCCGACCGCGAGAGTGACGCATGGCCTTGCGTGAGCCTTCGATCGTCGCCCGCGCCTCGGGGGTGGTGGCGGTGGAGAAGCCGGCGGGCCTGCCGACGCAAGCGCCGCCGGGCATCCCGTCGCTGGAGTCGTGGTTGCGATTCCGCGCCGGTGCGGCAAGCGCGTATTTGGGCGTGCCGCACCGACTCGATCGCGCGGTCTCCGGGATCATGTTGTTCGCCGAGTCGCCTCGGGCCGCGCGGCAGCTGTCGCGGCAATTCGAGCGGCGCGAGATCGTCAAGCGGTACCTGGCGATCGTCACCACGGGCACCGGCGATCCGCGGTCGGGTGACGTGTGGGAGGACCACCTGGCGAAAGTCGCCGATGAGGCCCGTGTCGAGACCGTGCCGGAGGCAGCGCCCAAAGCGCGCCGTGCCGTCACCCGCGTCGTAGGTGTCGTCGGCCTCGGCACCGAGCGCTTGCTGCTGGTGCTCGAACCCCTCACGGGACGCATGCACCAACTCCGCGTGCAAGCCGCGGCGCGCGGGTATGCGGTCGTCGGCGACACCCTCTACGGCGGCCCGGCGGCGCCCACCGTCGCGGCGGGGGGCGATCCACGCACGCAGCCGATCCTGCTTCACGCGTGGGAGATCGGGTGGCGCGATCCCGACACCGGCGCGCGACGCTGGGCGCGGGCCGCGTTACCCGCCCATTGGCAGAGCGAGGCCGGCCTCGACGGCCGCCTGAACGAGTTCGTCCGGGATCATGGTTCCGGCAGCCAACCGCCGTGAACCAGCCACTGCTGGAGCCAAGGAGGTGCCCACGGATTCCACGTCGGATGGCTCACCGAGACCACCGACAGCGTGAGCAGGACCAGCGCGAAAGTGCGCCCGGCACGCGACGACGAAAGCCGGTCGACGGCGGGCACCACCGCCACCGCCCACAGGGGCACCAGCCACAACGCCCAGCGAAAGCCGCAGACGACGCCGCCGTAGTTGCGGTCGAGGCGGGGCCGCGCGAGGTAGAAGCCGATCACCACGACGCTGACCGCCGCGATCGCACCGGCCAACCGCGTGGCGGATCGGGGGTGGCGATGCGGGGAGGCGAGGAGCACGAGGCCCGGCACCACCAGCAGCCACGCGGGGGTGAGCGACACGATGCCGTGATGCCCGACGAGCACGTGGAAGGCGTAGGTCGCGGCGGACGGTTCGCCGCGATCGACCCCCTTGGGGTCGCGCCAATAACTGGTGAGTGTTTTGCCGGATGGCAGCGTGATTTCGTAGTCGTACCAGTTGGCGTCGCGACCACCGGCCTCCGCGGGCGCCGTGCCGCGGTGAGAGTAGGCCGGCCAGGCAGTGCCGTGCGCGGCGTGGTTCGACCCCAGCGCCGCCGCCGCCACCAGCGCGGCGGTTGGGGCCGACCAGATCAGCATCCGCCGAAGGTCGAGCTGGGCGAGGATCACCGCCACGGCGGCGGCCCAGGCGAGCGCCGGCAGCTCGAACGCGGCGGCGAGCGCGGCGGCACCCCCCGCGCCGGCGAAGGCGGCTCGGCTGCGGACGCCGTCCGCGGTGAGACGGACGAGGCACCAGGCGCTGATGGCGGTGCAGGCTGCCGCCGGCAGATGGTTGGTGAACGCGACGACGAACGTCGAGAGCAGCGTGCCGCAGGCGACCAGACCGAAGGTCCATTGCCGACCCCAATCGCCGGCGCCGAGCCGGTCGACCAGCAGCATCGTGAACACCAGCGTGACGACCAGCGGTAGCAGGGCCATCGGCACGAGGAGCACCCGCCCGACTTCGAAGGGGTGGTCGCCCAGCGTCCAGCCTGTGAGGCGGTGGATCAGCCAGTAGGGGCCGGCCGCGAGCACCGCCAGCAGCGGCGGCTTGCTCGAGTAGAGCCGCAGGCGCCCGTCGCGATCATGGTGCGCGACGGCGTCGATGGTGTCCCAGCCCGGCTCGCCGACGAGCCCGTCGATGGCGAACGTACCCTGTTCGACCAACGCGCGCACCGTCAGCCAACGGCTCCGGTCGTTGGCGGAGAGAAACGGCCGGACCAGTCGTTTTTCCGCCTCGACACGGCGGCGGATCGCGGCGGGGTCGGCGGTGCCCCCGTCGGCGCCGGCCTTCGCCACCGCATCGGCGACGAGTCGCTTCTCCAGCGCCCAGCGATCGACGCTCGATACGGCGCCGATCCGGCCAAGCGCACTGCCGACCGCGATGGCGAGCAGGACCCACGCCACGCCACGGCGCTCGCGCGCCCGCGACAGGCCGCGCGGTGGTGGCGCCGCGAGCCGTCCGCGCCCACGCACCTCGGCCGCCACGCGCATCAGATCGACCAAGCCGGTGGCGAAACGCCGCGCGCCGTACTTCGATCGGCCGCGGAGGCGGGGGCGATGGTGGACGGGCTCCTCGCCGACGCGATGGCCCGCCGCCGCGGCCACCACCGGGATGAAGCGGTGCATGTCGGGTTCGTGGAGCCGGAGGTCGCCGACGATCGTCGCCCGCAGTGCCTTGAGGCCGCAGTTGTGGTCATGGAGCCGCAGGCCGGTGAGGACGCCGAGCAGCAGGTTGAAGACCCGGGACGGGAGCGTCTTGCTCCAGGGGTCGAGGCGCGGATGTTTCCACCCGTTGACCAGATCGAGGCCGGCGTCGAGGCGGGCGAGCAAGCCGGGGATCTCGGCGGGGTCGTCCTGCCCGTCGCCGTCGAGCATCACGATGCGGGGTGCGGTGCAGCGCGCGAAGCCGGTCGCGAGTGCGGCCGACTTGCCGGCGCCCCCCTCCGCACGGATGCCCCGCACCCGCGGATCGGAAGCGGCGACGGCTGCGATCTCGTCCCACGAACCGTCGCTCGAACGATCGTCGACGATCCATGCCTCCCAGTGGAGCCCCGCGCCGTCGAGCGCGGTACGGATCTCGGCGACGAGGGGGGCGATGTTGCCCGCCTCGTTCCGCACCGGCACCACCAACGAGACGTCCGGCTGGTGCATGGAGGAGCCTCGGGGATCATCCCGGTGCGGCGGTGCGTCATGAACCCGGGTGTCCCCGCCGTGGACCTCCGCCGCGGGGGTGGCAAGGATACCGGTGTCGGCCAGTGGCCGCCATGCCGCCCGGTCGTTCGGCGCCGACGCCCCGCGAGGCGTACACTCGCCCTACGGTCGGTTGGTGGATGGGTGGGCGACGGCAGGGGCAGTGGCGGAATGGCACGCATCATCTCCTTGGCGGTCATCCTCGGGCTGGTGGCGGTGTTCGGGCTGCTTTCACTGCGGGTGATGTCGAGCTTTCTGCTCCCACTCCTGCTCGCGGCGATGCTGGTGGTGATCTTCGGGCCGTTGCATCGTTGGCTCCGCGATCGGTTCGCCTGGCCCGACTGGGTCGCCGCGGTCGCGACGACGACGTTCGTCCTCCTCATCGTCCTGGTGCCCCTCGTGCTCCTGGTCGTGCGCGCGGGGGGTGACGCCGTGGCGATGTTCCGCAACCCCACCGGCCTCAAGCTCGACCGCGCCGTGCTCGACGGCCTGATCGGCTCGGTGAACGACGCCACCGGTTTCGAATTGGAGTCCGAAGCGGTCGACCTCGAGTTGAAGAAACTGGCGGAGGAGTGGCTGGCGCCGATCGCGGCCGGCACGCCGATCCTCGTCGGCAAGGTGATCATCGGCCTGGTGGTGACGATCTTCAGCTTCTTCTACTTCCTGGCGGACGGCCGGCGGATGCTCGCCGCGGTGACGCGGTTGATCCCCCTCGACGCCCACTATCAGTGGCAGTTGCTGCAGGAATTCGAGGAAGTCAGCCGGGCCGTGGTCAGTTCGACGCTGCTGGCGGCGATCGTCCAGGCGATTCTCGCCGGGGCCGGTTTCTACGTCGCCGGCCTGAAGGGGGTGTTCCTCCTCACCTTGCTGACGTTCTTCGGGGCGCTGGTGCCGTTCGTCGGGGCTGCCTCGGTGTGGGGGTCGGCCAGCCTCTACCTCATGTTCTTCGTCAAGGACACCTGGACGGCGCTCGGCCTGGCGGCGTGGGGGCTGCTGGTCGTCTCGACGATCGACAACGTGATCAAGCCGATCGTGCTTCACGGGCAATCGAAGCTCCATCCGCTGCTCGCCCTGCTGAGCGTGCTCGGAGGCGTCGGGGCGCTGGGACCGATCGGCATCTTCGTGGGGCCGATCGCGGTGGCGTTCCTGCAGGCCGCCTTGACGATGCTCCAGGTCGAACTCGACACCCTGGCCCGCACGCCTGCGGAGGCCGACGCTTCGGGGCCGCGGATCGCCCCGGCGCCGATCGCGGTTGCACAAACCGCCGTGGAGAGAGTGAAATCCTCCTGACTGCCCCGTCCGAGCGGGTCGCCGGACGGGGGCAAAGGGTGGCGGACGGAGCCGCGGTCGAGCGAGGGAGGGGAGCGATGGTCGAGCCTACGGGTCGGTGGTCGGCGACGGTGGCGGTATTGGTCCTGCTGGCCGCCGCGCCGCGCGTGGCGTCGGGCATCGAGGCGGCCTATCTCCCCGGCGACGGCGGGGCCGAATACGTGGTACGCGTCGAACCCGACCTCGTCCGCAACGGCCTCTCCCATCCGCTCACAAGCGATTTCCCCGCCGACGCCCGCGACGTGCGCCGCGTGCGGATCTACGTCGCCGATGCCTGGCCGCCCACGGTGGAACGGGCGATCGGCGAGGCGGCGCGGCGCCCGCGGCCCACGACCACGCTCACCGCGGCCAATCTCCCCGCCGCGGTTCCGACGACGATCGAGCCGACGGGCACCGCCAAGGGCGTGGTGGCCCAGTCGTGGCCGCTGCTGATCGGGAGCCTGCTGGCCCTGTTCATGTCGCTCGGGGCCAACGCCTACCTGGGGCTGCTGTTGGCGGGCATGCGGCAGCGCTATCTTCGCGATCTGCGCGAAGGACTCATCCACGGCGGGTGAGCCCCGCCCGGGGTGGTATCGGGGCGGAACGCCGGCGACTCAGGCCGGTTTCGTCGCCCGGGCCCGGCGCCGGGCCGGTTTGCCGTCGGCCCCGAGGGACGACACGTCGGTGACGTGCGTCGGGCCGAGCGACGCCGGGGCGTGGAGGTGGAGGTGCACCGTCGCATCGCCGTCGGTCACCGGCCGTGACGGCATGCCTCGGGTGGCCGGACCGTGCCCCTGCGTTGATGCCATGCCCGTCACCCACGGATTGCCCGTCACCACCACGGATGGTCGGATCGTCACCGCCGCGGCGGGCAGATTGCGGACGACGACGCGCCGACCCGTGCTCACGGTGGCCGCCACCGGCTCCGGCACGCGCGCCGTGAGCCCGACGTCGGGGACGACGGCGACCGCCCGGGGGAGCGTCGCATCCGACAGCGACCGCACCCGGGCGCCGACGGCGGTGAAGATCGCGGCCACGTGGGCGTGGCACGTGAGCACGAGGAACTGCCGTCCCGGCTGCTCGGCGGCGAACTCCATCAGCACCCGCGCGGCCGCTTCGGCGCGCCGGTCGTCGAAGTTGACCAACGCGTCGTCGATCACCACTGGGAGGTGCACGCCGCGCCGCTCGAGATCCTTCACGAGCGCCAGCCGCAACGCCAGGAAGACCTGCTCGCGGGTGCCACGGCTGAGACGATCGGGGCTGCAGGCGACACCGCCATGATCGTGGACCTCGAGGCGGGCCTCGTGGATCGACGTGGTCACGGCCGTGTACTGGCCGGCGGTGAGGCGGTCGAGCCACCGCGACGCCTCGCGGAGCACCGCCGGCTGGTGGTCGCGTGCGAAACCGTCACGTGTCTCTTCGACGAGACGACGGGCCAGCTCGAGAAGCGTGCGACGCCGCAGATGGCCGTCGATATCGCGTTCGATGACCGCGATCTCCTCTTGCAACGCCTCGGTGCAGCGATCCTTCGCCGCGGCGTCGACGCGCGTGGCGGCGGCAGACCGCTCGTCCCGCGCCCGTGCCACGGCGGCCGCCGCCGCGGCCGCGACGGTGGCCGCTTCGACGACGCGGTCCTCGAGCGGGATGCGCTCCGCGTCGGCGATCAAACGATCGATGTCGAGAGGGTGCGTGAATCGCCGGCGCGCCTCGGTCCACGCCGCGTCCGCCGCCGTCGCCTCACGCCGCGCCGCCTCCGCGAGCGGCCGGCGATCGACGAGGGCGAGAAACGCCTCGTCGCCATCGACGTTCCATCGGCCGATCACCTCGCGGACACGACGATCGGCCAATTTCACGCGGCGCAGCGCGTCGCGGTGGCGCTCGCGGGCGCGGGCGAGTCGCTTCGCCAGCACGCCGCGGCGCCGCTGGCCGCTGGTCTCCTTGTCGAGGCGCTCACGCAGCGAGCGTATCTGCTCGAGCGCCGTGCCCTCCGGCAGCATGTCGCACTCGACGAGGAATTGCTCCACGCGCCGACCGATCGCCGCCACCTCCTCGGCACGGAGCCGCGCCTCCTCCTTCGTCTCGCGACGATGATCGTCGAGTTCGATGAGCATCCGCCGGTGGCTGGCGAGGCGCCGGACGTCGGCGGGTGAGAGGTCGGTGGGAAGATCGCGCTGCTGAAGGCTCCGCTGCCAGCGTCCGCGCGCTTCGGCGAGGCGCCGACGGGCCGCCTCGGCCTCCTGGCTCGCGAGGGTGATGCGGTCGGCGAGCACGTGGAGGGCCCCCTCCCGGGCGGCGATGCCCTCGAGACGCTCCAACTCCGCCTGCGCCGCGGCCGCATGCCGGCGCAGCCAGTCGGCGGCGTCGGTCGCCGGACGCGGTGGATCGAGCCGCACGGCGTCGATCCGCTTGTCGAGCACCGCGCACTGGCCGGTCGCCTCGTCACGTTGGCGCTGCACCATCTCGCGCTGCTGGCGGGCGGCGTCGAGCCGGGTCGTGGCGGCGCGGTCGAGCGACCACGTCGTGATCGAGGCCAGGCCGGTGCCGGCGAGCCCCAGCGACGCCAGCGCGTAGGCCGTCGCGCCGGTGACGCTCGACGGCAGGAACAGGCCGGAGAGCAGCATCGTCGCGCCGATGACGAACACCGCGCCGAGTCCGACGAGCCAGGGGACCGGGATGAGTTGCGACTCGACGTGGGCGGCCATCTCCGATTCGAGCCGCCGCAGGGACTTGTCGAGATCGGCGACGTGGTCGCCGGCGGCGAGCCGGTTGCGCAGCAGCGTGGACCGGCCGGCGGCCTCCTCGATCGCCGCCGCGATCGTTCCCTCCAGGCCGTTGGCTGCCCCGCGCACGCTCGCCCGGGTGCCCTCCGCCTCGCGCGTCGCGGCCGCCAGCTGTCGGCGGGTGAGACGGCGGTCGGCGAGCGCCGCCTTCACGGCCGCGGCCCGCGCCTTGAGCGGACTGAACGATCGGGTCAGACCGGCGGGAAGGATCGGGTCGGCTCCGGTGGCCACGAGCCGGGCCAACCCGGTGGCGCCGAGTTGCTCCCCGAAGCGCCGTGCGGCTTGCCGCGCGGCGGCGTCCGCCCGCGACGACTCGGCCAGCGCCCGTTCGAGCCGCGACTCGTCTTCGCAGATCGCCATCACGGCGCCGCGGCGTTTCCAGATCGACGCGTCGGCCTCGAGGGCGGCGAGCTCGCGGGCGAGGCGGACACGGGTCCGTTTGCGGCCGCGCGCGATGCGCTCCAGGCCGTCCCGGCGCTGCCGTGCCAGTTGCCAGGTGTCGAGGTCGCCGTGCACCAGCCAATCGGCCTCGATCGCCGCCAGACGGGCGGCCGAGTCGCGCCGGGCGCGGGCCAGTGGCTCCAGCGGCAGTGCCGCGCGGAGCGCCGCCTCGTGCGACTCCGCCTCACGCCGCGCCTGCTCCAGTGCCGCGATCGAGGCGTCGATCCGCGCCAAGTCGGCGGCGAGCGCGCCGGCGGCCACCGCCGGCGCGTTCATCGCCGCCAGACGGGCGACCGCACCGGCACGGCGCTGCCGCAACGCCTCGAGCGGAGACACGTCGGGGTCGGAGGAGTCGAGCCGGGCCAGCGCGTCGCGCAGGTTGCCCAGCGCGAGATTCACCGTCGCGCGGTCGAGCCCGCTGGCGAGTTCGTAGAGCCGGCTGCCACACCCGTCGGCGTCGAGCGTCCGCAGTTCGTGGAGCTCGTCGAGGCCGAAGGCGAGGACCGCCGTGAACGTGCCTTCGTCGATGTCGCCGATCTCGTCGCGAAGAAACGGGGCCTGTGCCGAGCCATCGGCGGCGCGGACCTCGAGACGATCGGTGTCGGACGCAGGCTGTCCGGGGTGGTGGCGGCGCTCGATGGTGAAGTGCCGCGCATCGATGCCCCCCTGCACGAACAGGCGGCCGCCGACCGGTCGGTCGGCATCGAGCACCCCCCGGCGAAACAGGCCACCGAACCCGAAGAGGATGCCGCGGACGAACTCCAGCAGCGAGGTCTTTCCGGTCTCGTTCGTGCCGTGGAGGACGTCGACGCCGGCCCCCAGCCCGTCGACGGTCACGCCGCTGATGCCGCCGAACTTCTCGATCTCGACCCGCTCGATGATCATCGCCGTGCCCTCGTGCCCGCTTCGGATTCCGCCGCCGTCGAACGCCCCGATCTCAGGTCGATCCCATCAGCTCGAGCGCGAGCCAGCCGGCCTCGCGGTGATCGGTCGTCTGCTCGACCGCCTCCCGTGCCGTCACGATCGCACCGAGTGCGGCCGCGAAGGCGTCGCTCCCCGACCCGTGGGTGGCCACGCCGCGCGCCAGTGCGGCCATCGGCTCGAGGGCGTCGGGCCCCAGATCGTGGCACCACAAACGCTGCGCCGCCGCGTCGGCCGGCGGCCGCAGGCGGGCGAGCGTCTCGGCGACCAATTCGGCGACGCGAACCCGGCGCGTCACGCTCGAGCCGCACTCGACGTCGATGCGCACCACCTGGAGCGGCCCGCGGGGATCGACCACCAGCGCGTCGAGCGCCGCGTGGATCGCGGCGGCCAGTTCCTCGTCCGCGCCCGCCGGCGACGTGATCGACACCCCGCGCCAGACCACCTGATGCGTCGCCACCTCCCGCCAGGTGCCGAGGGGATCGAGCCGCAGCGCGGCCGGTGTCGGGGACGACGGTGCCGCCGTGGAGGTCGGCACGAGACCGGTGAGGGTGAGCAGCCCGCAACTTCCGGCGCCCGCCTCGCGGGGACCGCGCGCCTGCAGGGCTGGTAGCGGGTGGACTCCGGCGGGAGCGGGCTGGGGACGGCGCGAACCCCAGACGAATCGGGTGCTCGTGCCGAGCGCGTTCGCGGCGGGAAGCGGCGCGGGCAAGGCGTGCGTCGAGGGGATGCGGGCCCAGGCGTCATCCCAGCCGACGACGATGCGATGCTGCGGCGGTAGCAACGACGCGTGCTCGGAGGCGAACGACGGCGGCAGCCATCCTCCCGGGGCGACGCTCCTGGTCGCCGCCGGGAGGCAGGCGAGTTCGACCGACACACCGCGGATGTCGAGGCGCAGGGGCGACACGGGTGATACCAGCGTCAGCCCGTTCGGCTCGCCGAGCGCCCGGGCCAACGGGGTGCAGGCGGCGGGTTCGTCGACCATCCAGATCGTGCGGCAGCCGTCGGCGGCGAGTCGCTCGATCGCCGCGCGCACCATCGCCGCCTGGGCGGGGCTGGCGCGGAGGGGGTCGAGCGTGTTGCCGAACAGCACCAGCGCGGCGGCATGTGCGTCACGCGCGGTGGCCACAGTGGCCTCGAACGCGCCGCCCGGAGCGGCGTGGAGCAGCGAACGCACCCCCGCCGGGGCCGCCTCGGGAACCGGGATCGGGCGGTCGAGTGCCGCGTCGAAGGCGAACACCAAGTCGGCCACGGCCAAGCCTCCATGCTGGCCCGACGGCCGTGCGGCCGACGGAGGATGGCCACGCTCCCGCGCCGGTCCGGCAGCCGCCGGCCCGCCGCCGATCCGTGGCACACGGGAAACACACCGGCGGCAATGTACCCGTCGGCCGCCCTTCGACTCCAGCGCAAAAGCGCGGGCTTTCGCCACCGCCAGTCCGCTTTTCCGAGCCCGCCGCCGGCGTCAGGTGGTCAGCGGCGGGGGGGCGTTGGCAAGCCGGTCGAGCCATCGACGGGCCCACAACGGATCGTCCTCGACCGGGCCATAGCCGCCGAGTACGCGGCTGCGCAGCAGCACGCCCTTTTCCAGACGATCGGTGAACAACCCACAGCGGATCGTCACGGCGCCGCCGCTGGTGGAGACGTCGAGCGTTCGCACGTCGTCGGGATGGACCGCGACGAGCGTCGACCGGCGCGGGCCGCGCACCAGCACGGCGTGTGCGCCGGGAAACGGCGCGGCGTGCCACCGTCCGTCGGTGCCGGTCCAGCGCGGCTCCCCCCCCGCCACGACGCTGACGACGTCGAGACGCGGATCGCTGTCGAGCAGCGCCGTCTGCGCCGAGACGACGACCATCCAGGCATCGCCCGCCGGCACGTCGGACCCACGATCGAGTGCCCGCCACAGCGCCATCGCGCGGAGCCGCCGCGGGTCGGACGGTTCGTAGACGCCCGTCAGATCGGTACCCCGGACCCAGTGATCGGCGGCCTCGGGAGCGCCGTCGATCAGCACTGCCAGGAGCCGCTCGCTCGACGCGGCGGGGCCCGGGCCATCGTGGTCGCGCGGCGGCGGCACGGGATGCACACCGAGGTCGGGGCGGTCGGGATCGACGACGACGGGGATCGACGTGCCCGTGCACGTGTAGCCTCGGTCGCCGGCCTGCCACGAGGGTGGCGCCACACGTGTCGATCGGGCCATCGCGCCCTCCGGAACCGCTCGGGGTGTCTCGCCACGCGACGCGGTCGCCGCATGCGCGCCGCCAGTGTAGCCGCCAACCGCACGCGCCGGTCGACGGGCCGCCGTGACGGTAGACTCTCCGCAGGGCGGTGCAGCGGGTTGGTCACCGGAGCCGCCGGGCCGTGTGGCGGCGCGGCACGGAACGCGGGGAAGGGAGCGGGAGATGGCGGACGAGATGGAAGTCTGCGAGGCCGCGGCCCGGGCTGGCGGTCGGATTCTCGGCGAATGGGTCGGTCGGTTCGCGGTGTCGAACAAGGGCCCACGCGATCTCGTCACCGAGGCGGACCTCGCCGCGCAGCGGGAGATCCGACGCATGCTCCTGGGCGAGTTTCCCGCGCACGGCTTCATCGGCGAGGAAGGGGAGCACGTCCGCGCTCCGGCCGACGTGCCGTGCTGGTACGTGGATCCGCTCGACGGCACGACGAACTACGTGCACGGGGCGCCGGCGTACTGCGTGTCGGTGGCGCTGGCCCGTGGGGACGAGCTCCTCGTGGGAACGATCTACGATCCGGTCCGCGACGAATGCTTCACCGCCCGCGCCGGCGGCGGGGCGCAGCTCAACGGACGTCCGATCCGTGTCGCCACGACCTCCACGCTCGCCGACGCGCTCGTCGCCGTGGGCTTTCCGGCGCACGTCGACCGCGATGCACCGAGCGTGCGCGACTTTCTCGCCGTGCTGCCGGCAGTACAGGCCGTCCGCCGCACCGGTTCGACGGCGATCAACCTGGCCTACGTCGCCTGCGGTCGCTTCGACGCCTTCTGGCTGCGATCGATCCGTCCCTGGGACGTCGCCGCCGGGCTGCTGTTGGTGGCCGAGGCTGGCGGCACGGTCCGGCCAATGCCTCCGCAGCTCGGACGGCGGGTACCGCTGGCGGATCCCGCGTTCGTGGTCGCGGCCTCACCCGCATTGGCGGACGAACTGATCGCCGTGCTACCCGAGACGGGGTGACCGGCCCGCCGCACCATGGTCCGTGGCGCGGTGTTGATCGGAGCGGTGGTGAGGATGGTGACGGACGCCGGGGTCGTGCCGGCGGCCGCGACCGTGGCGCGTGCGTCGAGGCTGCCGGCAAGCTAGTGTGGAGAGGAATGACGCCGGGCGCGGCCGGGCACGCGGGAGGGGAGGACGGTCTCACATGGGGCAGCGGCCGATGCTTCGCCGTGCCCTCGTGTCCCTGGCGGCCGTCGTCGTGGCGTGGCCCTGGAGCGCGACCAGCGACACGCCTGGTCAGGTGGTGGACGAGACGGTGGAGCGTGTGACCGACGCCGACCCTCCGGCCGGGCAGCCGGACGAGCCACAGCGACCGCGGGCCGTGCCCATGCCGCCCGCCGCGGCCGGCGAGGACCCGCGCGAGCCGGTCGGCCCGGCGGTGCCGCCGCCCGACCTGTTTTATGTCGAGGACGAGACGGGACGTTTGGTGCCGGTGCCCGGGTTCGGCTACGGCGATTTCATCGACATGGTGCGGATCCGCCAGGGCCTTCCGGCGACCGCCAAACCCCCGGCGCTGGTCCTCGAATCCCTCACCGTCACCCTCGACGTGCCGGCCACGGGCGACGTGGTGGATTGCCGCGCCGCGATCGATGCCACCGTCCGCCGCACGCGCGCCGGCTGGGCCGGATTGCCGATCGATCTGCGGGGGTTGGTGCTCGACGCACCCCCGGTTCACGACGGGCCGGGTACCGCGATCCTCGGAGCCGATCCCGTCGACGTCGGCGCTGCCATCGAGGGAGCCGCCGGACGCGACGATGGGACGGCGCCCCTTCTCCGCGGGTACCGGGGCTGGTTCGACGGACCGGCCGACGGTCGTCATCGCCTCCGACTCGAAGGCCGCCTGCCGTTGGAGGCCGATGGAGAGCAGCGCGCGGTGCGGTTGCACCTGCCGGCGGCCACGGCGTCGGCGGTGATCGTGCGTTCGTCGCTTCCGGCACCGGTGGTCGTGGTGACGCCCGGTGGCGTCGAGCCGCGGATCGAGGCGGACGGGACGGGTGGAAGCATCGTCACCTGCGTGGGACTGGGCGGCACCGTCCGGATCGCGATCGGTGCCCAGGGAACGGCGTCGGCTGCCCCGACCGCCGCCCCCGAGGCGATCGTCGAGAGTCTGGCACGCATCGACGGCCGCGTGATCGCGTGGCAGACGACGGTGGCGCTGCGCGATCTGCCCGTCGCATGCCGTACGGTCACCGTGACGCTCCCCCCGCGGGCGACCGCCCGGACGATCCGCGGGGGAACCGTCGTCGGACGCGATCGCACGCCGCCGGCCGATGGTGGGCCGCCATCGGCCGACGCCGTCGAACGGCTGACGGTGGAGGTGACCCGCGGTCCGGACGGCAGGGCGGTGCTCGACATCGACGCCGAGCGATCGATCGAGCAACCGAGCGGTTCGATCGAGGCGCTCGGCTTCATGGTCGACGAGGTGCTTCCCTGGAGGCAGCACGGACGCGTCAGCCTGCTCGTGGAAGGTGATTGGCAGGTGGAATGGGACGATGCCGGCGCCAACCGGCGCGTCGATCCTCCCGCTTCCGCCCGCAGGCCCGGCCTGTCCGCCGCGTTCGCCTACGACGTGCAGCCGGCGCGGTTGCCGATCCGCGTTCGGCCGCGTGGCAGCCGCGTCGTGGTGGAACCGGAATACCGCTACGCCGTCGAGGCGACGCGCTTCGCACTCGACGCACGCCTGCGGATCGCGGTCCGCGGCGCGCCGGTCGGTCGAATGGTCGTGCGGCTCGAGGGGTGGAGCCTGGAGGACGTCTCTCCTGCCGGCCTGGTCGACACCGCGGCGATCCGGTCGGACGGACCACTGCTGATCGTCCCGTTCGTTCAACCGCTCGCGGGCGACGCGACGATCGAGATCCGCTGCGAGCGGCCCCTCGATCGGGAGGCGCGCCGTCTCGCCTGGCAACTGCCCGTGCCCGAAGCCGACCTCGTCGCGCCGGCGGCGGTCTCGGTGTCGTCGGCCGCCGACATCGAAGTCGTGCCCGACACCGTCGCGATCCGCGGCCTCGTGCGCCAGACGGTGCCCTCGTCGCGGCTCGACGACGGTGAACGCGCCGTGATCGCCTACCGTCTCGACGGCAGCGACGGCGAATTCGTCGCCGATCGGCGGTTCCTCGCGCAACGGGTCGAGGCGGTCGTGGCCGCGACCGCGACGGTCGGTGGCGACGTCGCGGTGATCGACGAGACGATCCGCTACGCGGTCGCCCACGTACCGCTCGAATCGGTCGATCTGATCGTGCCCGCCGCCGTGGTCGATGGCGGCACGCTCGAACTCCGGCAGGGTGGGCAGCCGCTCAACCCCTTCCCCGTGCCAATGGCCGCGCCGCCGGTGGCGGTGTTCCCGTCGTTCGGCAGCCGCGCCACGGCCGCCCGTGCGGAAGCGGCCGCGGCCGATTCCGTGACCCTGCGCGCCCTGCTGCCGCAGCCGCTCCTGGGGGCCGGCGAGCTGACGGTGCGCTACGAGTGGCCAGTCCCGGCGGTTCCCGCCGAGGCCACGTCGGCGGTCGAACTGCCCGTCGTGCTTCCCGCCGAGGGCCGGATCACGCGCCAATCGCTCGCCCTGGTGGTGGACGGGCCGCTCGTCGTCGATGTCCGCGGCGATGATTGGCAGCGCGATGCCCTTCAGGCCGCCGGCGCGCGGGTGTGGACCAGTGCCCGTCCCCGCGCGAAGGTTCCGTTGGCGGTGTCGGCGCGGCAGGGGACCACCAGTGGCGACACGGTGGTCGAGGCGGCATGGTTGGAGACACGGCTCCTGGCCGGTGGTCGTGAGGACACCTGCTCCTACGTGGTGAGCAGTTCCTCGCGGCGTTTCGAACTGACCGTCCCCGAAGGCTGGCGGCCCACTGCGGAACGGAAGCCGGTCGTGGACATCCGTGTCGACGGACGTCCGGTGACGCCGCCGATCCGCGCCGACGGGCGCGTCACGATCGAACTCCCGTTGTCCGGCGGCGAACCGACCCTCCGGGCTGCATGGCTCGTGTCGCTCGAATGCCGCCGCGACCGGACGGCGACCGCCGCCAGCGCGCGAGCGGGGCTGATCGGTTGGGTGGGGCCGCTCGCGCTCGACGCGCCGCGGCCCGCGCCCGGGGTGGTCGAACGCCGGTTCTACTGGGAGGTCCGCGTGCTCTCCGACGAGCATGTCGTCCGGCCGCCGAGCCGGTGGACGAGCCAGCAGCGCTGGGTGTGGAACGGCCTCGGATTCGAACGCCGTCCGGTCGTGTCGCGCGCGGCGCTGGCGCGATGGCTCGCCGCCAACCGGGGCGCGATCGGTGACGTGGCATCCGACGCCGACGAGGCGGGGATGACGCCCGCGGTGGCCGCGATCGATCCGCCCCTGGCGGAGCGCCGCGCGGTGTGGTCGGGAGTCGGCACCATCGAACCGGCCACCGTCTGGCTCGTGCCCACATGGCTGCTCGTTCTGCTCGCGTCGGGGCCGATGCTCGCTGCCGGGTTGGGCGCGGTGTATCTGCCGACGATGCGGCAACCGGCGACGGTCGTCGGCTGCGCCGCGCTCGCCGTGACCGCGGCGGCGTTCAGCCCCGACATGGCCCCGCTGGTGGTGCAGGCGTCGCTTCCCGGCGCGGCCCTGGCGGCGCTGGCGGCGCTGTTGCGTCGGTTCGTCGAACCGGAACCGCGCGAGGCGGCCGCGGGCCGACCTTCGATCATCGTCTCGCCGCATTCCTCGACCCGCCTCGTCGTCGGCGGCGACTCCGGTCGCGCGCCCGCGACGGAGTCCGCGTCGATCGCCGGTCGGCTCGCGCCATGAACCTCCGCCACCGGGTCCGTGATCTGCTCGGCGCCGCAGTGTCGGCCGTCGTGATGGCTGCCGGCGGTGCCGTCGCCGCACCGCCGACCGTGCTTCCCCCGGTGACGCGGGTGCACGTGCCTGCCGGTCGATTCGCGGAGATCGACGTCGGCCCCGGACGGTACGTGCCGATGCCGCTGGCCGAGTTCGAGCGGGCACTGCTCTCGGCGGGAGCGACGGGAGGTCCTGCCGCGGCGGGTCCGCCACGGGGCATGGTCGATGCCACCCGCATGCGGGTGCGCGTCGGTGCCGATGGTCGCGTCGGCGGCACGCTGGCGTTCGACGTGTCGGACCCCGCCCAGCGGGGCGGGGCGGTGCCGCTGGGGCATCTCCACGTCGGGACGGCGACGTGCGAGACGGCTGACGGCACCGGTCCGGCCGTGGTCCACGCGCGGCGGGATGGGCTGACCGCGGTGGCGATCCCCACGGCCGGCACCTACCGCTGCGAGTGGACCGTGCCGTCGTTCTCCGCCAGGCAGCAGGCGCGTGGCATCCCGCCGGTACTGTGTCTGCCACTCGTTCCGGCGCTGCGCACCTCGATCGTTCTCGAAGTGCCCGCGGGTGTCCGACCGGTGGGCGGCGGGGTCGCGTGGCGCGGCGGCGACGCGTCGTCCGCAACGGCGGATTCCGGGACGACCGTCGTGTGGACCGCGGACTGTCCCCCGCTCTGCGAGATCGGCATCCACCTGCGGACGGCGCCACCGGGCGACGAGCGCCGCATCTGGAGCACGCACGTCCTCGGTGTCCGTGACACCCGTTCGGAGACGGTCGTCGAGCCGATCGGTCCGTGGCTCGATTCGAACCAGACGTTGACGGTCGACGATGCGATGACGATCGTCGCCGTCGAGGTCCGCGCGGCGGGCGGGGGCCGCCAAGGGCTCCCCTGGCGCCGCCAGGCCGGTGGCATCGACGTCGACGTGCCCGCGGCACTGCAGGGCACGCGCACGCCGCTGGTGGTGGTCGGCATCGCGCCGGCCGTCGGCCCGGGCAGCGGCGCCGTGCCGATGGTGAACGTGCCGGCGCCGTCGTGGAGTGGTGGCGGTATCCGTCTGTCACTCGATCCCGAATTGGCGTTGACGGGGTTGGTCAACGGCGCGTGCGTGCCGGTGACCGCCGCGGTCGCCGCCCGTTGGCCATGGCCGCCCGGCGGAGACGGCGACGGGGCGATGGTCCACCTCGCCGCGGAAGGGCCCTTCGCCACGGTCCGGGTGACACTGCAGCGGCGTGGGCCGGTGCTCGACGTGGCGCGGGTGACCTCCGTGGACGTGGCTGCCGCCCGTCTTCTCGGTGTGACGACCTGCGACGTGCGTGTGGAACGCGGTGAGGCGTTCGCGCTGGTCGGACGCATCGGTCCGGACTGGATCATCGACGCCGTCGAGACATTCGCGCCCGCCGATGCGTCCGACTCGTCACCGGCGGATGCGCTCGTCGGCCGCTCCCTGCCCGCCGTCGAGCCGGTGGAATGGCGCGTCGCCGAGGATCCCGGCGGTGCCGTGCTGCGGATCGGTCTGGCGACCGCCGCCACCCGGTCGCGCCCGCTCGGCGTGCGGATCACCGGTCATCGGCCCGGCGCGGCTTTCGGATCGGCGTTGCCGGTACGCGAGGTGGAGATGCTCGTCGTCGACGGCGAGCGCGACGGCGCGGCGGCGCTGGCGCTGCGGGCCGCGCCCGATACCACGCTCGAGATCGCCCCATCGCCGGCGGTGCCGCTGGTTCCCGCGCCGCGCTTGGCGGCGCTCGCCGGCGAGGGACCGATACGCCTCTGGCTTCCCGCGGGCAACGCCCTGCCGGCGGCCGCGGTGAGCCTCGTGGAGCGCCGCCCGCCGATCGGCGTGCACGCGCGCATCGGCGTCTCGGTTCGCGATGATCGGCTCGCCGAGTCGTTCACGCTCGAATGCCGTCCCGGAGACGCGCCCCTCGACGCGATCGTCGTCCGTTTCTCGGAGCCGATCGAGGCGCCGCTGGAGTGGGTGTTGCTTCCGCCGGCGGCGGGCAGCGTCGCCGCGCGGCCGCTGGAACCCGCGGGGCCGGGTGGCGCCGAAACCGCGTGGCTCGTCGAGTTCGTCCCGCCGGCCCGCGAGACGGTCTCGATCCGCGCTCACCGCGTGGCGACCATCGACGGCGCGACCGCCGTGCCGTTGGTTCGGGTCGACGGCGCGGTCGATCTGGTGGGCGACGTGGTGGTGCGAACGGCCGGCCGGCGCCGCCCGACAGTCGTCAATCACCGCCTCGGGGAGTTGCCTCCCGGGCCGACGCCGCGCGGCGCCGCCGACGACGTGATCGCCGAGTTCCACTACACGATGGCCGACGCGGAAGTCGGTGGCGGGGAGGGACCGGCGCTCGAGATCGTGCCGGACGCGGGCGGCGGGGATCGGGACGCGCGGGCGTGGGTGTGGTCGGAGGTGGTGGAGAGTTGGTGCCATCGGTCGGGACGCACGGAGATGGAGTCGCGGTTCGAGATCGAGAATCACGGGCGCAGCGCCCTCTCCCTGGTGCCCCCGGCCGGCAAGCGACTGCAGGGCGTGCTCCTCGACGGCCGCCGCCTGGTCGTCGATGCGGACGCGGTCGGCGGTGCCGTCACCATCGATCTGCCTCCCGACCGCCGTCGTCTCACGCTCACGGTGCGGTCAGTGACCGACGATGCCGCGGATGGCGGCCCGTGGGCCGTCGACTCGGCGGCGGGGGCGGTCGATCTGCCGGTGCTGGAGCGATCGTGGCGGCTGTGGTTGCCCCCCGGAGTCGACGTCGCCCTGGGGCCGCCGCACCACCGGCTTGTCGCGGCGCCGACGCTCGACTGGTGTCAGCGCCTGTTCGGCTTCGCCGCACCGGGAACCGCCGAGCCGTTCGACGGCGAGTCGCTGGAGCCGTCGGGCACGCTGGTCGGGGGCTGTCGCGAGCGGTTGTACGTCCCGCTCCCCGGGCATCCGGGTGCCGATGTCGTCTGGTTGGTGGGACGTTCCGACGTGGACCGCGCCGCGCTGCTGGCCGCCACGTTTCTCGCCGGCTGCCTGGTGTTCGCCTCCGGTTGGCGACCGGGGCTGCTGGTGATGGTCCCGCTGGTGGCCGGACTGACGGCGCTGTGGGTGCCCGCGCCGTGGCACGTGCCGGCACGGGCTGTGGCCTGGGCGACGCTCGGGGTGGGCGCGACCGCGTGGTGGCGGCGATTCCGCCACGACCGGGGCCGCCGCGCGCCGCTGCTGGCCGCGTGTCTGGCGCTTGCCGCTTCGTCGGCGCACGCGGCCGAAGGGGAACTGCCGCCGCGGGTGTTCATCACGCCGATCGGCGGCGTGCCGATGGCGCTGGTGCCTGAAGGTCTGTTCGAGCGCCTCGGCGGGAACGGGGACGAGGCGGGACCACGTGTTCTCGCGGCCACGATCGAACTGCCCGAACCGGGCGCGGGCCCGGCGTGGCGGGTGACCATCGACGTCGACGCCGACGCCGGCACGAGCCTGCTCCTGCCGTTTCCCGGTCCCGACGGCGAACGCTCCGGGCGCGTGACGATCGACGGGCGGGCGGCCGACTGGCTTCCGGCCGGCGCCCTGGGGGCGCGGGTGCCGATCGCCGAGGCGGGCCGGCACCGGATCGAGTGGCAGGTCGAACCGCTGCTCCTGCGGCGCGGTGACGTCGCCGTCGCGATGGTCGCCCTGCCTCCCGCGCCGAAAGCGACGCTGGTGGCGGCGGGCGGCAACACCGCCTGGCTGGCGGAGGTCGCCGCCCCCGGCCGACCGTTCGGTCCCGCGCCGATGCTGCCCGGGGTGGCCGAGCGGGACGCACCCCGCTACGACGTCGCCGGAGGTGACCGCGTGGCGGTGCTGACGTCGCTGAAGCCGGGGGCTCTGCCGGCCGTCGCTCCCCGGTCGGCGCGGAGCCGGAACGACGTCGAGTGGGGCGCGACCGCCTGCCGCGTGACGTCGCGGTTCGAGATCGACGCCGCCGAAGCGGTCGTGCCCGCCGTCATCGTGACCGCCGACCCGCGCCTCGTGCCCGTGCCCGGCGCGGACGACGAGGTTGAGATCGAATCGCTCGGGTCGGGGAGGTTCCGCTTGGTGAGGCGCCGGCCGACGGCGGGCGATTACCGCATCGCCGCCGAGTGGACGATGCCGCTCGACGAACCGAGCGGCGTGTTCACCGTACCGGGCGTCTGGCTCGATGGCGCGCAGGCCGACGATCGGTCGGTCCGGTTGGTCGCGGCGCCGGGGCTGCGGGCCACGATCCAGCCGACCGGCAACGCGGCCGTGCCGCGCCCGACCTCGATCGGCGGCGAACTCTCCTGGCGGGTCGAGGGGGCGCTCGGTGACACGCCGCTGGCGACGACAGTCTCCACGGTCTCGCGTCCACCGCCGGCCTCGGCCACGAGGATTCTCGTCAGTCGAACACCGCCCGTGCCGCGCACGAGCCAACAGCTGCGCGTCACCCTCGCGCCGGGACGGATCGAGACGGTCCTCCAGGCGCGGCTCGAGTCCGACATGGCGATCGTCACGATTCCGCTCGTCGTGCCTGCGGACGTGCAGCTGGGAACGATCACCGTCGTCGATGAAGCGGCGGCCGACGCACCGCGGGAGCCGCTCGACATCCGCGTCGTCGGGTCGGCCGCCGCGCGCGGCGATGCCACGCCGATCGAGATCGTGATCCAGAATCCGCGCTCGGGCCGGCTGCGGCTCGACGCCGAGGCGATCCTCCCCGGCCCCGTCCCGGTCGAGGGACCGTTGCCGGTTCTGCGCCTCGCCGACGAGTCGGACGGTGCGGTCGTCGTCTCCTGGGTGGCGGCCGACGGAGTCGCGGCGGAGGTGAACGGTGCGGAGGCGGCCAGCACCGGCGTCGTCGACGTCGACGGCTCGGGCGTTGCTCCCTCCTATCGTCTGGTCGCACTGCCACCGCCGCCGCTGGATGCCGGACAGGGTGGGGATGTGCCGGGAGACGTCGGGGCTGCCCCGGCGCGCAGCACGATTCCCTCGGGACCGCGCTTGGAGTTGGTCGACACCCTGGTGGCGATCGACGCCCGCGGCCGCGGATGGGGAATCACCCGTCTCGACCTCGTCACGGGCGAGCCGCTGGTCCGGCTGTCGCTCCCGCCCGGCATGCAGCCGTTCAAGGTGTTCGTCGACGGCCGGGCCGTCGCCGATCCCAACCCCGTGGGGACGGTGGCGACACCCCTGTGGGAAATCCGCTTGTTCGACGTCCACTGGCCCCGGTCGATCGAGGTGGTGTTCGCGGGGGAACTGGGCACCGCCATCGAGGGCGGTCCACTCACGGTCCTCCAGGCCCCGGGCGTCGACGGGCTCGCTCCGCGCGCGACGCTGTGGACGCTGGCGGTGCCGCGCGGCATGGCGGTGCGCACGGCGCCGCCGGCGCTGATCGTGGATGACGCCGGCGCGCTCCGCGTGCGCTCCGCGGCCGCGGCACGGCTGGAGGGTGACTTCGCGCGGGCGATCGCCGACGCCGGATCGGACGAGGCGGGCCGGCTGCGCGACTTACTCGCAATCCGTCGTCGGCCCCCGACGGTACCGTTCGTCGATGCGGCGGCGTTCCCCGTCGCCGGCCGCACTGACGTCTTCGGTCATGGCGTCGTCGTGCTCGCACCCGAGGGAAGCTCCCGGGTGGAGGTGCGCATGGTCCGCGCCACCGACGCCACGGTCGCGGCCCGTGCCTGGGCCTCGGCGGGCCTCATGGCCGCCGCGCTGGCCCTCACCGCCCTCCTGTCCCGCTCGCGAACCGGGTGAAAAGCGGTCTGGCCCCGGCCCGCGGGGCTCCGCTACTGTCCCGCCGCTCGAGGGCCGCGGCACCCCGTGTGACCGTGCGGTTCGCGGTGCGCCGTGGTGGACTCGTGGTCGCTCGCCACGTCCGCGACGGGTTGGCTCGCATGGAGGCGCCGAGTCGATGCTGCGTCGTTCGATCAAGGGACTCGTCCCGGTCGCGGTGACGGCCCTCGTGTCGCTGGCGGCCGCGACGGCGTCGGCAGCCGGCTACCGCACGGCGAATTTTCTCGTCGACGCCCCGACGCCCGAGCAGGCGCGACGTATCGGCGATGCCGCCGAGCAATACCGCCACGACCTCGCCATCGAATGGCTCGGCGGGCCGCTCCCGCGCTGGAGCCGTCCCTGCCCGATCCGGGCGCAGGTCGCGCCGAATCTCGGCGCCGGCGGCGCCACGAGTTTCGTGTTCGACGCCGGCGAGGTGTTTGGTTGGACGATGTCGATCCAGGGAAGTGAGCAGCGGATCCTCGACTCGGTGCTGCCGCACGAGATCACCCACACGATCTTCGCAAGCCACTTCCGGCGGCCGTTGCCCCGTTGGGCCGACGAGGGCGCCTGCACCACGGTCGAACATCCCGTGGAGCGTGCCCGTCAACATCGCCTGCTCATCGAGTTCCTCACGACCAGTCGCGGGATCGCCTTTCCGGAGATGTTCGCGATGCGCGAGTATCCGGCCGACGTTCTCCCGCTGTACGCACAAGGGTATTCGCTGGCCCGTTTCCTCATCGAACGCGGTGGGCGGCGGCGGTACGTGGCGTTCGTCGGCGACGGCCTCTCCACCGACGACTGGTCGGGGGCGCTGGGGCGATACTACGGGCTCCCCGACGTGGCCCGGCTCCAGGGGCTGTGGCTCGACTGGGTGCGGCAGGGGTGTCCGGCGCCTCCGAGCGCGATGGTGGCCGCGGCGCCGGTGGGCAGTGATCCCGTCGGCGACTGGTCGGGACGTGGTCGGGGCCAAAGCCCCGATCCGACACCGGCAGCGGTGGCCGCGCTGCCGGGGAGACGATCGATCTATGCCCTGCAGGCACGGCATCCGGGCGACGTCGTGGACCCCGCTCAACCGGCCGCGGACGACCCCGTCACCGCGCCCGACACCGCCAGCGTGAGGTGATAGAACACCGGCGCCGCGAAGCACAGTGAGTCGATGCGATCGAGGACGCCGCCGTGCCCGATCACCAGCGTGCCGTGATCCTTCACGCCACGATCGCGTTTGATCGCCGCCATCGTCATCCCACCGGCGAACCCGAGGAGGGCGATGACGAACCCCGCCAGGGCCGCCTGCCACGGCTCGTACGGGGGCGCGGCCCACCACAGCGCTGCGGCGAGCAGCGCCGTCGAGGTGGCACTGCCGAGCAGCCCTTCCCACGTGCGGTCGGTGCTGACATCCGCGGCCACCAGCCGGCGGCCGACCAACCTGCTCCACACGTGCTGCATCGCGTCGGCGAATTGGACGAGCAGGATGAGGAAAAACAGCAGCCGGAAGCCGTCTCCGTCGGCGCCGGCAACAGGGCCCGGGATCTGCAGCAGGGCCGGCGCGAACGACACACAGTACACGCACACGACCAGGCCCGCCTGGATCTTCGCCGTCCGTTCCAGGAAGCGGGTGTAATCGCCCGTGAAGGCCACCCGCGCCATCACGAACAGCGTCGCGTAGACCGGCAGGAAGACGCTGAAGATGTCGTAGCGATTGAAGGCCACGAGCACGTAGTGCACCGGCGTGAACAGGACGAATACCCAGAACAGCGCGCGATGGTCACCGCGCCGCGTGGGGGTCAGCGTGATGAACTCCCGCAGGGCCCAGAACGACACCAGACCGAAGAGCGTCACGGTGGAGGTGACGCCCAGCCAGAACGCCGCCGCCAGCAATCCCCCCATGATCCACCAGCCGCGCAGGCGTTGGTTGAAGGCGCGCACCGCGCCCGCATCGAGCCCGCGGTCGGGACGACGCGCGAGGAACTGACCCACCGCCGTGGCCACCGCGAGCAGGCTGGTCACCCCGGTCACGAGGACCACGGTGCGGAGGTCGTTCACCCGCTACTCCTTCAACGCGATCACGGCCCGCCGCGCGCGGGTGAGAAAATCGGCCTTCAACTCGTCCCGCTCGAGCCACATCGGCGGCCCGAAGCTGATGCACGACAGCAGGGGCACGGGCAGGAACTCGCCACGGGGCAGCACCCGGTTGAGATTGTCGATGTGCACCGGCACCAGTTCGATGTCGGGCCTCTTCTTGGCGAGGTAGAACAGCCCGCTTTTGAACTCCCCCACATCGCCGGTCACGCTCCGGCTGCCTTCCGGAAACACGATCAGCGACTTCGTGGTGCCGATTTCGCGGAGCATGAGATCGACGGGGCTCTGGTGAACCTTGATATCGGTGCGATCGATGAGCAGGGCGTCGAACACCTCCTCGGCCAACCAACGGCGCAGCACGCCGCGCGACCAGTAGTCTTTGGCGGCGACGGGCCGTGTCAATTCACGGACCGGTTGCGGCAGCGACGCCCAGACGACCAGGGCGTCGAGGTGGCTGGTGTGATTGGCGAAATAGACGCGCTGGCAGGTGTCGGGCTGGCTGGAAATCCAGCGGGCGCTGGCGCCGGAGAGCAAACGCGCAAGAGCGGCCAAGCCCAAACCGGCGGCACGGCAGACGGCGGACCGCGCCGCCCGCGGTGCGGGCGGGACGGTCTTGGCGGGCTCGGTGAGATCGGCCGGCGAGAGCATGATGCGATTGTCCGGGCGTGGACGGGATGCGGTCAATCGGTGGTGACGAAGGGATTGTGGCGCCGCTCATGGTCGATCGTCGTCGTCGGACCGTGCCCCGGGAAGACGACCGCGTCGCCGGGCAGGGTGTACAAACGCCGGCGGATCCCCTGCGCCAGAGCGGAGAAGTCGCCGTCGGGGAAATCGGTCCTGCCGATGCCCTCCCGGAAAAGGACGTCCCCGCCGAAGACGAGATCGGGCCGACCCTCCAATCGGAAAACGACGTGTCCCCGGGAGTGCCCGGGCAGGGCGATCACCTCGAACGTGCATCCGGCGACGTCGATCCTTTCGCCGTCGTCGAGCAAGCGGTCGGCCGGCGGGCTCGTGATCGGGATGCCGAAGGCCGCCGAGAGGTTGCCGCGTGGGTCGATCAGCTTGTCGGCATCGTCGCGGCCGACGAGGATCGGCACCTCGGGCCAGCGCTGGCGCAGCCACCGGTTGCCGGCGATGTGATCGGAGTGCCCGTGGGTGAGGAGGATCGCCACGGGGACCACGCCGTCGTGCTCGACGACCGCGCCGATCGCGTCGGGCTCGAACCCCGGGTCGATCACCAGGCAATCGTCCCGCCCCGGTCTCCGCACCACGTAGGAGTTCTCGGCGAACGGCGCCGACTCGACGCAGGCGACGGCGACACCGGCGGTGGGGGTGAGCGTGCGGACGGTGGCCATGACGGGATCCAGGGGTCGGAACGTGGCTTCTGGAGCATGCTCATCGTGTTCGGCAGGGGCAAGGGCCGCCGGGGGAAACCGACGCCACGGTGGGTTTCCACGGCCAAAGCGGCATGGTTTCACCCTCCGGAGGCCGTTACACTCTGCCCGGCCGTACGGGCGGAATCGACCCTGCCGGCGGGCCGGCTGCGGGCTCATGCCCGGACCGTGGCACGGCGATGAAGGGTTGGTGACCCGCCCGCGCCGCGCACCGATCGGCCGCCGTGGGTGTGACGGAACCGGCGGACGCACCGGTTGCAGGGTGGGGTGGCGCACGACGACGGCGACGGTTTGGCGAACGGCGGAGCAGGACGGCTCCGGCCGGCGACGATTTCCACGGAGGGTCTTCCGATGGCTGGTGAGTGCATGGTGGCTCGTCTGACTTCCACCGTTGGCATGCCGGCTGCGGCATGGTGCCGTCGCGCGCTGGTCGCGGCGACGCTGCTGATGCCGTCGGCGGCGTTCGCCCAGCCTGCCGCCATCGGCCCCGGACTGCTGCCGCAGGGGGGATTGCCGCAGGGCAACGTCGGCGCACCCGACGCGGTTCCGGCGCGCCCGGGCGTGCACCCTCTCGAGGCCGCCGTCGACGTGGCGCAGAAGGGGCTCGCGGCGATCCAGGCGAACATCCAGGACTACTCGGCCACCGTCGTCAAGCGGGAGCGCATCGACAACAAACTCGGCGAGCATGAGTACATGTTCGCGAAGATCCGCCATCAGCCGTTCAGCGTCTACCTGTCGTTCCTCGGCCCCGACACCGTCAAGGGGCAGGAGGTCATCTACGTCGACGGCCGCAACGACGGCAACATGCTCGCCCACGCCGGCAGCGGCGTGCGGGCCATGGTGGGCACCGTCTCGCTCAAGCCGCAGAGCATGCTGGCGATGGCGGGCCAGCGTTATCCGATCACCGAGTTGGGGGTCGAGAACCTCACGAAGCGTCTGCTCGAGGTCGCCCAGTACGACAAGCAGTTCGACGAGTGCGAGGTCAATTTCTTCCCCGGGGCCAAAGTCAACGGGAAGGTCTGCACCTGCATCCAGGTGATCCACCCGGTGCCGCGGAAGAATTTCCGCTTCCACCTGGCGAGGGTGTTCATCGACGATGAACTGGGCATTCCCAACCGCTACGAATCGTACGATTGGCCGCTGGAGCCGGGCGGCCCGCCGGTGCTCATGGAGGAGTACACCTACATGAACGTGAAGATCAACAACGGCTTCACGGACGCCGATTTCGACCCACGGAACACCGCCTACAAGTTCGGGGTCAAGTGACCGGTTCGGCCGCGTGCCGACGGAGCATCATCGAGGGGATGGGGTGCCGACGCCGCCCGGGCCTCGGGCGGGCGGCTCGATGCCGAGGAGTGAGCGGACGAAGAAGTCCTGCCGTTTGCGCACCAGGTAGGGGGTCTCCCCGACGCCGTGGCCGCCGCCCGGCACGACCACCAACTCGAACTCCTTGCCGGCGTCGATGAGCGCCTTGGCCACCTGGAGCGTCGACGAGGGGTCGACGTTGGTGTCGAGTTCACCGACGGTGAGCAACAGGGCGCCGGCGAGTCTCGCGGCGTGGACGACGTTGGAATTGGCGGCGTACTCCGCGCCGATCGGCCAGCCCATCCAGGCTTCGTTCCACCAGATCTTGTCCATCCGGTTGTCGTGGCACCCGCAATCGGCGACCGCCGCGTCGTAGAAGTCGCCATGGTGCAGCAGCGCCGCCAGCGCACTCTGCCCGCCGGCGCTGCCGCCGAAGATGCCGACGTGATCGAGATCGATCTCGGGATGGACGGCGGCGGCCGCCCGCAGCCATGCGATCCGGTCGGGAAGACCGGCGTCCGCCAGATGCTTGTGGCAGACGTCATGGAATGCCTTCGAGCGCCAGTTGGTGCCCATCCCGTCGATCTGCACGACGATGAAACCCAGCTCGGCGAGCACCCGCTCGCGGCGTTGGAAGCCCCATGCCTTGGGCACATGGTGGTCGTGCGGTCCGGCGTAGATCGACTCGATCACCGGGTAGCGGCGATCGGGTGCGAACGAACTCGGTCGGATGATGATCCCGTGAATGGCGGTGGCGCCGTCCCGCCCTGCGGCGACGAAGCGCTCGGGGGGGCGGAATCCGCTCGCCAGAAGTTCCGCAGGATCGTCGCGACCGAGTTCCGCGACCAGCGAGCCGTCGATCTCGCGGCGTAACTCCGTCACCCAGGGGTGGTCCACGCGGCTCCAGCGATCGACGAACAGGCTCCCATCCGGGGAGGTGGTCCATTCGTGCGTGCCGTCGGCGGCGGTGAGGCGCACGAGGCTGCCGTCGTCGAGACCCACACGGACGAGATGGCGATGGTAGGGATCCTCGTCGGGATCGAGACCCATCGCGGTCAGCCACACGACGCGCCGGTCGGGATCGACACGCTCCACCTGGCGCACGTTCCATCCCCCGGCGGTGAGCGGCCGTACCGCACCGGTGGCCACGTCGATCGAATAGAGATGGTTGGAGCCGTCGCGCTCGCTGGTCCAGAGAAGCTCGCGGCCACCGGGCAGCCAGTGGAGAAACGTCTTCTGCGAGTAGTCGACGAACGTCGGGCTCGTCTCCTCGACGACGGTGCGGACCGTTCCGCGCGACGCGTCGATCGCGACCATGCGGAGAAGTCGATGGCCGCGGCGATTGTAGAGGCAGTGGACCTCGCGCGAATCGTCGGCCCAATGGATCGCGTCGATGCTCCACGGATCGGAAAACGGCGTCTCGTCGATCGGGATCGCGCGGTGGGTCTCGAGGTCGAAGAGCCGCGGGCGCGGCACCGAGATCCGATCGCCCGGCTTCAGGTAGTCGATCCGCTTCGTCCGTGGTTGGAGGCGATCGGTCGGCGACGATTCGACGAGCACCAGTTCGCGGCGCTCGGCCGGAATCGTCTGGAAACCGAAGGCGCGGGTCCCGTCCGGAGACACGTGCCAGGCGCCCGCGTAGCTGTCGAGGGGGCTGCCGTCGGTGGTGAGCCGGTGTTCGCCGTCGGCGGCGACGAGGAACAGATCGTGATCGCGGACGACCACCCGGGGCAGCGACGGCGGTGGCTCGGGGGCGGCTGCTTCCCCGGCGCGCGCCCGTGAGGCGGCGTCAAACTCGGCACGGCCCGGTGCCGCGGTGGCGACGAACACCCCGGCCGTGTCGTCGGGGCCGAACTCCCCCGACCAGGCGTGGCCGGCATAGGTGTGCTGCCGGCGTTCGGCGCCGGGCGCGATCGTTCCATACGGGCGCCGCCGACCCTCGGGGTCGATCCAGCAGGTCGTGATCGGCCGGTCGGTGCGATTGACCAGCGTGATCTCGGTTTCGACGCCGCCGGGGTGGCTCCGTGTCGCACCGCGTCGCGGTTCGAGCCGGATCGGTTCCAGCGGCGCGATGCCCAGCGCCTCCGGCGTCGCCGCTTCGCGCCGTACTCCCGCCGCCGAGACCGTCACGTGGACCGTGCCGTTCGGCCCATCGGCTTCGAAGGCGATGCCGCCGTCGGGAAGCCAGCGGATCACCGGACGGAACGACTTGTAACGAGCGAACGTGTCCGGCAGTGCGGCGGCGCGCGCGTAGTCCGCGGCGGTGCCCTGGGCAGGTGCCGGCCGTGACACGATCACCAGCGCCGTGGCGGTCAAGCCGACGAGCCAGCGGTGCCCAAGCGGGCGACCGCGCGATCGACCGGGGCCGCGGGCCGATTGGAAAGGCGCCATGAACCGGAGTCTGCGGAGCGGGCCGCCGGCCGTCAAACCGGCTCGATCGGCAGCGACCGCCGCGGAGCGATCGGGTCAGCGCGGCGGCACGAGCCGCGGCCAGGCGGCCTCCAGCCGGCCCGGGGACGGGATCTCGAGACGCGTTCCCGGCACGAGCGACACCTGCGGGTCGAGCGCGCGATTCCAGGCGTAGAGCGCCCGGTAGTAGCGGCCGTCGCCGTATCCCCGTTCGGCGAGACCCCACCACGTGTCACCCGGCACGGTCACGTGGGTATCCCGAAGCGGAACCGGGCCCGACGGGGCGGCGGGGGATGCCGACCGGATGCCCGGAGCCACCGTCGCCGGCGGTCCCGCGGGCCGTGGAGGGGCCGGCGGATCGACGCCGTCACGGAGGGGATTGGCTCCCGGACCGGCGCCGCGTTGCGGTGGATCGGCGTCCGCGGCGGAAGCGTTGGCCGAGACCGCCGCTGCCACGGGCCGTGGATCGGCCGTCTCGTTCGCGGTCTCGCCGACGAAGGCCGCGGGGGCGACGGCGGCGTCGCGTGCCCCGAAGCCGGCGGCACCGGCGTACCGGTCGGGCACCGTCGTCGGCGGCGTGTCGCGCGGTGGAGACAGCGTCGGGGGTTCGACCACCAACTGCGGCGCGGCCAGCGCGACGGCGGCGTCGATGTCGGGTCCGGCTCCGGCCGGCGGCCGTGGAATGAACAGCTTCGCCCCGAGCACGGCGACGAAGCCGCCGCAGAGGAGGCCGAGCAGGCCGAGCAGAATCTGCTTCTCGCGGTGCATGGCAGCCGATCGCGGAACGGGGCCGGAGCCGTCACTATCCCCGAATGCCGCCGCCGCGGCCAGATCGATCGGCAGCCCGTTTGGACCCCTTGGTCAGCCGATCCGGCGGGCGGCGCGGAGTTTGGCCGACCGGCTCCGCGGGTTGCGGGCGACCTCCTCCGGGCTCGCTTCGACCGGCGAGCGGGTGAGCCGTTCCCAGGTCTGCGCACCGAGGAACGCCTGCTTCACGAGACGGTCTTCGAGGGAGTGGAAGGAGATCACCGCCAGCCGCCCGCCGGGCGCGAGCCGTTGGGGAATCCGTTCCAGTGCGATCGCCAGGCTCTTGAGCTCCTGATTGACCGCGATTCGCAGCGCCTGGAACGACCGGGTGGCGGGGTGGATCCTCGGTGGGGGGAATTGCCGCGGAACCGCGGCGGCGACGACGGCGGCGAACTGCCGTGCGGTGCGGATCGGTTCCTTCTCGCGGACCGCGGCGATCCTGCGGGCGATGCGTTTGCCGTACCGCTCCTCGCCGAAGCGGTGGAGGATGTCGGCGAGACTCTCGGGCCGCAGGCGGGCGACGAGCCGCCACGCCGCCTCCCCTTCGCTCGTGTCGAACCGCAGGTCGAGCGGACCATCGGCATCGAAGGAAAAACCGCGCTGGTGGTCGGCGAGTTGGTCGCTCGACAGCCCGATGTCGAGCAACACCGCGTCGACGCGCTCCACTCCCACCGCGTCGAGCACTTCGGGAAGATCGCAGAAGTTGGCGTGCGCGAGCCGGAGCGGCCGGTCGGCGAGTTCGCCGGCCGCGCGGAGAATCGCCCCATGGTCGCGGTCGCAGGCGATGACGCGCCCCGTCGGGCCGACCGCATCGAGCAGCAACCGCGTGTGCCCGCCGCCGCCGAGCGTGCCGTCGACCACGGTCATGCCCGCGGCGACGCCGAGGAGGCCGAGCACCTCCCGCGCCAGCACCGGCGTGTGGACGCTCGCCGCGCCGCCCGCGGCCGGCGATCCACCCGCGACGGCGTCGTCGTGGGGAACGCCGGTCACGGGGCCGCCAGGCTCACGCACACGAGTTCCCTGTCGTTACGGGCGAACACGCACCGCCGCGCGAAGGCCGGGTGGGACCAACACACGCCGCCGCGTTGCGGCAACTGGTCGGTGGTGGGTTCGAGAATCGTCGTCCGGCTGAGGGGTCGGAATCCTTCGGGCGTCAACCGCGCGATGATCAGTTCCCCGCGCTCGTTGAACATCCACACCGTGTCGCCGTCGCCGTGCCGGACGATGTGGATCGTGCTCCAGCGCGCCTTCGGCGTCGCGGTGAGGTCCTCCCACAGCCGATCGCCGGTGGCGGCGTCGAGGCAGCGCAGCTCACCGTAGCTGTCGACGCCGTACACGTGTCCGCCGAGAAACAGCGGGGTGCCGATGATCGACTGCAGGGCGTCGGTCTGCCGCTCGCTGGCCCCGACGCGGTGCCAAAGCGTCTCCACGGTCGGCGCCGCGGTGCCAAGGCGGAGCATCATCGAGCCGTCGTAGAAACTCGTGAGGAACAGCCGGTCGCCCGACACCACCGGGGTCGCGACGCCGATCGGCATGTTGCGCGGGGTGAACGGCACCCGCCACACCACCGCGCCGCTCTCGGCCGCGAGCCCGGCGACACTGTCACCGGTCCACACCACCACCACGCGCCGGCCACCCTGTTCGACGAGGATCGGCGCCGTGTATTGGCCCCGGTCGTCGAGGGCGCGCCAGATCTCGCGGCCGGTCGTCTTGTCGAGCGCGACCACGCACGCCCCCTCGGCGCCGCCGATGTGGAGGATGAGCCGTGATCCATCGACCAGCGGCGCGCCCGCGATCCCCCAGATCGGCATCGCGATCGCGTAGTCGCCCGCCAGATCACGCTGCCAGACGGGTTTCCCGTCGGCGGCGGCGAGGCAGTGCAGATGCCCCATCGCACCGAGGGAGAACACGTGCTCGCCGTCGACGGTGACGCTGGCGCGAGGCCCCGCTTCGTAGCCGATGTTGCGGTAGACGCAGGGGTAGGTATGGGTCCAGATCGCGGCGCCGGTGGCCGCGTCGAACGCCAGCACGCGTTCGACCTGCTCGGGGTTGGTCTGCCGGTCGGTGAGGAACACGCGCCCGTCGGCGACCGACGGGCCCGAATACCCGGGGCCGACCGGGACGCGCCATGCCGGTTGGAGCCGCGGGCCCGGGAAGGACTCGATGACCCCTGTCTCACGCCACACGCCGTCGCGCGACGGGCCGCGCCACTGCGGCCAATCGTCCGCCCGCGACCCGGACGGCGCGAAGCCGACCGCTGCGGCGAAAAGGCACGGCGCCAGCCAGCCAGCCCGTGCCGCCGTGCGTCCGCCCGGCTCCATCGTGTCGCTCCTCGCGGTCCCGGCCGCGGCACCGTCCGCGGCCGCACTCCGACCCGGGAACAGGATACCAAGCGGGTGTCACCGACCGATGCAGACGAGGTTCTCGCGCCGCACGCCGCCGTCGTAGAAGGCGATACGGAAGTAGATCCGGCCGCCGCACACGGCCGGCGAGGCGAAGCATTCGTCGCCGAGACGGTTTTCCGCCAGCTGCTCGAAGCCCGATGGCGATGCGGTGAAAAGATGGCTCAATCCCGCCTCGCTCGTCGCCAGAATCGTGGCGCCGACGAGGACCGGCGACGCGCTGAAACCGCCGCCGAGCCGGTGCTTCCAGCACTCGCGGCCGGTGGCGGCGTCCCAACAGACGGCGATGCCGGCGTCGAGTACCCCGTAGAGATGCCCGTCGTGGACGAGCAACGACGGCACGTAGACGCGGTCGCCGTTCTCCCACTCCACGGTGGCGCCGTCGTCGGCACGGATCGCCGACACATGGTTGCGCGGGTAGCCGCCCGAGGTGTAGATCCGGGTGCCGTCGGTGACCGGCGTCGTGACGCATTCGGTGGTGGCGCCGGAACGCTCCCAGAGCACGGCGCCGGTGGCGGGATCGTGGCTGACGATCGTGTCGCAGCCGACGAGCACCAACTGCTCGCGCCCGAACAGCCGGTGGACGATCGGCGACGCGTAGTTGGGGGCGGGAGGACGGTCGCGGCGCCAGCGGACCGCGCCGGTCGCGCGGTCCAGCGCCGCGACCGCACCGCGATCCTTGTGGTCGGCGATCACGATCACCGTATCGCCGTGGACGAGCGGCGAGGCGCCGTACCCCTGGTGGATCGCATAGTCGCACAGCCGGTGGCGCCAGAGCATCGCACCGTCGCGCGACAGGCAGCTGACGACCACGGCGCCGTCGTTGGCGAAGGCGATGAACAGCCGCTCGCCGTCGCAGGCGACCGTTCCCGAGGCACCGGTGGAGCGTTCGTGCTTGCGCATCGCCCCCCGCGGGTGCACTTCGCGCGACCAGCGCCGCACGCCGGTGGCACGATCGTAGGCGAGCACCGACTGGGAGCCGGTGGCCTCGTCGCAGGTCGCCAGATAGACGTCGTCTCCGACGACGGTCGGCGAGCCGTTGCCACGTCCCGGAACGTCGGCCATCCACACCACGTGGTCGCCCGCCGACCACGTCGTCGGCGGCCGCTCGCCGGGTGGGGCGATACCGTCGTGCGTCGGGCCGCGCCAGCAGGGCCAATCCCGTGGGGCGATCGCGGCGCCCGGTGCACCCTCGGCGGCCGCGGCGACGGCGTGCGACAGGGCGACCAGCAGCGCGAGGAGTCGGATCATGGCTTCGGCTCCCGTCCGGGGAACGATGGGGTGGTGGAAGGGGCGACGCCGACGGCCCGACGCGCGAGAAAATCCTCGATCGAACGCCACAGGTGCACCCCGAGCTCGGGGCCGGCGATGCGATGCGTCTGCCCGGGATACACCATCATCTCGAACAGCCGTCCTGCCCGTTGGAGTCGGGCCGCCAGCGCCGCGGTGTTGTCGAACACGACGTTGTCGTCCGCCATGCCGTGGACGAGCAGGAGAGGATCGATGATGCGGTCCGCCCGAGGCAGCACGTCGGCACGATCGTAGGGGCCACGGTCAACGCGCGGATCGCCGAGGTAGCGTTCGGTGTAGTGGGTGTCGTAGAGATCCCAGGCGGTGACCGGCGCGCCGGCGACGCCGGCGGCGAAGCGGCCCGGATGGGCGGCGAGCAATCGCAGCACCATGTAGCCGCCGTAGGACCAGCCCTGGACGGCGATCCGCGTTGCATCGACGTCGTCGCGGGCCGCAAGCCACCGATGGCCGAGCATCTGGTCGTCCACTTCGATCTGACCGAGCGCGCGGTGGATCGGATCCTCGAACGCCTTGCCGCGGCCGCTCGTGCCACGATTGTCGAGCGAGAACACGTGCCAACCGCGGCGCACGAAATACTGGGCGGTGAGGCTGCCCCACCGACGTGCCGCCAGCGGTCCGACGCCCGGTCCTCCATAGACGACGATCAGCGCGGGCGCCCGCTCACCCGGCCGGAGCCGCGGGCGCAGATGGGAGTAGTGCAGTGTGACGCCGTCCGGGGTGACGAGCGAGCCGAACTCGGGCACGACGTGATCGGCCAGGAACGGCGCGTACGGGTGCGAACCCTCCGGCCGGTTCTCCTCGATCCAGCGGATCCGCGTCCCCGCGGCGTCGGCGAGGTACGTCTGCGGGGGCTGCGTCGGCGTGGAGCGGGTCACCAGCACGCGCGAGGCGGTGTCGTCCATCGTGGCGTCGTGCCAGCCGCCCGGCGCGGTGAGGCGGCGCGGCGTTGCCGGCGGAGCCGCTTCATGCGGCAAATCGACCGCATACAGGTGGCGCTCGAGCGGATCGTCGATCCAGCCGACGAAGAAGGCGCGGCCCCGCTCCCGGTCGAGTCCGACGAGCTTGTCGATCGCCCACGGCCCGCCGGTGACGCGCCGGGCGCCGCCATCCCCGAGGAGCCAGAGGTGGCGGAATCCGTCGCGTTCGCTCGACCACAGCACGCGTCCGTCGGGGAGGCTGCGCAGGTCGTCGGACAGATTGACCCACGTCCGTTGCCACTCGATCGCCTCGAGCCGGGGGCGGCCGGAGGCGGGATCGACACGCAGCAACTCCAGCCGCCGCTGGTCACGCGCTTGCCGCTGGACGAGGATCGAACGCCCGTCGCCACCCCAGGCGACGCGGGCGACGTAGACATCGGGGTCGTCACCGAGATCGATCGCCACCGGGGTCACGTCGGCCGGTGCGTCCGTCCGGAAGACGAACAGGTCGACCCGCGCGTTGGCACTGCCGGCGCGGGGATACCGCTGGGAGTGGACCTTGGCGCCATCGGCACCGATCGCCGCGCGCGTCACCAAAGGCACGGCTTGCTCGTCGACGCGGGCGACCACGAGCGCCGACTCGTCGGGGCTCCACCAGACACCGTCGTGCCGGTCCATCTCCTCCTGGGCGACGAACTCGGCGGAGCCCCACGACACGGCGCCGCCGCCGTCGGACGTCAGACGGCGCGTGGTGCCGGCGGCGACGTCGTGGAGAAACAGGTTGCCGTCACGCACGAACGACACGTGGTTGCCCCGTGGCGAGATCCGCGCGTCGAGTTCCGTCTCGGCGGTGGCGGTGATCCGGCGGATACGGCCGTCGCCGACGCCGATGACGAACAGGTCGCCGTCGAGCGGCACGAGCAGGCTGCCGCCGTCCGCGCTCCACGCGTAGTCGACGACGCCGCGCGTGCCTCCGAGGCGGGCCCGTTCGCGGCGCATCTTCTCCGCCTCCGATACCTCGACGCCGCTGCCGAGCGACCCGGAATCGACCAGCATCCGCTCGGCGCCGCTCCCGGTGTCGATCGCCCACAGATCGAATCGTTCGCGGTCGTCGGCGCGCGGCCGCAACAGGGTGACCAGCCGCCCGTCGGGGGAGAGCTTGAGCGCTCGCGGCACCGGTCCCGAAAGCGCCGGACTGCCCATGATGCGCTCGAGCGACAGGTCCGCCGCCGCGACGGTGGTGACAGCCGCGCCGAGTCCGAAGGCCAGCGCCATCGTCCACGGTGGTGGCCGGCGTCGGGCCGTCGGTCGCCGCCCCGTGGCCGACAGGGCGGGTCGCGGGGCGCATGCGGTACGCTGGGGGGTGATCGGTGGCATGGCAGGAATGTAGCACCGGTCCTCGGTTCCGCGCTCTGGGCGGGGTATGACGGCCAGCAGCGCCGCGGGCGGCGTCGGTCGCGGAGGGGTGAGGGTCGACGGATGCCATCGTTTTTCGCCGCAGGCGGCGGCGACCGTGCCGCCGACTACGACTACGACCTGCCCGACGACCTCGTCGCCCAGGAGCCGTTGGCCGACCGCGGCGCGGCGCGGCTGATGGTGGTGAACCGCGTCTCGGGCGCGATCGATCACCGGCACGTGCGCGACCTGCCGCAGATCCTCCGCCCCGGCGATCTGGTGGTCGTCAACGAGACCAAGGTGGTGCCCGCGCGACTCGTCGGACGACGGGAGCGCACGGGCGGCCGGTGGGAGGGGTTGTTCCTGCGCGTCGCCGGCGAGTCCGCCGGCGATCCCGGCACGATTGGCAATGGGGGCCCGCCGGGCTGGGAAATCCTCGCCCAGACGCGTGGCCGGCCGACGCTCGGCGAGCGGGTCGTCGTCGTCGCCGCCGGGGGTCGGGGGGACGACACGCTCGCCCTCGAACTCGTCGGGCGTGGCGCCGGCGGCAGTTGGATCGTGCGGCCCGAGGCAGCGGGCGCCGCGTTCGATCTGCTCGACCGGTTCGGCCGCGTCCCGCTCCCCGGCTACATCCGCCGCGGCGAGGCGCTGGCCGCCGACCGCCAGCGCTACCAGACCGTGTTCGCCCGCACCGCCGGATCGGCGGCGGCACCGACGGCCGGGCTCCATTTCACGCCGGAGTTGCTGGCGGCGCTCGCCGCCCGGGGCGTGGGCCGCGCGGCGGTCACGCTCCACGTCGGCATCGGTACCTTTCGGCCGATCGCCACCGAACGCATCGCCGACCATCCGATGCACGCCGAATGGTGCGAGTGCCCGGCGGCGACGGCGGAGGCCGTGACGGCGACGCGGGCCGCCGGGGGCCGCGTCGTGGCGGTCGGCACCACGTCGCTTCGGACCCTCGAAACCGCGGCGCGTGACGGACCGATCGGTCCGTGGCGCGGAGCGACCGACCTGTTCGTGACGCCCGGCTACCGATTCCGTGCGGTGGACTGCCTGCTGACCAATTTCCACCTGCCGCGGACCACCCTGCTGGTGTTGGTCAGCGCCCTGGCGGGACGTGAGACGATCGCGCGAGCCTATGCCGAGGCGATCCGCGAGCGCTACCGGCTCCTCAGCTACGGGGATGCGATGCTCATCGGGTGAGCGGCGGGGTCTCCAGCGGGTATCCTGCGGCCGACGGATCGGGCCGCCGTCGGTCGCACGAAGGAGGAGACGATGGGAGTGGTGCCGCAGGAAGACGTGCTCGTGGTGCCGCGGGCGGTGCTCGAGGGGGCGGGCATGTTCCAGGGCTTTCAGCCCGACACGGCGGCCTACCTGCCGTTGTTGCTCGACCCCCGGCACACCTCGTGGCGCCCGCGGGCGACGGTCGAGGACGACCCGTCGTTCAAGCAATTGATCCCCTATTGTCTGCTCGCCTGCCACGACCCGAACGGCGCCACCCGCTATTTCGCCTACACGCGCGGCGGCGGCCAGGGGGAGGCGCGGCTCCGCGCCAAGCGTTCGGTCGGGATCGGCGGCCACATCTCGAGCATCGACGGTGCCCATGGCGACGACGTGTCGTACGACGCGGGGATGCGGCGCGAGTTGGAGGAGGAAGTCGCCATCGGCGGGACGTTCACCGCGCGGATCGTCGGCCTGATCAACGACGATGCCACGGCGGTGGGCAGCGTGCATCTGGGAATCGTCCACGTGCTCGAATTGGAGCGTGCCGACGTCGCCCCCCGGGAGCGCGGGCTGGTGGATTGCGGTTTCGCGACGCTCGGCGAACTGCTCGCCGACCGCGAGCGTTTCGAGACCTGGTCGCAGATCGCCCTCGACGCCCTCCAGGCGGGGCGGCTCGTCTGATCGGACGGGGGATATGGATCCCGCCCTCATCTACCTCGACAACCACGCCACCACGCGCCTCGATCCACGGGTGCTGGAGGCGATGCTGCCGTGGCTCACCGACCGCTACGGCAACGCCGGCAGCGGCACGCACGAGCCGGGCCGCGAGGCCAGGGAGGCGGTCGAGCGGTCGCGCGAGTCGTTCGCCGCGACGATCGGCGCCGCGCCCCGCGAGATCGTGTTCACTGCGGGGGCGACCGAGAGCACCAATCTCGCCATTCTCGGCACCTGGCTGCGCGTCGGCGGGGGGGCCGGCGGCCACGTCGTCACCGTGACGACCGAACATTCGGCGGTGCTCGACCCGATCGCCCATCTCGAGCGTCACGGGGTCGCCGTGACGCGCCTGCCGGTCGGCCGGCAGGATGGAGCGGGGATTCCGGGAGGCGTCGATCCGGAGGCCCTGGGGGCGGCGCTGCGTCCCGACACCTTTCTCGTCAGCCTGTTGCTGGCCAACAACGAGATCGGCGTGATCCAGGCGATGCGGCCGATCGCCGCGATCCTCGCCGGCCATCCCGCCGTCCTCCATCTCGATTGCGCGCAGGCGCTGGGGCGGATGCCGATGGAGGTCGACGCGCTGGGAGCCGATCTCGCGAGCTTCTCGGCGCACAAGTTCCACGGGCCGAAGGGAGTCGGCGCGTTGTTCGTGCGCCGCCGCGGCAGGCCGGTGCGCATCGAACCGCTCGTCCACGGCGGCGGTCAGGAACGCGGCATGCGCAGCGGGACGCACGACGTGCCGGCGATCGTCGGTATGGCCGAGGCGGCGCGACTGGCGATCGCGGAATTGGCCGCCGACACCGCGCGGATGCGGCGCCTCCGCGACCGGCTGTGGCAGCGGCTCGGGGCGATCGACGGAATCGCCCTCAACGGTCCTCCGCTCGACGACCCGGCCACACGGCTGGTCAACAACCTCGCCGTGCGGATTCCCGGAGTCGACGGCCACTCGCTCCTGGCGACGCTCGCCGCCGACGGCCTCGCGGTCAGTTCCGCGGCCGCCTGCTCGTCGGAGAGCCCGCGGCCGAGTCACGTCCTCCGCGCACTCGGGCTCGACGAGGATCTGGCCCGCGCCAGCCTGCGATTCGGGCTCTCACGGTTCACGACCGAGGCGGAGGTGGACGTGGCGGCCGCGCGGATCGCCCGCGGCGTCGCGCGACTGCGTGGTTGGGCGACGCGTTAGGGAGGAAGCGACGAACGTGACGGTCGCCGCGGACGCGATCAGCGCTTCGGAGGCTTGATCCCCTTCATCGCCTCCATGCCCTTCTCCATCGACGACTCGGTGTCCTTTTGTTTTTGCTGCTGCTCCGCCGGCGACGGGGCCTTCGCGCCGCCGCATCCCGGCAGGCAGAGGGCGGCGACCACCGGGATCAGCACGCGGGCATGGTTCCATCGGATTCGCATCGTCGGCACTCCTGTTCCTTCACGGTCACCAACTTCCCACGTCGGGCCACCATTCCACAGGGCCACGATTCCACAGGGCCACGATTCCACAGGGCCACGATTCCACACCCGGCCAGCCCGATCGGCCGAACACCCCCTTCCGACCGCCTCCCCACGCTCAATGGCGCGGGGAGGCGGCGGCGAGAGTCATCGCGGTCGAGCGGTGGACCGCCCGGGTTCAATCGGCGGTGACCGGGAAGCGATCGTCCCGCACCGCGAGGAACGTCATCGTTTCCAGATCGATGTCGTTGGCCATGAACTGCACCGAGCCGTCCACGCGCAGCGTCATCACCCCACCGGGGTGGGCCGACGTGAGCGGCGGATTGGCGGGGGAGGCGTCTGCCCAGGCGGTCCAGTCGTCGACCCCCTGCTGCCCGAGCACCCGCGCGTTGGGCGCATACCGGAGCGTCACGTTGTTGGTGTGCGGCCCCCAGTCACGCCAGCCCGACAAACCGCCCATCTGCCAACCCCAGTTGCGCCCCGGACGGCGATCCTGTCCGTTGACGCCGCTGGTGTCGAACACCAACTCGCTGATCTCGCCGACAAGCATCGTCTTCGACGTCCCGTCCACGCAGCGCGACATGTTGAGTCCGAGGATCTGCGGCCCGCAGGCGTCGGCGGCGACGCCGGCGGTGCCATTGCCGTAGTTCGGCACCATCCCGCGGCCCGACGTGATGCCCCACGCATTGTCGTCGTTGAACGCCATCCCGTCGGTGCTTTGGAACCGGCCGGTGGGTTGCGGACCGAACTGCATCGGCACCGCGCCGGCGATGCCGAAGTACGAGGAGTGAAAGTTGTTCCACGGCAGGGTGGTTTGGAGCGACGACGATGGGCATACCAGCGCCTTGATGCGCTTGTCTTGCCAGACGGCGGCGTTGCCGTCCCACCCGGTGTTGAGCGGCGGCGACCCCTGCTTGCCCCACTGGATCCGGTTGTAGGTCGCCGTCTCCTCCATGTACGGCAGCAGCCGAACGTTCTGCGACACACCCCACGTCTCGGCGGTGTAGGGAGTCGCCCACCACGACGTGCCGGCGCCGCCGTTGGGGAAAGCGTTCTTGGAGTCGTGATGATTCTGGAACGCCAACCCCAGTTGCTTGAGATTGTTGGAACACTGCGACCGCCGCGCCGCCTCCCGGGCGGCCTGCACGGCCGGGAGCAGCAGCCCGACCAGCGTCCCGATGATCGCGATGACCACCAGGAGTTCGACCAGGGTGAATCCCCTTCGCATGGATGCACGCATCGTCAGTACTCCGGATCGAGGAAGAAGATGAACGACAACAAAAGGAATGACCCGGGGAAGAGACGCGAAGGCGTGGCCGCGATCGCCCACCGCTCCGCACCGCGACGGGGAACGACCCCCCCCAGCCGTGCCCCCCGACCCCCCACCGATGCCGTGGAGTGTACGCCCGATCGCCTGGCGGCCGCAATCTGTCGGCCTCGGCAACGGAGACTCGCGTCCGGCCGCACTCCCTCTTCACGGCGACCCGCACCGATCTCAAATTGCCCCCGTGAAGGGGGAGGCACTATAGTTTGGCAGTGGGTTCGCTCGTTCTTCGGACACCACGTCCACTCGATCGTTGCCAGAGGAGCCAGCACGATGTCGGTGATGCTCACGGAAAAGGCGGCCAGCGAAGTCAAGAAGATCATGATCGACCAGAAGATGGAGCCGGACACGGTGCTCCGCGTCGGCGTCGCCGGGGGCGGGTGCAGC
>JBJSXB010000042.1:0-13025 GCA_046086245.1 Planctomycetaceae bacterium | reverse complement strand
CTCACCCTCGCGCCCGACGCCGCCGATCGGCTCCTCGCCGCCGATCGGCCGTTCACCACGCTGCTGACGGACATCGGCGTGGTGACCAACCGGCCCGGCCTGCGGGCCCGCACCGCCGACGGTGCGATCGATCTCCCCGTCCGTGGCTTCCTCCATGCCTTCGACGCCTGACGTCACCGTCGTCCCGGTCGCCTCGGAGGCCGAACTCGACCGCCTCGCCGCGCGCCTCGCCGCGACGTTGCCGGTGCCCGCGACCATCGCGCTCCATGGCGACCTCGGCGCCGGCAAGACCCGCTTCGTGAAGGGGATCGCCCGGGCCGTCGGTCTCGATCCCGATCGCGTGGTGAGCCCGACGTTCGGGATCGTCCATCCGCACGAGATCCCGGCGGGTCGCCGCGCGGTGCGGCTGGTGCACGCCGATTTGCACCGTCTCGATGGCCCCGGCGACCTTCACGAGATCGGCTGGGACGAGCTCACGGCAGGTGACGCCTGGACATGCGTGGAGTGGGCCGACCGTGCCGGGCCGTGGCTGCCGGACGACCGGCTCGAGATCACGATCGAGATCGTTTCCGCCGACGCCCGCCGGCTACATGCCCGTGCCACCGGGCCACTCCATCGGGCCGCCCAACGCGCCCTGACCGCTCCCGAGTCATTCCCCGCCGCCCCGCGGCGCCCCGGTACGAACGCCCACTGAGCAGTCGCGGGCGCGTGCCGCCGGCCCCACCGGGACAGGCCCACGTGGGTTCAACGCCGCGCCGCCAGGGTGGCCAGTTCCGCCGCCAGCGGTCCGGTCAGCGCCACTTCCAGCGCCGCCAGTGCCCGGGCGGCCGGCACGCCGTCGAGCACGCGATGGTCGGCCAGGAGCGTGACGATCGATCGCCCCGAATCGTCGAGCGGTGCGGCGGTGAGGCTGGTGGTCAGGAAGGTGGGGTGGTGGCGATTGCTGCACCCTTCACCGGCGAGCATCGAGATGCTGAAGGTTCCCATCCGGGTGGCCCGTTTCACGCCCGTCGAGGCGAGATTGGCACGCAGCACGAGCCGTCTGAGCACGCCCGGCAGCCAGAGCAGTTCACGCTGTCGGGCGAACACCTCTTCGACCGGTGCGGAGGAGTGCCGGGCGATTTCCGCCTGCAGCGACGGCAGTTCCATCTCGTCGGGCGCCCTGATCCGCGCCCACCACAACGACTCCGGATCGAGGGCACGCACGTCCGCGGGCGTCGCCGGGTCGCGGGGGCGGCTGATGGCGATCGACGCCACGCTGACGGTGCTGGTCGCCCACCGTGGTGCCCGCCACGGGGTGATCCAGCGCCGCGGCACGTACCAACTGCGCAGCGCAGGCCGGTCGCGCGCGACCAGTGCGTACCCTTTCACAAGCAAGGCGGTCCAACCGATGCGCGGTATCACCTGGCGGCGCAGCCGGTCGACCTCGCCGAGGCACATCACCCGATCGACCGGAAAGATCGGGACGCGGCGCGACACGCGCACGATGTCTCCGACGAGACGCCGGTGGGCGTCGAGCCGGCGCGTCACCACCCCGGGCCGCACGTCGTTCATCGCGTCGGTTCCTCTTCCCGTCCCGGTGCCGCCGCGACGCGGCAGGCCGCCACCGCGGGCCGGGGCCGCCGGCCTGCTACACTCCCGCGGCGGCGGCCGAGCGGACGGCCGCCCGGTGTCCGGCCGCGCTCGCCGGCCGCCCCCATCTCCTCCGCGGCGTGCCAGGTGCTCCCATGCGTCTCGACCCAGCGACGACGCTGCTGTGCGTCGTCGACGTGCAGGAGCGGCTCCTGCCCACCATCGCCAACGCGGCAGCCGTGGTCGCCCGCTCGACCCGGCTCGCCCGCGCCGCCCGGCTGCTCGCGGTGCCGAGCGTGCTCACCGAGCAATACCCCAAGGGTCTCGGTCGGACGCCGCCGGGACTGGCGGAATGGCTTCCACCGGCGGTCGACAAACTCGCCTTCAGCGCGGTCGATGCCATCGAGCGGGCGGCCGCCGATCGCGCCGCGACGGGACCGGCGATCGACGGCATGCTGGTCTGCGGGCTGGAAACGCACGTCTGCATCGCCCAGACGACGCTCGACCTCCTCGCCCGCGCGTATCCGGTGTTCGTCGCCGTCGATGCCGTGGCAGCCCGCCATGCGATCGACCACGATACCGCGTTGCGGCGCCTCGAGGGGGCCGGCGCGGTACCGATCACCACCGAGGCGGTGCTCTTCGAATGGTGTCGATCGGCGTCGCATCCACTTTTCCAGTCGATCCGCCGAATGATCCTCGAACCGGAAGCCTGATGCCGGACGGGGCGGGCACGTCAACGATCGTCGGAACGCGTGAGATCGCACGGTGCCTCCTCGGTGCCCGCCACCACGCCCGCTTTGAGCCGGGCGATCTTCGCCGCGGCGTTCGGTTCGCCGGCGACTTCTCGGCCCGGAGCCGCACCGAAGCGAATCACCCTCCCGGCGTCGTCGAGCAAATCCCAGACCGACCGACCGTTCGCCCCCGCGCGGCACTCCGCCAGACCGAGCTGCCGCCACTGCGGCCCGAGGGCGGCGACGATCGCCGCCCCCTCCTCCACCGCCGGGTCACCCCACCGCGACCCTTCCGGTCCCTGGGGGCTCGACACGATGCCGGTGATCTTCGGGAAGCCCGCGGCGCTCTCCGCGGTGAAATCGGCGCTCGGAAGGAAGAATCCCTCGGCATCGATCGCCAACAACCCGCCGGGCACGCGGACCATCGCCACCGGCTCGCGGCAGACCACTTCGACCACCGCCGCCGGCGGATCGCGCACCTCCACACGGACCACCTCGCGCACCCAGGGATGCATGTCGAACGCCCGGGCGAGAAGCGTCGGCAACCGGGGATCGTCGATGGGGACGCCGTGGTCGAGGCTCGCCGTGTGAAGCGCTTCGGCGCGGATGTCGGCCCGCACCCAGGGGGCGAGCCCGCGGACCTCGATCGCCGCGGGCTGCAGGAGGGCGGCGTCCGACCAGCGGACCCGCTCACCGTACCGCCACCACAGCAACCCACCCCCCACCGCCGCGGCCGTGATCACCGCCAGCGCCGCCAGCAGCGGTCGGACGATCCCCCCCGGAGCGTCGCCGTCGATCGACCCGGGGGTGTGGGGGGAGGCCATCGGCGGCATCTCGTCGGAACGGGGATTCCCTGTCGCTGCGACCGGACGCGGCGCTCGGGAGCGGACGGCGCTGCCGATCACCACGGCTCGATCTGCGGGGCGAGTTCCACACCGAGCCGCTGGCGGACCTGACCGCGCACCAACTCGACGAGCCCGCGCACGTCACTGCTCGACGTGCCCGGTTGCACGGCCACGTAATTGGCATGGTTGGAGTGGACCGCGGCACCACCGACCCGCAATCCGCGGCAACCCGCCTGGGCGATGATCGATTCGGCCGTGACACCGAGCGGGTCCTTGAACATCAAGGCGACGCTGCGCACCCCCGACGGCTGCTCGGCACGCTCGACGATCCATTGCTTCTGCATGCGCTTGGTGAGCAGTGCCGGCGATTCCGCGTCGAGCTCCAGCCGGCAGGCGATCACGATGCCGTCGTCGAGGTTGCTCCACCGCGAGCCGAACGCCAGCCGCGCTCCCTCCCGATCCTCGATCGTGCCGTCGGGCATCATCACCGTGACCCGGCGCACCCGGTCGCCGATGTCGCCACCGCGCCCCCCCGCGTTGCCGACGAGCGCCCCACCGATCGTTCCCGGCACCGCCACGAGCGTCTCCAGCCCCGCCAGTCCGGCCTGGACGGCGGCGGCGACGACATGCACCAACTTGGCACCCGCTCCGGCCTCGACCCGGCCGACGGCTCCGTCGGCATCGATCGTGATACCGCAAAACGCCGGGGCGGAGAGCCGGACGACGAGCCCGGGAAAGCCGCCGTCGGGGACGAGGACGTTCGACCCTCCACCGATGACCCGGATCGCGAGTCCGAGTTCCTCGCAGCGGCGCACCAACCGTGCCAGGGCGTCGCGGTCGACCGGCTCGCAGAAGTATCGCGCCGCCCCCCCGACGCCCAGCCAGGTGTGCGGCGCGAGCGGCTCGCCGGCGCCGACCGCCAGGCCGAGATCGTCGAACGGTGTCCCGGCGCCGGAAAACGAACCGGGGTCGTCCACCGTCCGTGTGTGCATCGTCGCGCTCCTCGGGTCATGCTGCGGTCGTGCCACCGTCCGCCCGGTCGGTGCGCCGCCCTGATTGTGACGCCCCCACGCCCAGGGCGACAAGGCGAAGCCGTGACGACGACCGCGTGCGTCAGGCGACACGGCGCGGCGGCGGCGCTTCGGCCAGCGCGAACCAGCCCGCGACCAGCGCCGCCAGACCGAGTTGCGGCTCGCCGTCGTCGCCCCCCGGGGCGGCGGCAGGATCGAACCCGCGGCCGAGCACCACCAGGCAGTCGCGTGGCCGCAGGCCGGCGAGGAGCCGATCGATCCGCGCGTACGCCTCGAGTGCCGCGCGCGGAGGATCGGGGTCGAGGATCCCGTCGGGCACGACCAGGGTGTCGTCGCACCAGCGGCCCGTGCGGGCGGAGAACCGCGCGCCCCCGAGCCGTTTGGCGTAGCGTTGCTCCGCCACCACCACCAGCCTTCCCGCCGTGAGACGCCGCAGCGAGCCGAACGTCGCCGCCAGCGCGTGCGACGACCGCGGCTGATCGATGAAACAGTGCGTCTCCTGGCCGCGGTCGATGCGCTCCATCCGTCCGGCCACGCTCCCCACGCTCTCCAGGGCCCGGACGATCGCGTCGAGCGGCACCCCCAGGTGCCGGCCCACCGCGGCGGCCAGCAGGGCGTCACGCACGAACGGCTGCACCGGCGTGGTGACCGACACGGGCATCACCTCGTCGCGCGACTGCAGCAGAAACGTCTGCCCGCCGAGCCGCCGCTCCACCGGTGTCGCCCACAGCGCGGGCCGCGGCGACGTTCCGCCGAGGCCGACGACGATGGGCGCGACGCCGACGGCGCGTTTCCAGCGACGCGCCAGACGGCGGGCGCCCGCATCGTCGCGGCAGGCCACGAGCATGCCGTCCGGTGCGAGCAGGTCGAGGACGCGCCCCTGGATCGACTCGTAGGCGGCGGCCGTGCCATGGCGATGGCGGTGCGCGGCGGCGACGTTGGTGACGACGGCGACGTCGCACGCGACCCCGGCGAGCACGTGGTGGGCGAGCATCGCGCTGGAGACCTCGACCACGACGTGCGTGCAGCGTGCCGCCGCGAGGCGTTCCAGCGCCGCCGCGACCGCCCCCGGATCGTCGAGCCGCAGCGCTTTCGGGCCGGCGGCATCGGGTTCGAGGCAGCCGTGGTCGGAGAGCACGCCGACACGCAGACCGGCTTCGGCGAGCACCGCGGCCGCGAGCCAGACGGTCGTGGTCTTGCCGCTGGTGCCGGCGACGGCCACCAGCTGCATGTGCGCCGCCGGATCGCCCGCCAGCGCGTGGCAGATCCGCGCCCGCGCCCAGTCGGCGTCGGGCACGATGCACACGGGCATCCCGTAGGCCGGGACCATCTGTTCCGCCACGACGCCGACCGCGCCGCGGGCCGCCGCCTCGCGGATGCCGTCGTCGGCGGCACCCAGAGCCGTCGTCCTCACGACCAACACGTCGCCCGGGCCGCAGCGCCGCGGATCGACGTGGCAACCGGCGACCGGCAGGTCGCGGGCACCGATGAAACGGCGCCGCGGCAGCACGGCCGACAGCCGGACGAGCCTGCGGCGCGCCGGTCTGCCGCCGCTCGGGGGCCGAGATCGTTGCGGGTCCGCCATGGTTGCCTCCGTGCGCGACGAATGACTCCGTGGGCTCCCGGTCGGGCGCCCGCCGTCGTCGAGGAACGCGGCTCGTCCCTCCGTGGACGATCCGGCGAATCACCGACGAATTGTCCGGGGTCCGGCGAACGGGTCAATGCCGCTCGGGCCATGGTCCCCGTCGGCAGGCACGGCGCAGCCTGCCCGTCTTGCCGCCGCTGGTGGCGTCGCTGTAGCCTCCGCGCCGCTGCGAGGTCGCTTCCGTCGGCGAGGGTGGCATGGACCGGACCGCGATCTGGATCGGCGACGACCGCGGGCCGGAACTCCGCCTGGCGCGCCGGTGGCTCGCCACGATCGTGCCGCTGGTGGTCCATCCCGACGCCGCCTCGGCGATCGATCGTCACGGTCCGCGGCCTTCACTGGCGCTGTTGGCATGCCCGCGGCCCGGCTCGTGGTCGGTGCCGGCGGTCGCGCGGATCGCCGCCGCCCTGCCGCTGGTGCCGCTGTTCGCCGTGACGACGAGTCTCGCGGAGGGGGGCCGACGCAACGGCGACACGCTGCCCGGCGTGGAGGAAATACCGTGGCTCGAGCTTCCCGGAGTCGCCTGGCGCCGATGGCGTCCGGACGTTGCCGAGTACCGTTCCCTTCCCGCGACGTCGCGCCGTGACGAGCGCTGGCTGTTCCGACTTCCCGCCGGGGCCGCCGCCGGCGAGCGCGTTGCGGTCGTCGCCGACACCGGCGGCACGGAGGCGGTGTGCGACCTCCTCGAAGCCGCCGGCTGCACCCCCCACCCGTTGCCGGGCCGACGCCCCGTCCCCGGCTGCGTCGGCCCGGTGGTCTGGGCGGTCGGCGCCGTCGGGGAGGAGCAGCGGCAGTGGCTGCGTCTCCTGACCGCCGACGGCCGCCGCGACGTGCTCGTGCTCGAATCGTTCCCCTGCGGCGACGGGGTCGTCGCAGCGCTCGCCGCGGGAGCGGCCGCGGTGCTGCCCCGCGTGGTGGCGGCCGATTGCCTCGCCGGTACGCTCGGCTGGATCGCATGGCGCGCCGCGGCGGATGCCCTTGGTGCGTGCGCAGGAGGTCGCTAGCATCCCCGTCGCGTCCCCGGCCCGGGGCGATCCGCTGCGGTCCGATCCACTCCATGCCGCATCTTCACCGCGCCGTCGCCCGTCCGTCGCGCCTGCCACGGCGGCTCGTCTCGCTCGCCGCCGCGGCCGTTCTCACCGGGTGCGCCCATCTGGCCGGCCCGCCCGGCTGGAACGCGGTCGTGCTCGAGACGGCGAGCCTGACCGATCCGCTCGCCTGGCGCGCCGGCGAGGGGTTGCCCGACCGCACGGTCGTCCTGGCGGGCCAACTCGTGGTCCACGCCGACTTCCCGCTCGCCGGGCAGCACCGTCTGATCCGTGACCTCGAGACGCTCCGGACCGACGTCAGCCAGACGCTGTCGCTCCCGGTATCCGACGAACCGGTGCACCTCTACCTGTTCGGAGAGCCGCGCCGCTACGACGAGTTCGCGGCGCGCCGGTTTCCCAACTTCCCGGTCCGGCGGGCGTTCTTCGTCGAGACCGACACGACGCTCTCGGTGTTCGCCCCGTGGCAGGACCGCATCGCCGAGGATCTCCGCCATGAGACCGCCCACGGCTATCTGCACGCGGTGGTGCCCACGATTCCGCTGTGGCTCGACGAGGGGATCGCGGAATACTTCGAGCTTCCTCGCGGCGAGCAGGGAGTGCACCGCGAGCACGTCGCCCACCTCTCCGCCCGCCTGCTCGAGGGCACCTGGCAGATGGATCTGGCTCGTCTCGAGCCGCTCACCTCACCCGGCGAGATGTCGCAGGACCACTATGCCGAAGCCTGGTGCTGGGTCCACTGGCTGTTGCATTCGACTCCCGCCCGGCGGCGCCTCCTCCAGGACTACCTCACCGACCTGCGGCGCGACGGCGCCACCGCGCCGCTGGCAGCCCGGCTGACCCACGTCGAGGGCTCCCCGTTGGTCTGCGCCGCCGCCGTCCGTCGCCATCTCGAAACGCTCGCCGACCGGGAGGGTTCCGACACGTCGGCCACGCCCCCGCAGCGCGATCCTGCCGATGGGCCGTGAGCCTCACGGCGCGGCGACCGGCGCCGCTCACTTCTCGTAGAGCGTTCCGAAGCCGATCGGCGCGAAGCCGATCTTGGCGAACAGACCGCAGGCTGCGGGATGCGCGTCGCCCGCCTGCGCCTCGACCGAGTACGCGCCTTCCTGGGCGAGGTCGAACAGTGCCTCGCCGAGCACGTGTTGGCCGAGTCCGCGGCGCCGCTTGTCCGGCGGCACGTCGACGTCGAGCAGCCCCCACCGCATCCCCGGGGCGCAGCCGGCCAGACCGTACATGTCCCAGAACGTCGCCGTCGCCCCCACGTCCCCCCCGGCGTCGATCAACTCGTAGCGACGCAGCGGCAGCCCCGTCGTCGTCGCCGCCTCCCACCAGTGGCGGTGGGGCGGTTCGTCGATCGGCCTGATGACGGTCGAACGCCGCAGCGCCATCTGCGTCCGCGACACGGTGGGACGAAAACCGGCGAGGGTGCGGCTCACGACGGCGATCCGCTCCGCGGGCCGGTAGCCCGCGCGGGTGAAGACGCCACGCAGGTTGACGCTCGAGTCGAGCACGCCGGGAAGGTCGGCACCGCCGTAGAGGCCGAGGTAGAACCCGCGCGTCGCACCGGTTCCGCCCCCCTGCAGGCGTTGCGCTCCGCGGCGGCGCAGGTAGGCCTCGCAGTGCCCCAGCAGCTCGTCGCCGACCCGTTGGGCGAGTGGATGCCCGACCACGGCCACCACGTGCGTGACGCCGAGGCGGTGATCGAGGCCGGCGCCGTCGGCCGCCGGTCCGAATCCGCCGTGGGCGAAGCCGATGGCACGGTCGCCGTCGAAGGCGAGCAGCAGTCCCTCGCGATCGAAGTACGGCTTGGCGAGCACGGCCCCCTCGAGGAGGTCGGCGGTCATCGGCTGCACCGCGGCGGGCCCGAGGTCGGCCCCCCTCCACACCTCCGCCACCCGCGGCGGGTCGTCGTTGCGGAAGCAGCGGTACTCGATCACGCGGCCCGGTCCCCGCGTGGCGGCCGAAGACGCACGAGCACGCGGCCGGCCTCCTCGCGTACGTCGTGGACCGCCTGCCGGACGGTCGCCGAGAGTCGGTGGCGACCCGTGGTCACGTCGAACTGCCAGCCGTGCCACGGGCAGGTGACGACCGCCCCGCAGAGACTGCCCTGGCCGAGCGGCCCCCCCTGGTGCGGACAGAGTCCGTCGATGGCATGCCAGCGCCCGTCGACGTGGGCGAGGGCGACGATCCGATCGCCGGCGACACGCTCGATCACCGTCCCCGGTGGGCAGTCGGCGCTGGCAGCGATGTCGATCCAGTCGTCCATGCCGTCGGCCGCGACAAGGGTGCGGGTCAGGCGGCCGACCGTGTGGGCGCGACGGCCGTGTTCGCCGTCTGCACTGTAGCCTGCGGCGGCTGTCCCCGCCATCGCCGGTGGACCCACCAGTACTGACCGGGGGCGCGGCGGATCGACCGTTCCAGCAGGCCGGTGTACCACTGCGACAACGACCGCAGATCGGCGCAGGCAGCGTCCGCCGCCCGCGGATCGGCCGTGCCATCGAGACGCAGATCGTAGTCGAACAAGCCGCGCCGCCGCGTCGCCGAACAGACCAGCACCGGCGCCTCCGCCGCGAGGGCGAACAAGCCGATCGCCTTGTGCACGCTCGCGGGCCTCCCGAAAAACTCGACCCAGCACCCCTTCGGTCCCGCCGCCTGGTCGCCGAGCAACCCGATCGCGCCGTTCTCGGCCAGCGCCAGCGTGACGTCGGGAGCGCTGCCCTTCTTCGGCAGGATCACCTGGCCGCGCGACTCACGGAATCGGGTCACGAACTGGTCGAGCAGCGGATTGTCGAGTTCGCGCGCGACGGAAAAGATCCGGAAGCCGAAGACGCCGAACAGGTAGGCGGCGAGTTCGAAATTGCCGAAATGACCGCCGAGGATCACCTTCGGCCGCTCCGCCCACAGCAGGCGGACGATCCGCTCCATGCCGTGGATCCGCAGGTGCCGCCGCCAGGTGGTCTTCTGGATCACGCGGGGCGCATGCGCGATCTCGATCACCATCAGCAGGAGATGCTCCCACATCTGCCGGGCGACCGCGGCGCGGTCGGCGGTGGACGACTCGGGAAACGCCACCCGGAGATTCCCATCCACCACCGCGCGGCGGATCGGGAGGACGTCGGCGAGCAACCAGGCCGCCCCGCGGGCAACGCGCTGGCAGGTCTCGCGCGGCAACGCCTGGACGACGCAGATCGCGACTCGCACGGCGACGTACACCAGGCGGTCGGCGACACGCGTGGCGAGGCTGCGGCGGGACTCGGGCTCGACCGGCACGCTGACGACTCCCGGGAACACGGCTGCACGATTGTCGTCATCCCACCGGCCCCCGGGCCAGATCGGATCGCCATGCCGGTCGGGCCCGCCCCTGCTGTGGCAAGATGCGTCGTCTGCGCGGCCCGGCCGCAGCCCCACGGACTCAGACGGACGGTCCCCACACCACCAGCCCGATGCTCACCGCGTTGAACAGCGCGTGGAGGAGGATCCCCGGCAGGAGCGATCCGGTGCGGAGCGCGAGCCAGCCGAGGACCAGTCCGAACAGCGTCAACGGCACCGGTGCCAGCCCCTGGCCGGCATGCGACATCCCGAACGCCATCGCCTGCACGGCCACGGCACCGAGGCCGCCGGCCACCGGCCAAGCGCGGAGCAACCACCCGAGCAGCACGCGGCGAAAGAGAAACTCTTCCACCACCGGCGCCACCACCACCGCCGAGAGGACGACGAGGGCCATCGCGGCGCCGCCGCGATGGTCGCCGAGATACTCGATGATCGGGTGGCGATACGGCACGACCCGGTCGAGGAGCGTCGCCAGGGCCAACAATGGCCAGAGAACCAAGGCGAGGGCGGCGAGGGCCGTGCGCATCCCCTCTCCCCAGCGCCAACCCGTCAGGCCGATGTCGTGCCACGAGGCCCCCGCGACCCGCAGGTACCACCCCGCCAGCCCCGTCGCCAGCACCATCCCGACGACGCTCACCAGCAACCGCGATGCGAGCGGCGCCGTCGGCGGTGCGACCGCCGCCGCCAGCACCTGCACCCACAGCAGTGTGCCCACCACCACGGCCACGTCGCGGCCGCTCCATGGCGCCGGTGACATCGATCGCGGCGTCACCAGCGGCACGCCGAGCCGCACCCGACGAGCCGCCGCCAGCGCCGTGAGCAGACTGGCGACCGCAGCGGCGAGCGCGAGAAGCCGCAGCACCGGTGCCGGGTCGGTCGCCCCTGGATCGATGACCTCCATGGCCCTACCCGCCGCCTGGCGTCGAGTGGCCGCCGTCGCGCAGGACCGCGGCGGCACGGACGAAGTATTCGACGCCGCTCCAGGCGGTCGTCGCCACCGCCACCCATGCGGCTAGCCGCGCGACGAGCTCGACGTCGATGCCCATCGCCCCGGCGATCGCCGCGCGCCGGGCGAGTTCGGCGGCGGCGGCCACGCACTGCAGCAGCATCTTCAGCTTGCCGGACCACCCGGCGGAGAAGTCGCGCCCCGCCTTCTCGAGCTCGGCGCGCAGCGCGGTCACGAGCAGCTCGCGGACCACGACCACGACCGCCATCCAGGGGGCGATCACGGAGCCGTCGCCGCCGGCGAGGAGGATCCACGTCCCGCAGACGAGCACCTTGTCGACGAGGGGATCGAAGATCCGGCCCAGCCGGCTCACCTGGTGGAACCTGCGCGCCCACCAGCCGTCGACCCAGTCGGTCGACGCCGCCACCACGAACAGCCCCAGTGCCGTCCGGAACCAACCGACCTCGATCACGGCGAAGAGAACGAGCGCCAGGACGAGGCGGGCCGCCGAGAGCAGATTGGGAACGGTCCACACGCGTTCGAGAGCGCCGGCAGGCTCGTGGAGCGCTGCCATGGGGTCAGCCGTCTGCCGGCACGCCGGCGAGGTCGTAGCCGGCGGCGGCCACGATCTCGACCGGGAGAATCCGGCCCGTGAGGGGCCGCGGCGTCACGCCGCCGTCGCGCTGCGCCGTCACGTACACCGCGCAGTCGATCTCCGGGGCATCCCCCTTCGACCGTCCGATCCAGACGTCGTCGCGCTCGCCCGAAGGACCGTCGACGATCACGTCGAGCGTCCGCCCAACCTGGCGGGCGGCATGCTCATGGGCGATCCGCTGCTGCAGCGCCATCAGCTCGTCGCGGCGGGCCGCCTTCTCCTCCTCGGGAAGGTGTCCGTCGAGTTTCGCCGACGGCGTGTCGGCCTCGAACGAGTAGGTGAACACGCCGAGGCGCTCGAACCGCCAGCGCTCGACGAACGCCTTGAGTTCGTCGAACTGCGCCCGCGTCTCCCCCGGAAACCCGGTGATGAACGTGGTACGCAGCACGAGGCCGGCGATGCGGTCGCGGAGCGTGCCGAGCAATTCCTCCGTCGCGGCCCGGTTCACGCGCCGTTGCATCCGCTTCAGCACCGGATCGCTGCAATGCTGGAGCGGGAGATCCAGATAGGGGAGGATCCGCGGGCTCGCGGCGATCGTGTCGACCAGCCGGTCGGTGAAATGGATTGGGTAGAGATACATCAGCCGGATCCAGTCGATCCCCGGCACCCGCTCCAGGGCGGCGAGCAACTCCACCAGCCGCGGCTCGCCGTACAGGTCGATCCCGTAGAAGGTGGTGTCCTGGGCGACGAGCACCAACTCTCGAACCCCGTCGGCGGCCAGTTCCTCCGCTTCGCGCACCACCTCCTCGATCGGTTTGGTGGCGTGCTTGCCGCGCATCCGCGGGATCGAGCAGAACGTACAGGTCCGATCACAGCCCTCGGAGATCTTCAGATACGCGACGTGGCGCGGGGTGACCCGCAGCCGCCGTGAGTCGTCGAGCGCCCGGGCCGGGGCCGGCCGAAACACCGCCCGCTGCTCCGCCAACCCGCCCACGAGGCGTTCCGCCGTCCGGGCGATGTCGTCGCGGGAAAAGACGCCGATCACGGCGTCGACACCGGGCACCTCGTCGAGCAGGGCCTCCTTTTGCCGTTCGGCAAGGCATCCGGCGACGACCACGCCGCGGGTCCCGCCGCGGCGTTTGAGGTCGACCATCTCGCGGACGACGCCGTACGACTCCTGCCGCGACGCCTCGAGGAAGGCGCAGGTGTTGACGACGACGAGATCGGCCCCGGCAGGCTCGGCGACCAATCGCCAACCGTCGTCGCGCAGCAGCCCGAGCA
>JBJSXB010000041.1:0-10308 GCA_046086245.1 Planctomycetaceae bacterium | reverse complement strand
CTCGGCATCCTCATCGGCGTCACCGCCGTCATCTGGCTGGTGGCGATGGGGGAGGGGGTCAGCTGGCAGGCGCAGCAGCAGATCAAGGACCTCGGCGCCACGAGCATCATCGTCCGCAGCATCAAGCCCTCGGAGGGCTCGAGCCGCGAGGCGGGTGGCCGGATGGGGATCGCCTACGGCCTGCTGCGCGAGGACTTCGACCGGATCGTGGCCAACGTCCCCACGCTCAAGCGCGCCGTCCCGATGCGCGAAATCAGCCGTGAGGTCCGCCGCGGCGAGCAATTCATCGACGCCCAGTTGATCGGCTGCACGCCCGACTACTTCACGATGAACCGGCTGGGGATGGCCCGCGGTCGGCCGCTCTCCGAGCTCGACATGGAGAGCTATGCCAACGTCGCCGTCCTCGCCTACCGGGCGGCGGAGAAGCTGTTTCCGATCGAGGATCCGCTCGGCCGCACCGTCCAGGTGGGGCAGGAGTTCTACCGCGTCGTCGGTGTCGCCGCCGACCGCAACGCCGCCGCGGCGATCGGCGGCAGCCTCGATGCCCGGCAGTACGACCGCGACGTCTACGTCCCCCTCTCCACCTTCCGGGCGCGGATCGGCGACCGGGTGTTCACGATGCGCGCCGGCAGCACGCAACTGGAGACGGTGGAGTTGTCGCAGATCACCGCGGTCGTCGACGAGATGGACGAGGTCGACGCTTCGGCGGCCGTCATCAAGGGGTTGCTCGATCGCTACCACAAGACGGTCGACTACGCCGTGGTGGTACCCAAGGAACTGCTCGAGCAGGCGGAGACGATGCGGGCGATGTTCAACGTCCTCCTGGTGCTGATCGCCGGGATCTCGCTGCTGGTCGGCGGCATCGGCATCATGAACATCATGCTCGCCACCGTCACCGAACGGACGCGCGAGATCGGCATCCGCCGGGCGCTGGGGGCGACGCGGAGCGAGATCGTGCAGCAGTTCCTCTGGGAGACGGTGGTCCTCTCCGGCACCGGCGGGCTCCTCGGCGTGCTGTTCGGCTTCCTGTGCGGGCCGACGGTGGCGGCACTGCGCCGCGGGATCGAGACGCTGCTGCCCGAGGTCTGGTCGGCTCTCCCGCCCAACATCAAGAACCTCGAGCCGCGCCTCGCTCCCTGGTCGGTGGTGGCGGCGTTCGGCATCTCGGTGGGGGTGGGCATCATTTTCGGCATCTACCCGGCGCGTCGCGCCGCGGCGATGGACCCGATCGAGGCCCTGCGCCATGAGTGACATGATCGAAGGCGAGATCGTCGCCCGCGTCGAGAACGTCACGAAGGTGTACCGGCTCGGCGGTCACGACGTCCGCGCGCTCGACGGGGTGTCGATCGATTTCCACCAGGGAGATTTCGTCGCCATCATGGGCTCGTCAGGTTCGGGCAAGAGCACGCTGTTGAACCTGCTCGGCTGCCTCGACCGGCCTTCCACCGGCCGCTACATCCTCGCCGGCCAGGACGTGGCGAGCATGGACGACGAGACCTTGTCGCGGCTCCGCGGCCGCTATCTCGGCTTCATCTTCCAATCGTACAACCTCATCCAGCAGCTCTCGGTGGTGGAGAACATCGAGGTGCCGCTCTCCTACCAGCGTCCGCCGCTGCCGGGGGGCAGGGAACGCTGCCTGAAATTGGCGTCGCTGGTCGGCCTCGCCGGCCGGCTCGACCACCGGCCCACGGAGCTTTCCGGCGGCCAGCAGCAGCGGGTGGCGATCGCCCGCGCACTGGTCAACAACCCGCACGTGATCCTCGCCGACGAGCCGACCGGCAACCTCGACACCGCCACCAGCCACGAGATCATGGACCTCCTCGACGCCCTCAATCACGCCGGGCGGACGATCGTGATGGTGACCCACGAAGACGACATCGCCGCCCGCGCCCGGCGCGTGATCCGCCTCCGCGACGGGCGCATCGACACGGTGGCCGAGAACCGGCCGTTGCCGCGGCCTCCGGTGGCGCTGCCGGGCTGATGCCGCGGTCGCGAAGGCCGCCGGCCGGGCGGGTCAGCCGGAGGAGACGCGCCGCGGCACCGCGCGGAGGCCGCTCGAGCCCACTGGCGGCACGCCGGTAGCCGGGGCCATCACGTCGGCCTCGTGATACTCGGCGTCTTCGTTGACGTTCCACGGATCGTAGCGCTCGTTTCCGGCGAGGATGTTGCGCGCCGTGAGGATCGCGGTCATCATCGCGTGATCCTGGTTGTTGTACTTGTGCATCCCGTTGCGGCCGACCGGATGGAGATTCGGGTAGCGGTCGGCGAGCGCCGCGCGGATCGTGCCCACGCGGGCGGCGTAGTCGTCGTCATACACTGGATAGGCCTTCGGCTGGCGGACGACGCACCCGTCGAGGATGTCGTCGTCCCGTGCCAGGCCGAGTTGCACCAACTCACGGCCGGCGAGGGCCACGAGGTCGCCGTCGCGCATCGCCCACAGCCCGTCCCCTTCGAAGCAGAAGTACTCGAGGCCGTAACAGGCGAGCGACGGGTCGGGCACCATCTCCGGCGACCAGCTCCTGAAGTTCTGGATGCGGCCGACACGCACCGCCGGATCGTGGATGTAGATCCAGTTGTCGTCGAACGGATGCCGAGGCCGGAGTATCAGCGCCACGGTGAGGAAGTCGCGGTAACGCAGCGCCCCGGCGGCCTCGAGCGCCTCCGCCGGGGGCGCCGGCGACAGCGCGCGCACCACCTCCGACAGCGGGGCCGACGACACGACGTGATCGGCGTCGAGCGTGCCCGGGGCACCGTGCCCGTCGACGAACGCGACACGCCACGCGCCGTCGTGCCGTTCGAGCCCGGTCACCCGGCAGCCGAGGCGCACGGCGCCGCCGAGGGCGCGCGTGCGGTCGGCCGCGGCCTCCCACATCATCCCCGGGCCGCGGCGCGGGTAGCGGAAGGAGTGGATGAGCGTCTTCACCTGGCGGGAGCGGTCGGCGGCGCGCGGCGGGAAAAGGGCGTGTTTCACGGCTTGGCCGAGCGAAAAGCCCTTGATCCGCTGCGCCGCCCAGTCGGCCGAGATCGCCTTGCAACGCATCCCCCACACCTTCTCGGTGTAGGTCTTGAAGAAGATCTCGAACAACCGCCGTCCGAAGCGGTTGCAGACCCAGTCTTCGAACGTCCGGGGATCGGCGACGGGGAAACTCCGCGCCCACATGTAGCTCGCCACGCAGCGGCACGACTCGAACACGCCGAGGTTGAAGATCGCCTCGCGCGCCTGGAGCGGATAGGCGAAGAACCGCCCGCGGTAAAGGATCCGTGACAGCCGCGGCCGCTGGAGCATGTCGGCCCCGAGCAACTCGCTCCACAGCGCCTCGATCTCGGCGCTTTTGGAGAAGAAGCGGTGCCCGCCGATGTCGAAGCGGAACACCCCGTCGGCGGCCGGCGAGCGATACTCGACCGTCCGCGACAAGCCGCCGACCCGCGCGGGATCGGCCTCGAGCACGGTCACGGTCGCGCCGCCGCGGGCCAGGAGCCACGCTGCCGTCAGCCCCGCCGGTCCGGCGCCGACGATCGCGACGCGCGGGGGGCCATCGGCGGGAGCCCGGTCGGCGGTGATGAAGGGGGCGGCGTGCTGGTGTGGCATGAAGAAAGCGGAGCGAAGACGATCATGTCGCCGTGGCGTCGGCCGAGCCGACGTGATCGCTTGGACGTTGGTCGCCCCTGTGCCGTCGTCCCGAATCTGGCGGCGATTGCAGATGATAGCAGCCTCGCGTACCGTTGGTCGCCAGATCCGCGGACGCGGGAGAGCCACTCCGACGACGTGGGGGGTGAGGGATGCAACGCACGTGCATCGGCCACAGGCAGCCTCGCGGCCGCAGCCCCGGGCACGGTGCCGCGCTGGCGGTGCTCGCGCTGGCGATCATCGCCGGCCGCCGGCATGCCGACGGAGGGACCCCTGGTGAGTCCTCCAATCGAGGGGAGTGGTCGGGCCCGTCGTGTGCCGCGGCGCCACTCGCGGAGGCGATCGACGCGCTGGTCGAGCGCGCCGCCGTCGGGCCGGTCGCCGCGGTCTGCGACGACGCCGCCTTTCTGCGCCGCGTCCATCTCGACCTCGCCGGCACGATCCCGTCGCCGACCGTCGTCCGCGCGTTCCTCGCCGACGGATCCGCCGACAAACGCCGCCGGGTGATCGACGGGTTGCTCGCGTCGCCAGCGTGCGCGCGCAGGATGGCGCTGTTCTTCGACGCGTTGCTGCTGGAGCGGCGCACCGCCGGGGGGGACGCAGCGGCGTGGCGCGAGTGGCTGGCGACGGCGGTGGCGGAAGACCGTCCGTTCGACGGCGTGTGTGCCGAACTGATCGGCACCGACGGAGCGGAGCCGGCCACCCGCCCCGCGCTCACGTTCCAACTCGTCCGTGAGGTCGATCCCGCGCGGATGACGCGATCGATCGGCCGCGTGTTCCTCGGCCGCGATCTCGAATGCTGCCAGTGCCACGACCATCCCGACAACGGCGACCTGCGCCAGGCCGACTACCACGCCCTCCGCGCGTTCCTCCAGCGCAGCAGCCTGTTCAAGGAGCCGAAGGACGCCCCGGCCCTCGTCGGCGAGACGGCACGCGGCGAGGTGGACTACACGTCGGTGTTCACCAAGGAGACGATCACCGCCGTGCGACCGCGCGTGCCCGCGGGACGCACGCTGGTGGACGAGCCGATCCCCGAACCGGGCGACGACTACCTGGCCGCACCTTCGAAAGAAGCCCGCGGGGTGCCGGTCCACAGCCGGCGGCGGGCGCTGGGGCGGATGGTGGTCGCCTCGGCCGAGTTCCCACGTGTGCTCGCCAATCACCTCTGGGCCATGCTCCTCGGGCGCGGTCTGGTCCATCCCCTCGACGGCCACGACCCCGACAACCCCCCGGTCCACCCCGACCTCCTCGACCTGCTCGCCGCGCGGCTTCGCGACGACGGCTTCCGACTGCGTCCGCTGCTGTGTGGCATCGTGCTGTCGCGCACCTACCAGCGGAGCGTCGAACCGCCGCCGCTTTCGGCGGACATGCATGCGTCGCTCGACGCGCTGATCTCCCGGCTCGGGGCGGAGGAGGAGGCGGCGGAGGCGTTGATCGCGCCCGCGGCGGCGGCGCGGGACGCCGCGGCCGCACGCTGGCGCAAGCTCCTCGACGCCGACTCGGCCGCCCGCGCCGCGCTGGCCCCGCGCATCGAGCCGCGCGACACCGCGCGACGGGCCGCCGATACGGCGACGGCGGCGACGGCGAGCGCCACGGCCGAGGTGGCGAAGAAGACCGCCCAGGGCGAGGCGCTGGCGCTGGCGGCCACCCAGGCCACGGCCGCCGCCGCCCTCCTTCCCGACGACAAGGTGCTCGCCGGCGCCGCGGCGATCGTCGCCGCGCGGTCGGCCGAGTTCGCTCCGGCGCTCGACGCCGCCAAAGCGGCGCTCGTGGCGCGTGTCCACGAGGAGGAGGCGGCGCGTGCGGCGCTCGAGGCCGCGCGGCGGGAATTGGCCGCGGCCGGGGCGGCGCGGCCGGCCACGGCCGATCTCGCCGCCGCCGACGACGCGGCGCTCGCCGCCCACGACGCCTGGCACGGGGCGGTCGCCCGCCGCGCGGCGCTCGCCGCACGACGGTCGTTGGCGATCGACATGCGGCGCGTCATCGACGCCGATGCGGCCGATCCGCAGGGAGCTGCCTTGCAGGCCCGCATCGACGAGCAGCGCACGGCGCTGGGGCAGATCGGCCGGGTGCGCCCCCTCGCCCCCGAGCCGTTCGCGCTGTCGCTGCTGACGGCCACGGGAGTGATGGAGAGCGTGCGCTCCGCGGCGGGCGCCACGATCGAGAAGGCGCCCCCGGCCGTGCTCCAAGCGGTGCCGGCGGAGGCCGCGGGCCCGCTCCGCGACCGCCTCGTCGAACTGCGCGCGGTCGAGGAAAAGCGGGCCTTGCTCGGCACCGTGGCGGGGCTGTACGGCGATCCGCTGGCGGGCGACTTCCAGGCGTCGGTGAACCAGGCGCTGTGGCTGGGCAACGGGCCCGACGTCGCCTCCGCTCTGGGAGCCTCCGGTGGTACGCTCGTCGAGCGGTTGCTCGCGCTCGGCGACGCCGCCGTGGCGGACGAACTGTTCGTCACGGTGTTGTCGCGCCCGCCGGACGCCGCCGAGGCGGCCGACGTGGTCGCCCGGCTGAAGGACCGGGCCGACGACCGGGCCGCGGCGATCGCGGAGCTGGTATGGGGCGCGCTGGCGAGCGTGGAGTTTCGCTTCAACCACTGACCGCGATCGTGGAGGTGACGACATGAGCCGCTCTGCCGGTGCCTGCAACTCCGTCTTCCACGCCATCTCGCGCCGCCGCGTCCTCGGCGGCATGGCGGCGGCCGCCGCCGGCTGCATCGCCGCCCGGCCGGCGCTCGCGCGGGCCGTGGCGGGGAGCAACAAACGCGTGCTGCAGATCTTCCTCCATGGCGGCGTCAGCCAACTCGAGAGCTGGGATCCGAAACCGGGCACCGCCACCGGCGGTCCGTTCCGTGCGATCCCCACGACCGTGCCCGGGATCCACATCAGCGAGTTGCTGCCGTGGACCGCGCGGCAGATGCACCATCTCGCGCTCGTCCGCGGCATGGCGGGCGGATCGGACGACCACGCCCGCGGCCAGCGCGAGATGTTCAGCGGCCGCGATCAACCGGTGCCGCTCGACGTGCCCGATCTGGGCGCGGTGGTCGCCAAGGCGTGCCTCGCCGACGGTTTCGCCCTGCCCGGCCACGTCCTCATCCGCGGCGCCGGCGGCGGCCCGGGCAACGCCTCGTACCTCGGCCCCCGCTACGCCGGGGTGATCATGGAGGACGGCAAGCCGCCGGCGCATACCGATCGCCCGGCGGGGCTGGGCCCCGAGGCGGACCGGCGGCGGACGGCGTTCCGCGATCTGCTCGACCGGCGCTTCGCCGCGCGCCGGCGCACCGCCGACACCGACGCCTACACCTTCTCCCATTCCCAGGCGCTCGACCTCCTCGACCAGCGCCAGGTGTTCGACGTCGATCGCGAGCCGGAGCGCGACCACGAGCGCTACGGCCGCAGCGAGTTCGGCCGTCACTGCCTGCTGGCCCGGCGCCTCCTCGAACATGGCGTGCCGTTCGTGCAGGTCAACCATTCCAACTACGACACCCATTTCGAGAACTTCGACTTCCATATCGAGCAGCTCGGCGAGTTCGACCGACCATTCGCGACGCTCGTCGCGGACCTGGCCACCCGTGGCCTTCTCGACGACACGTTGGTGTGCGTGATGAGCGAATTCGGCCGCACCCCGCGGATCAACGCCGGCTACGGCCGCGACCACTGGGGCAAGAGCTGGAGCATCCTCCTCGGCGGCGCCGGCCTGCAGCGCGGCGCCGTGATCGGCCGCACCAGCGCCGACGGCATGGAGGTGGTCGAGCGGCCGGTCGATCACGGTCACGTGTTCCACACCGTGCTGCGGGGGATCGGCGTCGATTCCTCCGGCAGCTTCCACGTCGGCGGCCGCGACGTCCCGATCGCCGACCCCGCCAAGGGCCCGATCGACGAGCTCCTCGTCTGACGGTCGTGAACGAGGCGGCGATGGCCGAACCCCCACCGATCGATCCGCTGCAGACGCACGAAGTGGCCAGCCACAAGCACGACCGCCCGCTGGTCGCCTGCGGCTGGGATCCCTCCGGGCGCTGGATTGTGTTCGGCGCCGAGGATCATGGCGTCCACCGCCTGACGGCCGACGCCTCGGCCGCGGTGGCGCTGCCCGGCGGCGTCGCCGCCCACGACAGCTGGGTGTGGGCGATCGGTCACGCGCCCGACGGCGGCCGTGCGTTCACCGGCGGCTACGACGGACGGCTCGGCGCCTGGCCGATGGGTGAGCCGGCGCCGGCAGCGTGGCTCGTCGCCGCGCACGACGGCTGGATCCGCGGGCTGGCGGTGAGCCCCGACGGGGCCGTGGTGGCGACGTGCGGCAACGACCGATTGGTGAAGCTGTGGCGGGCGGCCGACGGCGCGGCGATCGCCACCTGCCCCGGCCACGAGTCGCACGTCTATGCGGTGGCCTGGCGCCCCGACGGCCGTGGCCTGGTGTCGTGCGACCTCAAGGGGTGCCTCAAGGAGTGGGGACCGGCCGGCGAGGCAGTCCGCGACGTCGGCCGGGCCGAAGCATTGTGGAAGTACGACGCCGGCTTCCGCGCCGACATCGGCGGCGCGCGCACGATGGCATTCCGCGCCGACGGTGGCCAAGTCGCCGTCGGCGGCATCACCGCGGTGAGCAACGCGTTCGCCGGCATCGGCCATCCGGCGGTCTGCCTGCTCGACTTCGCCACCGGGACGCAGGTCCTCCTCCAGGAGCCGAAGGACAAACCGCACGGCGTCTGCTGGGGCGTCGCCTGGCACCCGCTCGGATGCTGGTTGACCGTCTCCGGCGGCGGCGGCGGCGGCTGGTTGCGGTTCTTCAAGCCGGGTGAGACGGCGGAGTTCCATGCCCTCAAGCTTCCTGCCAACGGTCGTGGACTGTCGCTTTCCCCCGATGGGCGCCGCGTGGCCGTGGCACTGGCCGACGGTACGCTTCGCATCTACGGACTGTTCCCCAAACCGGCGTGAGCGCCCGCGCGCGGCGCGGCGTCGGACGGTGCCCACGATCCGTTTTTTCCCTTGGAGCCTTCCCCATGCCCCGAACCCGCCCCGACCACCCGCCGCTCGTCGGCGCTTCTCCGCGGCGCGCGTGGCTGCGGGCCGCCGCTCTCGGCGCGGCCAGCGTGCCGTGCGGATCGTTCGCCGCCGAACCGCCGCGGACGCTGCGCGTGGGCATCGTGGGGCTCGGCCGCGGAGCCGCCTACATCAAGACCCTCCTCGGTCTGCCGGGCGTCGAGATCGCCTGGTTGGCGGAGGTCGATCCCCGGCGGCTGGCGGGGGGGATGAAGGGTGTGGAGGGAAGCCAGCGCGCGCCGTGCCGCGGGCTGCCCGATTTCCGAGCCGGCCTCGACGACCCGGATCTCGACTGCGTGTTCATCGCGCTGCCCAACTTCTGGCACACACCCGCGGCGCTGATGTGCCTCGCCGCTGGCAAGCACGTCTACGTCGAGAAGCCGGGGAGCCACGATATCCGCGAGGGGGAATGGCTCGTGGCCGCCGCGGCGCGGTCCGGCAAGCAAGTGCAGATGGGCAACCAGCGGCGCACCTGGATGAAGGACGCGATCGCGGCGCTCCACGCCGGCGCCATCGGCACCGTGCGCTTCGGCCGCGGGCACTACTACGCCTCGCGCGGCGCGGTGGGGGCGGCACCGCGCGCGCCGGTGGCCGATCTCGACGTCGATCTCTGGCAGGGTCCGGTGCCCGACGACCCGGGCCACGATCCGAGGCAACTGGCCCACTACGACTGGCACTGGTTCTGGCACTGGGGCAACGGTGAATTGGGCAACAACGGGATCCATTTCCTCGACATCCTCCGCTGGGGCCTGAAGGCGGAGCATCCGCTGCGGGTCGGCTACGTCGGCGGCCGCTACGCGTTCGCCGACGCCCAGGAGACTCCCGACACCGGCACCGCCTCCTACGACTTCGGCCACGCCGGCTGCGAATGGGTGCAGAGTTCGTGCCACCCGCGCGCCGTCGAGAAACCGCCGGCCGAGATCGTCTTCTACGGCGACGAGGGGACGATGGCGATCGCGCGCGACACCTGGACGGTGTACGACCCCAAGGGTGCGGAGGTTTCGACGGGCACCTCTTCGGTCGCCGGCACCGGCGACGCCTCCCACATCGGCAACTTCCTCGACGCGGTCCGCGGCCACGCTGAACTCAACAGCCCGATCGACGTCGGCCAGCGCAGCACCCGGCTGTGCCATCTCGGGAACATCGCCTACCGCACCGGCACGGTCGTCCGCTGCGATCCCGCCAGTGGCGCGATCCTCGACAATCCCGCCGCCGAACCGCTCCTCGGTCGCCAGCGGTACCGTGACGGGTGGGAAGTGCGGGCGTAGGGGCGTCGCGTGGCTGCGGCCCGGGAGTCGTGGCGCGGTCGCCCGATCACCGGCAGCCGCAGCCGCCGTCCGCCACCGGTTCGGCACCGCCGTAGCCGGCCACCGGCGAGCGGTAGCCGCTGCCGGTCCAGATCCAGGAGTTGCCGGCGGTGTTGCCCACGGGGACCGGCTCACCCATGTGCCACTCGAAGCGCTGCCCCGTCTCGCGGTCGAACACGCGGCCTTCGTTGATCGCCTGATCGAGGCGCCAGCGGCCCGTGTCGTCGAGCCGCAGGGAGGGACGTCCTCCCTGCACGGCGAGCCGAGGCGCCAGCTCCGGCGCCCGTGTCTCGAGAACCTTGCGGCGCGTTTCCTGGTCGGCCACCGGGTCGAAGTAGCGGAC
>JBJSXB010000040.1:0-12997 GCA_046086245.1 Planctomycetaceae bacterium | reverse complement strand
GGCCGGCGGCCCGCGACCGACGACCTCGGCCTCGACACCGTCGGCCTCGCGACCGATGCCCGGGGGTTCATTCCCGTGGACCATCATTTTCGCACGCAGGCCGCTGGAGTTTGGGCGATCGGCGACTGCATCGCCGGGCCGATGCTCGCCCACAAGGCGGAAGAGGACGGCGTCGCGTGCGTCGAGGCGATCCACGGGGGCTGGTGCCACGTGGACTACGACCTGGTGCCCGCGGTGGTCTTCACCCACCCGGAGATCGCCGCCGTGGGCAAGACCGAGGAGCAACTCGTGGCCGCCGGCACGAGTTTCTCCAAGGGTGTCTTCCCCTTCCGTGCCAACGGTCGGGCGCGGACGATCAACGACATCACCGGCAAGGTGAAAGTGCTCGCCGACAAGGCGACGGGGCGCGTACTCGGCGTGCACATCATCGGTCCGGCGGCGGGTGACCTCATCGGCGAGGCGGCGGCAGCGATGGCCTTCGGCGCCACCGCCGAGGACATCGGCCGCGTATGCCACGCCCATCCGACGCTGCCCGAGGCGCTCAAGGAGGCGGCGCTGGCCGCCGACGGGCGGGCGATCCACGCCTGAAACGGGTCACCGCGGCCAGGCGGCGTGCAGGAAACGCAGCCAGTTTCCGTGCATCACCTTGGCGACGTCGGCCGGCGGATAGCCACGCGCGGCGAGCAGGCGTTCCACGCGCCCCAGGTCGGCGATCGTCGTCAGGTCTGCGGGGCACTGCTCGCGACCGTATCCGCCGTCGAGGTCGGACCCGATGCCGACGTGATCGGCGTTCCCGGCGATCTGGCAGACATGATCGAGGTGGTCGATGAGCACCTCGAGCCGGCAGCCGGTCTCCTCCGGTGTCGAGCGTCCGCGGACCCAGCCGGGCACCATCATCCAGGCGTCGAGGGCACCGCCGATCACCGCGCCCCGCGCGACGAGCGCGCGGATCATGTCGTCGGAGAACTGGCGGTTGTGGTCGACGAGTGCCCGGCAGTTGGTGTGGCTCGCCCACACCGGTCCGGCGAACAGATCGAGGGCGGTCCAGAAAGCCACGTCGCACAGGTGGGTCGCGTCGAGGATCATGCCGAGGCGACCCATCTCCGCGAGGAGCTCACGGCCGGCGGCGTTCAGTTCGGCGGAGGCGTTGGTGCCGTGCGCGTAGCGGCCGGGGCCGTAATGGGCCGGGCCGCAGGCGCGCAACCCGTAGGCGTAGGCGCGCTCGAGCCAGCGTGGCGTGACGAGCGAATCGGCCCCCTCGAGGGAGAGGATGCAACCGACGGGCAGCCCACACGTGTCGTCGCCGGCGGCGATGGCCGCCGACCAGCGCTCGACGTGTCGCTCGAGGGACAACCGATCGGCGATGAGCACGATCTCCCCCGCTTCTTCCATCGCCAGGTACCAATGCCGCTGTGCCTGGGTCTGTGCCCAGGCCTGTTCCGGCGAGTGCCAGCCGGGAAGCGGATTGTCGGGCGCCACCGCCCGGGCGATCTGCGTGGCCACCACCAGCCCGATCCCGCCGCGGCGCAGGTCGGGCAGCGAGACGACGGCGTTGCCGCGGTCGGGCTTGTCGGTGAGTCGGCGGTCGCGTTCGCGCGCGTTGATCTCGGCGACGGGCCGCCGCAGGTCGCGGTTCCACTCCATGGCGTTCATCGCCAGATCGAGGTGGGCGTCGACGATCAACATCCGTGGCTCCCTTCACGTCAGCCGGTCGAGCGCGACGACGCCCACCAGCGCGATCACCGAGACGATCGATTCCATCGCCGTCCAACTGCGCAGCGTGTCGGCGAACCCGAGGCCGAACGTATCGCGGAACATCCAGAAAGCGACGTCGTTGACGTGCGAGCAGAACAGCGTTCCCGCCCCCACGGCCAGCACCGCCAGGTCGGGATCGACGCCCGCCTCGCGCACCAGCGGTGCGACGATTCCCGCGGCGGTCAGCCCGGCCACGGTGGCCGAGCCCACGCAGACGCGCAGCACCGCCGCCGCCCCCCAGGCGAGGAGCAACGGCGTGAGCGGCACCGCGCGGAGGCGCGCGGCGAGCGCGTGGTCCACGCCGGTATCGACGAGCACCTGGCTGAACACGCCGCTGCCGGCGATCACCAGCAGCGTCGGTGCGATGTCGGCGATCGCGGCGGAATAGGTCTCCATCACCTCGCGGAGCGGTCGGCGGCGTGCCGTTCCCAACGTCACCGCCGCGACCGCCAGAGAAAGGAGCATGACCAGGTCGGGCGATCCGGCCAGGGCCAGCCAGCGTCCGGCGGTCGCATCCGCCGGTGTGTTCCAGCCGACCAGCGAGGTGCCGGCGAGGAGGTAGGCGGGCAGCAGCGCCGTGAGGAAACTGACGGCGGTGCCCGGGAGGTCGTCATCGGGGCGAAGGACCGCCGCGATCGACGCCGGGGGAGTCGCCGCGACGGCATGCAGCCACCGGGCGAAGAGCGGGCCCCCCACCACCAAGGCCGGGATCGTGACGACCAGTCCGAGGAGGAGCGTGCGGCCCATGTCGGCCCCGAACTGCCCGACCAGTGCCGTCGGTGCGGGATGCGGCGGGAGGAGACCATGGGCGAGGCTCATCGCCGCGCAGGCAGGGAGGGCGACGGCGATCACGGGCGCCCGCGCACGGGCCACGACCGCCAACAGGATCGGCGCCAGCAGCATGAACGCCACGCCGAAGAACAGCGGGATGCCGATGACTAGGCCGGTGGCGGCCAGCGCCCAGCCGAGCCGCTCGGTTCCCGCGAGGCCGATGAGCACGGTCGCGATGCGCTGCGCCGCGCCGCTGGTCACCACCAGACGGCCGAGCATCGCGCCCGCCACGAGGGTGATCGCGAGGCGGCCGAAGACGCCCCCGAGTCCGGCGTGAATCGAGCGGACGAGCGTGTCCCCGCCGACCCCGGCGGGGTCGCCGAGCCGGAGTGCCACGCCGATCGACACGAGCAGAAAGGCCAGGAACGGCGGCATATGGACGGCAGCGACCAGTGCCACCAGGGCCACGATCGCCAGCGCCGCGGTGAGGATCGGGTCGGTCATCGGCCTTCGGTCTCAGGCCAGTTCGAAGATCGCCTCGATCTCGACCGGAATATCGTCGGGAAGGCACGCCATGCCCACGGCGCTGCGGACCCCGATGCCCCGTTCGTCGCCCCACACGGCGGCGAACAACTCGCTGCACCCGTTGATCACGGCCGGATGGCGGGTGAAGTCGGCAGTCGCGTTGACCATGCCGAGCACCTTCACGACCCGCGCGACGCGGTCAAGGCTGCCGAGGCCGGCGACGAGTGTGGCGAGGATCGCCAACCCCACCTGCCGGGCGGCGTGCTTGCCTTGCTGCTCGTCGAGTTCGCGGCCGAGGCGTCCCTTGAGCAGCGTGCCGTCGGGACAGACCGGCCCATGCCCCGACACGAAGATGAACCGGCCGGCGATCACCAGCGGCTTGTAGACGCCCTTGGGCGCGGGCGGCGGCGGCAGCACCAGCCCCAGGGCGGCGAATGCCCGAGTCGCCGCGTGTTCGCCGGAGATGTCCATGGCGTCGCTCCGCGTGCCGGCCGGTCCGTTCCCGGCGGTTGCCGGGTCCGCCGACAGGATACACCGTAGCCGTGATCCCCCGACGCCGTCCGCCGTCATCGCCGATGTGGTTGAACGGTCACGGCGGCGTTCATTAGGCTTTTCGACGGAGGCAGCTCCGCCGGCGGCCCACGCTGGCCCCGGAAGGCGGGACGACGGAGGCGGGCATGCTGACGGTGGGGACCGGCGCGGCAGGGGGCTACTGCCACGGACTGCGGCGCCGCAGCTTCGTCGGCCTCGGCGTGGCGGGCATGGCGTCGGTCGGCCTGCCGGGCGTACTCGAAGCCCGGGCCGCGGGAAGGGCCGCGGGGCTTCCCGCCAGGGACACCGCGGTGATCCTGCTCTGGCTCGACGGCGGGCCGGGGCATCTCGATCTGTACGATCTCAAGCCCGAGGCGCCGGCGGAGTATCGCGGCATCTGGCGCCCGATCCGCACCGTCGTGCCGGGCATGGAGATCTCCGAACTGTTTCCGCGGCAGGCGAAGGTGGCCGATCGGTTCTCGCTCATCCGTTCCCTCCATCATGACAACGGCGATCACTTCACCGCCGCCCACTACGTGCTCACCGGTCGTGGCGGGCCCAACGGCAGCAACACCGCCGGACGGAATCCGGGAGTCGGGGCGATCGCGGCACGCCAGTGCGGCCCACGGCAACCGGGCATGCCCGCCTACGTCGCGGTGCCCTACGCCTCGAGCGTCGGGCTGCGTCCCGGCTACTTCGGGGGCAGCTACCTGGGGGCGCAGTGGAATCCGTTCGAGACCGATGGCGACCCGGCCGCCGCGGGCTTCCAGGTGAGGAACCTCGCCGCGCCGGTGGGCTTCTCGCTCGGGCGCCTCACCGATCGGACCGGCTTGCAGCGGTCCCTCGACGCTGTGCGCCGCCGCGTCGACGCCGGGGGCACCGCGGTGATGGACCGTTTCCAGGCCGAGGCGTACGACCTGGTGACGAGCCCGGCGGCACGGCGGGCGTTCGATCTGGCGCTCGAACCCGATCCGGTGCGCGACCGCTACGGCCGCACCAGCTTCGGGCAAAGCGCGCTGCTCGCCCGCCGCCTGGTGGAGGCGGGGAGTACCTTCGTCACCGTCCACTCCGGCGGCTGGGATCACCACTGGGATCTCGAGGCGGGGATGAACAGCCGCCTGCCCGAGGTCGATGCGGCGGTCGCGGCGCTGCTCGGCGATCTCGCCGATCGCGGGCAACTCGAGCGTGTGTTGGTCGTGTTGTGCGGCGAGTTCAGCCGGACGCCGAAGATGAACGACGGCGGCAACGGCGGACCGCCGCGCTCCAAGGGCACGCCGGGGCGCGATCATTGGGGGCACGCGATGTTCGCGCTGGTCGCCGGAGGCGGTATCCGCGGCGGGCGTGTCGTCGGGAGTACCGACGCCCGTGGCGAGCGGCCGCGGGACCGGCCCGTGACGCCGTTCGATCTGCACGCGACGATCTACCACGTGCTCGGCGCCGACCCCCGGGCCCACTTCCTCGATCACGGCGGTCGCCCGGTGCCCGCGACCGACGCCGGGCAGGTGATCACGGAGTTGTTCTGACGCCGTTGGCCCCGGTGTCGGGCATCCTGCGGTCCGCCGGGAGCGCGGCCTGCTATGCTCGTGGTTTTCCGGGCCGACAGGGCCCCGCTGCCATCGGCATGACCTGGTACTCCGCCTTCCTGCTTCGCCGGGCCCCGCTGCTCGCCCTGGCGGTGGCGCTGGCGACCTGTGTGGCGGCGGCCGGAGTCGCGCGGCTCGATTTCGACGAGGATCCGCGGAACTTCATCCTCCGCGACGATGCCGACCGCCGCGTGCTGGAGCGGTTTTTCGCCGACTTTGGCCCCGACGACACCGACATCCTCGCCGCCGTGACCGGTCTCGACCCGGGAGACGTGCCGGAGATCGAGCGCGTGCTGCGCCTGATCGACGTCCTCCGCGATGCCAAGGGGGTGCTCTACGTCGCCACGCCGTTCGACGCGCGGCGCGTCGGACAACCGCTGGTGCCGCTGTTTCCCCGCTCGCGCGACAATTTCACGCCGGAGCGATTCCGCGCCGCCTTCGCGGCCGCCCGGGAGCATCCCGCACTGGCGGGGCAGCTCATCTCCCCCGACGGTTCGGTGTTGTTCCTGCTCATCCACATGCGTGAAACCACCGGTGGTATCGCCCCGCTGGCGACGCAGGTCGATCACCTGCGGGATCTCGTCGCCGGGGTGATGGCCGACAGCCCGGTGCGTGTCACGCTCGCGGGGCACCCGCCGCTGCGCGTCGACGTGGTGCGCGCCGTGCAGCGCGAGTTCTACCGGATGCTGACGCTGTCGGCCGTGGCAACGGTGGTGGTGGCGGCGGTGGCGTTCCGCACGCCCGGTGCGGTGGTGATGTCGCTGGCCGGACCGGCGATCGGGCTGGTCTGGACCCTCGGCTGGATGGGGCTCACCGGTCAGCGGATCAACGGCCTCAACACGATCCTTCCGAGCCTGATCTTCGTGCTCGGATTCAGCGATTCGGCGCACCTCATCGTCGCCTGGCAGAACGCCCGCCGCGCCGGGCTGTCCAACACCGATGCCGTGACGCGCTCGTTGGTCACGGTCGGCACCGCCTGCGTGCTGATGGTGTTGACGACCGCCGTCGGTTTCGGCGCCCTGGGGGTGGCCGAGATCGCCAGCGTCCGCCAGTTCGGCATCGCCGGGGGTGTCGGTACGGTGCTCGCGCTGGCGGCGGTGCTGTCGGTGATGCCGCTGGTGGCGCTGGGACGCGACCGCACGACGCGGGGTGCCGCCCCGGCCGTGGTGCCGGCCGAACCCGGCGAGGAGGAGGGAGACCCCGGGCCCCTCGGCCGGCTGGCGCTGGCGTGCCTCGGCCGTCCGGTCACCACGCTGGTCGTCGCCGTCGGCGCGATCGCCCTGTTCGCCGCCCTCAGCGTGCGGCTCGCCAGCGACATCCGCTGGTTGGAGATGCTGCCCGCCGGCGATCCGACCGTGGCGGTCACCCGTCTGTGCGACGAGACGCTCGGCGGATCGCTGATCGTGTCGGCCACGGTCGAGTGGCCCGAGGGGCTCGATGTCGGTTCGCCCGAGGTGCTCGGCATGTTCCGCGCCGTCGGTGCCGAACTGGCGCGGACTCCCGACCTGCACGGGGTGTTCTCGCCGCTCGAGCTGCTCGAGGGATTCGCCCGCGACGGCGTGATCGATGCCACCGCCGTCCGCCAACTCGACCGGATTCCGGAGCACCACTTGCACCGACTGCTGCGCCCCGACCTGCGGCGGGCGCTGGTCACCGCCCACGTGCCCGACGTCGGCGCCGCCCGGCTCCTGCCGCAGTTCGACGACCTTGCCGGACGGCTGGCCGCGGTGCAAGCCGACCACCCCGGCTTCCAACTCGGACTCACCGGTTCGGCGGTGACCGCGGCGCGGAACGTCTACCAGATCATCGAGGACACGCGCTCGAGCCTGTTCACGTCGGCCGCGATCATTCTCGCGATGACGATCGTCGCCTTCCGCTCGGTGCGCTATGGGATGCTCTGCATTCTGCCCAACATGTTCCCGATGCTCGCCACCAGCGCGGTGCTGGTGGCCACCGGGGAGCCGCTCCGCTTGGCAAGCGCGGTGACCTTCAGCATCGCTCTCGGCCTGGCCGATGACAGCGCGATCCACTTCATGGCTGCCTTCCTCCGAGCCCGCCGCGACGGGCTCTCCCGGCATGCGGCGGTCGAGCGCGTGCTGCGCACCAGCGGCCGGGCGATGATCATCGCCGCGGCGACGCTCGCCGCGGGGATGGCGCCGCTGCTGTTCTGTCGGCTTCCTCCGCTGCGCACGTTCGCCGCCCTTTCGATTTTCGCGATCAGTGCGGCGCTCGTCGCCGACTTTCTCATCCTCCCCAGCGTGCTGGTCTGCTTCTCGGGGCGGATGCCGGGCGACGACCGCCGCACGGCGGATGGCGCGTGACCATCGGACGCGGTGGGGAGGGTCAGTGTCCGTCGGCCGACGTGGCGGCCGTGGCGAGCCGTCGCGCGAGGGTATCGAGCCAGCGGGCCGCCGGCGCGCCGTCGACGACGCGGTGGTCGAACGTCAGGCTGAGGGTCAGCGACCGCCCCGCTACGACCGTCCCGTGGCGGACCACCGGCTCGGCGACGATCCGTCCGATCCCGAGGATCGCCGCCTGGGGCAGGTTGAGAATCGGCGTGAAGGCGTCGATGCCCGAGGCGCCGAGGTTGGAGACCGTGAAGGTGCCGCCACCGAGGTCGTCGGCACCGAGCGCGCCGCCCCGGGCCCGTTCCACAAGGAGCCGCGCGCGCTTTGCGATCTGCGTCAGGGTGAGCCGGTCGGCATCGCGGATCACCGGGGCGAGCAGCCCGGCCGGCGTGTCGACCGCGATCGCGACGTGCACCGCGTCGAACGTGTGGATGCCGTCTCGGTACCAACAGGCGTTGAGCGCGGCCTGCTCGCGGAGGACGCGGGCGCACGTATGGACGATGATGTCGCCGTATCCCGGCGCCGGACCGTCGGCGGCCGCCGCCTTGAGCTGCATCCGCAGCGTCACCAGCGCCTCGGCGTCGAGCTTGGTGGTGAGTGTGACCGGCGCGGCGCGGTGGACGCCCGCCGCCATCCGCCGGGCGATCGAGCGCCGCAGCGGCGTCGCCGGGCGGTGCGTCCCCGGCGCGACGGGCACCGGCTCCGCCGCGGCGCCGGCATGCGTCGCCAGATCGCGCTCGCGGATCCGGCCGTCGCGACCGCTGCCGCGGATGGTCCGCCAATCGAGGCCGAGTTCCCGTGCCCGGCGTCGGGCCCGTGGGGTGGCGACCGGGGCGGAGCCGGTGCCCGCGGCGCGGATGACGTCGTCGGGCAGCACGCGGCCGGTGGGATCCGGGGTGGCGATGGTGTCGAGGTCGATTCCCAGCCGCCGGGCGCGGCGGCGCGCATCGGGCCCGGCGGCGCGGGGCAGCGCGGGGTTCCGGTGGGCGTCACGAGGCGACGCGAGGGGTGCGTCCGGCCCACCCGTCGCCGTTCGCCGCGCCGGCGACGCCATCACGCTCGCCGGGGCGCTCTCCCCGTCGGCGAGCAGGAAACCGATCACCTCCCCGACGCGCACCGTCGCTCCGGGACGCGGCGCGTCGGGCGGTACGCAGAGGCGCCCCGTGTCGAACGACTCGATCTCGTGCTGCGCCTTGTCTCCCTCGAGTACGAACACCATGTCGCCGGCGCGGACGACGTCGTCGGGGGCCTTGAGCCATCCGGCGAACGTCCCCTCCTCCATCGACCAGCCGAGGCGCGGCACGGTGATCGGCTTCGGCATCGTGGCCTACTCCTCGGCGAGCGCGCGGATGGCATGGACGACCGCGTCGACGTCGGGCACGACGGCCCGCTCGAGACTCGGCGCGTAGGGGGTGGGCGCGAAGGCTCCGTGGAGCCGCTTGATGGGCGCGTCGAGGTCGTCGAAGCCCGCGTCGGCGACGTGGGCGGCGATCTCCGCGGCGATGCCGCAGGGTCCGAACGCCTCGTCGATCACCAACAGCCGTCCCGTGCGGGCGACCGACGCGAGGATCGTGCCGACGTCCAGCGGCGACACCGTGCGCGGATCGATCACCTCGACCGACACCCCCTCGCCCGCCAGCCGCTCCGCCGCCGCGAGGGCGTGGTGCATCATCAGCGCCAGTGCGACGACGGTGACATCGTCGCCGCGACGGGCCACGCGTGCCGCGCCGAAGGGAATCACGTAGGGTGCCTCCGGCACGGGGCCCCTGACCTGCATCAATTCGCGGTGTTCGAGAAACAGGACCGGGTCGTCGGCGCGCAGGGCATGGGCCAGCAATCCCTTGGCGTCGTGCGGGGTGGAGGGCACGACCACGCGCAGCCCGGGAATGTGGGCGTAGATCGAGTGGTACATCCCCGAGTGGTGTGTCGCCGCCGAATGCCCGACGCCGCCACAGCCGCGGAGCAGCAGCGGCATCCGCAGCCGTCCGCTGCTCATGTAGCGCATCTTCGCGATCTGATTGACGATCTCGCCGAAGGCGTCGTTGACGAAGTCGATGAACATGAAGTCGACCACCGGCCGCGTGCCGGTCATCGCCGCGCCGCAGGCGAGACCGATGAAGCCGCGCTCGCAGATGGGGGTGTCGCAGAGGCGCAGGGCGCCGTATTTGGCGTGCAGGCCGGCGGTGGTGGTGAAATTGCCGCCGCGGGCGCCGATCCCCTCGCCCATCACGAAGATGGCCGGGTCGGAGGCCATCGCGGCGTCGAGGGCTTCATGGGTCGCGGCCACGAACGACACGACGCGTTCGGCCCCGGGGGCATCGTGGACGGTCGGCGGGGCGACCGGCCGCGGCGGCGCGAAGACGTGGTCGGTCGCCGTCGCCGGATCCGGGGGGCGGCTCGTTTCCGCAGTCGCCACGGCCGTCGTCACCAGCGCCGTGATCTCGGCGTCGATCGCGTCGAAAGCCGCCGCTTCGATTCCTGCCACGCTGCCCCGGCCACGCAGCCGCGCGATCGGACAGCGATCCTTCCATGCCGCCACCTCCTCACGGGTGCGGTAGGTGAAATCGCCCATCCCCTCGGCATGGGCCCGCGTCCGGTAGGTGAGGCACTCCAGGAGCGTCGGGCCGCCCCCGGCCCGGGCACGGGCGACCGCGCTGTCCGCACGCCGATGCACCTCGAGCACGTCGTTGCCGTCGACCGTGAAGCCCTCGATGCCGTAGGCCGGTCCACGGTCGCCCACGGCCGGATGGCCGGCGGCGTAGGCGAACGGCACTTCGGTGGCGTAGCGGTTGTTCTCGCAGACGAACAGCACCGGCAGCTCCCAGATCGCCGCCATGTTGAGCGCTTCGTGGAAGGCGCCGTTGTTGACGGCACCGTCGCCGAAGAACGCCACGGCCACCGTGCCGTCGCCGCGCAGTTTGGCGCTGTAGCCACCGCCGCACGCCTGCAGCAGGCAAGGGCCGACGATACCGCTGGTGCCCATCATGCCGATCTCGGGGGCGAACAGATGCATGCTCCCTCCGCGTCCGTGCGAACAGCCCGCCTCACGGCCGAAGAGTTCGGCGATCAAGTCGACCGGTGGCATCCCCTTGGCCAGCGCGTGGCCGTGGCCGCGGTGGGTCGAGAAGATCGGGTCGCGCCGGCCGAGACAGGCGCAGACGCCGGCCGCCACCCCCTCCTGGCCGACGGACGTGTGGCAGGCGCCGTGGATCAGGCCGCGCTGGTGGCAGCGTGCGAGCTCCTCCTCCGTCTGCCGGATGAGTCGCATCGTCCGGTAGAGAGCGAGAACGAGTTCGGGGGATGGCGTGTCCGACGCGCTGGTCATCGGCTACCTGTCTCGCGGGTGGAACGACTGCACTACGGCGTTCTCGTGGCCCGGCGTGCCTCCGGCGTTCATCGCGAGGTTGCCGCCGTCGAGCGGGATGATCGCCCCGGTGATCCAGGCCGAGGCGTCGGAGGCGAGCAGGACTGCCAGGCCGCGGATATCGTCGGGCTGTCCGAGCCGGCCGGCGGGGATGCCGCGGAGGAAGCGCCCTTCGAGCGACGGATCGTCGGCGATCCGCGCCTCGAGCGACGCGTTGATCACCTGAGCGGGCGTCACGCAGTTGACTCGGACACCGCGGTGGGCCCATTCGGTGCTCAACTCGCGCGTCATCTGGATCACCGCCCCCATCGCCATGCTGTAGGCGACATGGCCGCGGCCGAGCGCCGTGGTGCTGGCGAGCGAACCGATGTTCATGATCGATCCGCGTCCCCGGGCGAGCATCCGCCGGCCGGCTTCCTGGCACATCGCGAACCGGCCGACGACGAGATGCTGCAGCACCCGCACCAAGTCGGTGATCGCCAGCTCCTCCGGTCGGGCGAGATGGCCGTCGCCGGCGACGTTGCCGAGGAAGTCGATCCTGCCGAATCGGTCATCCACGCGGCGGAACAGCGCTGCGACCGCCGCCGGGTCGGAGACGTCGGCGACGACGGCGAGGCCCGTCCGGCCAAGCGCGGTGACCGACCGTGCCGTCGCCTCGGCCCCGTCACCGTCGCGATCGACGACCACGACGTCGGCGCCGTGTTCGGCGACCGCCAGCGCGGTCGCCCGGCCAAGTCCGCGCGCCCCCCCGGACACGACGGCGACCCGTCCGGTGAGCGAAAAGGAAGGCTGCATGGCGGCGTTCGCGGATTGGCGACGGGCAGACTACGACACCCCGGCGATGGCCGCGAGGCCCCGGAGCACCTCCGCGTCGCCCGCCGCGCGGCGCCGCCGGATCGCACCGGCCCGCGCGGCCGGTGCCGCCGCCGTCGCCCGGCTCATCCGTTCCGCACGCCGACGCCGTTGACGACGTTCGCCAACTGCTCGCCGCGCAGCGCCGCCACGGCCGTCCGCGCTGCCGCCTCGCGCAGCGTCCGTACCGCCTTCGGGCTCGCCGAGGCCACGTGCGACGCCGTCACCACGTTGGGCAGCGACCGGAGCGGGCTGTCGGCGGGGATCGGCTCCGGGTCGCAGACGTCGAGAGCCGCGCCCGCCACACGCCCGCTCTCCAGCGCCGCCACCAGCGCGGCGGTATCGACGAGATCGCCACGGCCGAGGTTGACGACGATCGCCCCGGGCTTCATGCGTGCCAGCGCCGCCCCATCGATCATGTTCCTCGTCCGTGCCGTCGAGGGGCAGTGGAGGGTGAGCACGTCGCAGCGGGCGAGGAGATCGTCGAGCGGCAGCGGCTCGCAGCCGGCGGCGTGGATGGCGTCGGCGGCCACGAAGGCGTCGTGCACGATCCGCCGGCATTTGAAGGGGGCGAGGCGCGCGGCCACCTCGCGGCCGATGCGACCGAAGCCGACGATGCCCACCGTTTGATCGCGGAGGGTGCGCATCCCGTCGAGGGGAGTCGCCAACCCCCAGCCGCCGCCGCGCACCAAGAGCGTGTTGGGCACCACTTGGCGGGTCACGGCGAGGATGAAGGCGATCGTGTGGTCGGCGACCTCGTCGATGCAGTAGTCGGGCACGTTGCACACCGGAATACCGCGCCGCCGCGCCGCCTCCAGATCGACGTTGTCGACACCGATGCCGTAGCGCACGATGACCCGCGTTCGCGCCATCGCGTCGATCACTGTGGCATCGAGGGGTGCGAATTGGGTGATCACCGCGTCGGCGTCGGCGACGAGGCGGGTGAGTGCCGCGGTCGATGTGTCGTTGCCGGAGCGGAGCAGGGCACCGGCCTCGGCGACGATTCCCTCCTCGATGTCGAGTGCCGGAAACGTGAAGTCGGTGATCGCGACCGTCGGCATCGGTGGCCTCCCCGCGACGTGGGCGAGCACGATCGAGCCCCCCTCGACGGTCGATACTGTACCAGCGGCCGGCCCGCAGACGGCCCCGGCGGCGGGCGGCCGAGCGCTGGATCAACGCCGCCGAAACCGTGCGGAAAGGCGGCGTTGCCCCCCGGCGAATTCCCCACGACGCCGGGGCGGCCGGGGCGTGGCGAAGGGCTGAAAACA
>JBJSXB010000039.1:0-3005 GCA_046086245.1 Planctomycetaceae bacterium | reverse complement strand
GGTCGAAGGGCTGATTCGCAACCGCTACACCGGCCGCACGTTCATCGATGCGGCCGGCAGCCGGCGACAGAAGGCGGAGACGAAGTACACGCCGCTACGCGAGGTGCTCGACGGCCGACGGGTGATCCTCGTGGAGGATTCGATCGTCCGCAGCACGACGATGAAAGTCCTGCTGGGGCGGATGCGGTCGCTCGGCATGGCGCGGGAGATTCACGTGCGGATCGCCTGTCCGCCGATCGTGGCGCCGTGCTTCTACGGCATCGACATGTCGACGATCGACGAATTGTTCGCCCCCGCGTTCCTCCGTGACGGGGTCCTCACCGACGAGGCGCAGGCGGACATGGCGGCCCGTCTCGGAGCCGACTCGCTCCGCTACCTTCCGGTTGAATCGATCGCGCGATCGATCGGCCTCGGTGGCGACCAACTCTGTCAGGCGTGCCTCACCGGCCGCTATCCGACGGTTGCCGGAACGCGCCTCTACCAGATCGCGGTCGATCAGCGGGCGCGGGGACACACCGGCCGCACCTACGAGGCGGCCGCGGTGCGCTGACGGGCCTGCCGCGGGCGTCTCAGCCTGCCGGATGGATGGGGGCACCGCCCGACGGGTCGGCCCGCGTCACGGGGGCGGCGCCGACGTTACGCACCAGCAGCCCGCGCCACACCGGCGCACCGGCCAGGCGCGTGCGCCGTTCGAAATGGGTGCGGTAGTCGAGGTCGTGTGTCGGCGCGGCGGCCGCTTCCTCGGCGACGGGGTCGAAGCAGCCGACGGCTTCCGCCAGGCCGAGGGTCTCGCGGTAGTACTCCTCGACGTCGGTCCAGACGTGGAGCCGGCCGCCGGCGGGGAGGAGGCGGGCGACATGCTCGAGAAATGGGGTGGAGAGCACGCGGCGCTTGCGGTGGCGGGCCTTCCACCAGGGGTCGGGAAAGTAGACGTGCACTGCCTCCAGCGAGCGGTCGGGGAGGATGCAACGCACCAGGGTTCCCGCGTCGCCGTGGAGCATGCGGGCGTTGGCCAGGCCCTCACGCGCGAGGCGGGCGGCGGCGAGACGGGCGTAGCCGAGGGCGATCTCGCAGCCGATGAATGCGCGCGAGGAATCGGCACGGGCCGCCGTGGCGAGGAACAATCCCTTGCCGCTTCCCACCTCGAGTTCGACCGGCATGGGCGCCGCACGATCGAAGAGCGTGGTCAGGTCGCAGGGGACCGGAAGGTTCTCGACGCGCAGCAGATGCCGCGACAAGTCGAGCGCGGGGTCGGGCTTCTTGGCGGCGCGTCGGGGCATGTGGACAGGCCGTCGGGTGTCGGCCCCGATCCGCGGCCTCCGCACCGGGCGGTGGACGCCGACCCGTGACCGGGGGGGAGCGGTCAGCGGGGGCCGTCACACACCGTCGACTGGTGTGCGGCCGACTGCACGAGGAAATCGACCGGCAGCGGCACCCCCTTGATGACGCCGTCCACCACGATGCTGTCGCGCACGATCCCTTGGAACCGGCAGACGATCATCGCCCGCGGGCGGACCCGAACCCGCTCCACGGCGATCACCAGGCGGTCGCCCGGCACCACCGGCTCGCGGAAGCGCACCTCCTCCATGCCACCGAAGCCGATCATCTTGGCGTCAAGGAGATCGTATTTCTGCGTGTAGTAACTGGAAAGCTGCGCCGCCGCCTCGCACATCATCACCCCGGGCATGACCGCGACTTCGGGGAAGTGACCGCGCACCCAGAACTCGTCCCGGGTCACGTCCTTGTATCCGACGCACAATCCCCGCGAGTGGTCCTCGTAGACGATCGCCGTCAGCTGCTCCATCTCGAAGCGCTGCCGATTCCAACGACGGATCTCGTCGATGTCGGCGATCACCCGCCCGAGATCGTACGCGGACGGATGGATGATGTAGTCGCGAGGAGCCACGGATTCGTTCCGGCGAAAGGTGGCGGCATTCAGGTGCGGATGTGCTTCCGCTTCGCGCGGCGGGCCTTGCTGTTGGCAGGACGGGCGCCGTGGTTGGCCTTCTTGAGGCCGCGATGGGGCTTGGCCATGGTGACTCCGAGGATGGGGAAAAGAACGCCGTCGGGTTGTACCACGGCGCCGCGTCCGCCGCCACGGCGACTCTCAGCCGCGGACAGGGCGACGTGGAGCCGAGTCGTCGGCCTGCCATGCGCCGTCGGGCGCCGGGCGGGCCTCGGCTGCGATCGCGTCGCGCAGCGCGACGCGCACCACCTCGACGAAACTCGCGGCGAGAAAACCGAAGAACCCGCCGATCACCGCGCTCGACACGCCGCCGAGCGCCGCGCCCGCCGGCGAGGCCTCGGTGAGCAGCGCCAGCGCCGTGGTGCCGGTCGCGCCGCCGCAGATCGCACCGAGCGTGGCGGCGACCGGCAACGTGCGCCCCAGCGGCTCGCGACGTTCGAGGCGCGAGGGGAATGCCGGCGGCAGGGAGGGCGGCGCGGGCACGTCGCCCGCGCGCTGCTGGCGCCGGCGGATCGCCCCGTCGGTCTGCTCGCGCATCCGCGTGCCGAGGCTGTTGCCGGCGACATGGAGGGCGACGCTGGCGATCAGCACGGCCGCCGCCATCCACCCCGCCAGGCCGAGCCAGCCGACCGCCGCGGCGCCGAGGCCGAGCAACACTGCCAGACGCGTGTACGTTCCGAGGGGCATGCGACCTCCGCCCTGATGATAGCCGCGGCGCGGCGGCCGTCCGTCAGAACCCGGCGGCGACCGCGTCGGGCCCGTAGATCGGCAGCAGACGGTAGTAGACCTCGAGGGTGAGCAGGGCCAGCGCCGTGTGCCCGAGCCTTCCTGCCGGGGCCGTCTCCGGGTCGGCGAACGACCAACTTCCCGCCTCGTGCCCCGCCCGGCCCTGGCGGGCGACGAGTTGATCGCGCAGACGGGCGTTCCATCGCGGCCAGGCGGGATGATCCGCCTGGAGCAGTGCCTGCGAGAGATAGAAATTGGTGTACACGGCGTTCGGGTCGGGTGCTTTGCCGACGAGATCGTCGAGCCCGCGTCG
>JBJSXB010000038.1:0-7431 GCA_046086245.1 Planctomycetaceae bacterium | reverse complement strand
GGTTGCCGGCCGCGCTCTCCGCCGCCGCCACGTGGATGGTCGCCGGAGTCGATGCCGGTGGACCGCGGGCGCTTTCCGGTGGGCCGCTCGGCGCGGGGGACCTCGCCACGGCTGCGGCGTCACTCGCGGCCGTGCTGGCGGCCCGCTCGCCGCGCCCGTCGCCGACGACTCCCTCGGTTTCCTGCGACGAAGGGGCGGTCACACGCCGCTACGGCCTCACCATCCGTCCGCTCCCGGCGGCTTCCGCCGCCCGACTCGCTGGGGAGCGCGTGCTCGTGCTCGCCGTTGCCCAAGCTTCCGACGACGGCGTGGCGGCAGTCGCCGATCGGCTCCGCCGGGGCGGGGCGGCCGTCGAGATCGGGCGCGCCGATGACACGGCCACGGCCGTGATGGTCGTCGAACGCGCCGAGTCGGCCGGCCCCGTCCGCCATCTGTTGATGCTCACTCCGTCCGGCGAAGGACGACCCTGGTCGGCCGCTGCCGGCGAACCGATCGCTTCGCTGTTTTCGGCCTGCCAGCGCTGGATCGTCGCCCGGAACGCCTCCGGCGACCTCGGCCGATCCACGCTCACCGCGGCGACGGCGCTCGGCGGTGACTTCGGACTCGCCGGGGACATCGGCTGGGTGGGTGGTGGTGCCCTGACCGGCCTGTTCAAGAACATCGCCCACGAGTGTGCCGGCCTCGTCGTCCGGGTCGTCGACCTGCCGGCCGCGATGACCGCGGGCGAACGGGCGGACCGGATCGCCGCCGAGATCGGCGCCGCCGGTCCAGTCGAGGTCGGCCATGCCGCCGGTCAGCGCGTCGAGATCGTGCCCACGGCGGGGGGCCCGCTTCCGGGGCCGGCCCTGGAGAGCCTCGCCGCCGGCAGCGTGTGGCTCGTGACCGGCGGGGCCCGTGGCGTCACCGCGGCGTGCGCGTTGGAGTTGGCGCGGCGCCATGGCCTCGAGTTGGTGCTCGTCGGCTCGACGAACCCCGAGCCGGTCGAGCCGGCATGGCTCGACGCCGACGAGTCGCTCCTCCTCGACCTCAAGGGGCGGGTCATGCTCGCCGCCAAGGGACGCGGCGAGGATCCGCGCAGGGCCTGGGCACGCATCGAGAAGTCGATCGAGATCGCCCGATCGTTGGCACGCTTCCAGTCGGCCGGTGTGAACGCCCGCTACGAAGCCTGCGACCTCGGCGACCCGGCCCGCGTCCAACGCCTCGTCGCCGACGTGGTGGCGACCGTCGGCCCGATCCGCGGCATCCTTCACGGTGCCGGCTGGGAATCGGCCTGCCTGTTCGAGAAGAAGACGCTCGCCGGCCTGGCGGCGACGATCGGGCCGAAGTGCCTCGGGCTCGAGGCGCTGCTGGCGGCGACGGCGGGTCAGCCGCTCGAGGCCCTCGTCGCCTTCGGCTCGACGAGCGGCCGGTTCGGCGGGCATGGCCAGGCCGATTACTCGCTCGCCAACGATCTCCTCGCCAAGCTCGTCGCCGACGCGCGGCGGCGCCTGGGCCTGCGGGCGACGACGTTCCACTGGCATGCCTGGGACGAGGTCGGGATGGCGAGCCGGCCCGAGAGCCGGTTCGTGCTCGAACAGTTCGGGCTGAAGTTCATGCCGTTGGCCGAGGGGGTCGGGCGGTTTCTCGCCGAGCTCGAGGCGGGGCTGCCCGACGCCGAGGTGCTCGTCACCGAGCCCAAGCTCTGTCCGACGGGCGTTGCGACGCTCGCCGACCGCCGTCCGAACGCGTTCCCCGACCAGGCCGGAACGAGCCCACGCGGCAGTCTGGTTCACGGTGTGGAAAAGTCTTCCGACGGATCGCGTGTCTCGTTCCACCTGGATCCGCTGGTCGATCGGTTTCTGATCGACCATCGCTTCAACGGTCGTCCGCTCCTTCCGGCGGTGATGGGCGCGGAGCTGTTGTGCCAAGCAGTGATCGCAGCGGGGGCCGGTGACCGTGTCGGCGAGATTCACGATTTCAAGGTGATGCGCCCGGTCAGCTTCCCCACCGACGTCGGTCGGGAGCTCGTCGTCGAGGTGCCTGGTCAGCCCTCGGGTGCGGTCACGGCGCGGGCGCTGTCGCGGAACACGCCCGGCAACGGCACGTCCTCCGGCGCGACGGTCGAGTACCTCAGCGCACGATGCGTGGTCGGCCCCGCCGAGTCGTTGTCGGCTCGACTGGAAGCAGCGCCGATGCCGTATTACCCCACCACCTATCGGGACGACTCGCCGCTGTGGCACGGTCCGGCCTTCCGGACCCTCGGCGGTCTGTTCCTCGACCGGAGCGGGGGGTGGGCACGGCTGACGGCGTTCGATCCCGATATCACCGCCGCGCCGCGGACCGCCCGTGGCTGGACGGTTCCCGTCGCTCTCGTCGACGGCTGCGTGATGGCATGCGGGGTGTATTCCTACGTGATGTGTGGCCAGCGCGTCGAATTGCCGGTCGGCTGGGCTCGTGCCAGGTTCGTCGATGCCCCGCGGTCGGGAGAGCGGTGTACGGCGCGGCTCCGGTTCGTGAGCCAGACGCCCCTTCAGTCTGTCTACGATCTCGTGACATTCGGCGACGATGAACGTCCGCTTTTCTCGATCGAGGGCCTGACACTGGCCTTGGCGCCTCAGGCCGTGGGCACGGCTTCATGACGCCACGATCACGTCCTATCGGTGCTGCACCGGCGATCGGACACACGCGCGACCTCACCGTCGGTGACGAGATCGTGTCGATCGTCACCGCGGAGCCTGATCCCGGAGAGTCGTTGTCGACCGGCGTTCGGCGCTTGGCGGCTGCACTCGTGCGGAAAGACCTTCGTGGCCATCACGGTCCGATCCGGATCGCGACCGTGCTGCCCTCCGGTCGGCCGGTTGCCACCGATTCCGGCGGCCTTCTTCCGGTGGCGGTATCGCTCGCTCACGACGATGGACTGATGGCGGCTGCGGCGGCAGATCACTGCAATGTCGGCGTTGACGTGATCGCCATCGAGTCACGGTCTTCCGGGCTCGACCATTGGCTCGATGCCGACGAGCGACGGTGGGAGGAGCGAGCGGGCATTCCCGGTCTTGTCTGGGCGGCCAAGGAGTCGGCCTACAAGGCCGCTCGACTTGACACCCCGTTCAGACCTCGGGAGATCGCCGTTGCAGCGCAAGGCGGCGACGGGTTTCGGTTTACCTGGTCCTACCGCTGGCATGTCGTCACCGGCTCGGGCCGATGGATGGTCGAAGAAGGGTTTCTCGTGGCAGTCGCGGTTGCAGCTCGGCACGGTCAGCCCCGGACAGTTGCAGCCGTGGAGAGAGCAGCATGTTCCTGAGCGACACCCACCTGCAGCAGCTGCTCTCGCCCGCGTCCTATGCCTCTCCGGCGGCGTTCGACGAGGAGCACGCCCGACTTCTCTTGCCTGCCTGGCACCTCGTCACGACCTTGGCCGAGATCCCCCGGGTCGGGGACTTCATCACGTGCAGGCTCCTTGATCACGACATCATCGTCCACCATACCGACGAGGGCCCGCGGGCGTTCCTCAACGTCTGCCCACATCGGTTCGCGAACCTGTCCAGTCGTCCGGCTGGCCGGCAGTGTCGCCTGACGTGTCAGTACCATGGCTGGGAATTCGCGGCCGATGGAAGCACACGACGGATTCCCGACGCACCGAGCTTTCGACCCCTGGAGAAAGGCGCACTCGGGCTCCATCGCCTGTCCTGTGAGACTTTCGGCCAACTCGTGTTCGTGAGGCTCGGCCCGGGAAAGCCGCTCGCTGCGCGATTCGGTCCGCGGCACCATGATGTCAGCGAAGCGGTCGCCAGCGGGCATCGGCTCGTGGTGTCGTGGTCGCGTGAAGTGGCGGCCAACTGGAAGGTGATCATCGAGAACAACCTCGAGAGCTACCATGTCGGCGTGGTCCATCGGGCAACGCTCGGCTCGAGCCCCGATGAGGAGCACTGTCACCACGAACTGTCGCCGTTTCACAGCCGCTTCACGGCGCCAGGTGGCGTCCCAGGATTTATCGGTGACCTGCAGCGAAGGCTTTTGCGGAGGGTCGGCGCGGAGCCCTCGCGCACGTATCACCACTGTCTGTTCATGCCGAATCTGACCGTTCTGTGGATGGATGACATCTCGGCGGTACAGACCTTCGAGCCGATGACGGCGAGGACGACGCGGGTGACGTTTCGCGGCTTCGCGCTGTGCGGCCCGCGCCGTGCGCCCGTGGTCGAGCGTGCCCTGCGTTGGTTGGCTGCCCGCCATCTCCGCTTTTGGGGCCGGGTCTGGGAGGAGGATTTACGGCTTTTCCCCGACCTCCAGGCGGGGCTCGAGAATCCATTGCTCCCGTCGCCTGGCCTCATTTCCAGGCGCGAAGAACGGATCCACCATTTCCAGCGCTGGGTTGTCGAGCAACTGGCCGAAGCTGCAGACACGCCCGCTGCGTTCGCCGTGCGTCCACAGCCGGGAGGAGTTGCATGACCGACGCCGTACCGGGGCCCGGCGGCCTCGTCGAGATGGTCCTTCCCGACGGGCGGGCCGTGCTCACGCTGTGCCGCGACAACACCGCGATCGCCTACGGCGAGATCTTCTCCGAGCGGATCTACGAGCTGTTCGGGATCACGCTCGAGGACGGGGCCACGGTCCTCGACGTCGGGGCGAACGTCGGTCTGGCAGTGATGTGGGTCGGCGACCGGATCTCGCACGGCACCGTTCATGCCCTCGAGCCGATCCCCGCGACGTTCGCAGCGCTCGAGACGAACGTCGCCCGACACGTGCGCCTCGACGTCCACCTGCACCACGTGGGGGCGGCCGATCGCGCCGGCACCGCGGAGTTCACGTTCTATCCGCTGACGAGCACGAGCTCGTCGATGTACCCCGACGAGTCGGCGGAGGCCCATGCCGAATCCCGGGCCTTCATCCGAGCCGATCTCGCCAAGCGCCTGGGATGGGTGACGGGCATTCTGCCCTCGTCGCTCGTGGACCGGTTCGCCGAGTTGATCCGGCGCCGCTATCAACGTGCCTCGCGCGTGCCGTGCCGGCTCGTGCGGATCTCCGACCTGATCGCGGCGCACGGCATCGCCCGCGTCGATTTGCTCAAGATCGACGTCGAGGGGGCGGAGTTCGACGCCGTCGCCGGCATCGACGCCGAGCATTGGCCGCGCATCGGGCAGGTGATCGTCGAGGTGCACGAGGGCGCCGCCGCCCGCGCACGCATAGAACGGCTGCTCACCGCGGTCGGATTCGCCACCGTGAGCTACCAGCAGGCTCCGCTCGTCTTTCCCCGTCATTGGCTGGTCTATGCGCGCCGCGGGCAGCCCGCGCCGGCTACCGCCCGCGCCCATTCCCAGGAGTGCCTCTCATGATCGACCTTTCCGGCAAGGTGGCACTGGTCACCGGATCGAGCCGCGGCATCGGACGGGCCAGTGCACTGCGTCTCGCCGAAGCCGGCGCCGACGTCGTGATCAACTTCGTCACGAGCGGCCGTGAGGCCGACGCCGTGGCGGCGGAGATCGCGGCCCTCGGGCGGCGCGTGGCATGCGTGCGGGCCGACGTCGGCCAGGAGGAGGACGTCGACGACATGATCGGATTCGTGCGCGAGTCCTTCGGGCGGCTCGACGTGCTCGTGCACAACGCCGCCACGGGGGGATTTCGTCCGCTCGCCGCGACGTCACAACGCCACTTCGACGCCGCGATGCACACCAACGTCCTGTCGCTCGTCTACCTGTTGAAGGCAGCGGCACCGCTACTCGAATCCGGGCCGGCACGCGGCAAGGTGGTGGTGCTCTCCAGCCACGGCACGCACATGGCACTGCCGATGTACGGCCTGATCGGCGGCACCAAGGCGGCGCTGACGTCGCTGGCCCGCCACTGGGCGCTGGAGCTCGGCGATCGGGGTGTGAACGTCAACGTCGTCGAGGCGGGCCTGGTGGAGACCGATTCGACACGCCGTCTTCCCGGCGCCGCCGAGATGTTCGCCGGGCGCACCAGCAAGACGATGGTCGGCCAGCGGCAGCTGGAGGCGACCGACGTCGCCGATGCCGTGCTGTTCCTCTCCAGCCCGCTCGCCGATCTGGTGCAGGGGCAGACGCTGGTCGTCGATGGCGGCGCCGCGATCCACATCTGACCGCCGCGGTCATCCGCACGGGATTCCCCAATGGCCGATCGAAGCTATCTGTTGCTCACCGGAGCCACCGGGCTGCTCGGGCGTTCGCTCCTGCGCGATCTCGAGGCCGCCGGCCGCCGGGTGGCGGTGCTGGTGCGCGGCTCGCGGGCGGCCCGTGCCACCGCCCGAGTCGACGAGCTGCTCACCGATTGGCACGACGTGGCCGGCGCCGTCGTGGACGCGCCGGTGGTCCTCGAGGGCGACATCACGGCGCCGGGCCTCGGCCTCGACCCCGCGGCCGCCGACTGGGTGGCGCGCAACGTCGACGAGGTGGTGCACTCGGCGGCGAGCTTGTCGTTCGAACGCCGCCAGAGTGACGACGAGCCCTATGCGAGCAACGTCCGCGGCACCGCGCACGTGCTCGAGGCCTGCCGCGTCGCCGGCATCCGTCGCTTGCATCACGTCAGCAGTGCGTACGTGTGCGGCCTCCGCGAAGGACGGATTCTCGAGACCGAACTCGACGTCGGCCAGACTCCCGGCAACGACTATGAGCGGAGCAAGATCGATTCGGAGAAGGCCGCGGTGTCGGCGCCGTTTCTCGACGTCGTCACGGTCCATCGTCCGAGCATCATCGTCGGCGACCTGGTGAGCGGGTTCACCAACACCTTCCACGGTTTCTACAAGCCGCTGCGCATCGTCCAGCCGTTCGTCGAGGCGTTCGTGCAGGCCAGGCTCGCCCCGGGCAGCCTCCTCGACGTGCTGGGCATGACGGGCCGGGAGGCGAAGAACCTCGTGCCGGTCGACTGGGTGTCGGCGGTGATGGCACGGATCATCGCCGATCGGTCGGCGCACGGCCGCACGTACCATCTCGCGTCCGACCACCCCACCCCCTCCGGCACCCTCTGCCGGCTGTTCGAGGAGTTGGTGGTCGCGATGGCGTCCGAGCGCGTCGCGGGACGGGCGGGTGCCGGTGCCCGCGCCGCCGCGTTCGATCCCGCCACGCTCGGCCGGCTGTTCGGCGACCAGATGCACGTCTACCGGGCGTACTGGCGCGACGACCCGCGCTTCGATACGACGCACACCCGCGCCTTCGCCCCCGATCTCCCCGCGCCGCGCCTCGACGACGAGACGATCCGACGCCTCTGCCGATTCGCGATCGGTCACGGGTTCCGCTGGCCGCCGCCGGGACGGACGGTCGCCGCCATCACCGCGAGACAGCGGCTCGTCGATCGGCTCGGAGAGCCGGCGTGGAGCGCCGCTCCGACGGCCGCCGCGGTCGGCGTGGTTGCGTCGGGATCCGGGGGCGGGCAGTGGACGCTTCACGCGGCGCGCGGCGCCCCCGAATGGCATGTCGGGCTCCCTGAGCGCGGCGCCCCGATCGT
>JBJSXB010000037.1:0-6315 GCA_046086245.1 Planctomycetaceae bacterium | reverse complement strand
CACCGAGGAAGGCGAACCGCGGCACCGTGCGCCCCGCCACCTCGACCGAGCCGGTGAACATCGCCAGCGGCCGGATCCACAGACCGCGATCGCCGTATTCCTGCCGATACAACACGAACGCCTCGAGCGTTTAACTGTGCCGCGCGACGGCGAGAACGGTGTATTCCCCCCCCTTGACGTGCCGGTAGCGACCGAGTGGAGGTGGCTGCATGACCGCGTGGCTCCCGCGCCGGGCCGCGGCGACGCGTGCGTCCGCCACCGCCCAGGGTGACGAGCATACGCCACGCCGCCGCGGCGGGCCGCCTCGCCACCGGCCCTCCCGCCGCTGACACCCGCGCGCGGCGGGCGATATGCTCGGTCGTGCGGAGGGTGCCGCGCCCTCCCGACCCGGCACGCGCCGGAAGACGGCCCGTGGCACGACGGTCCTGTCGGTGTGCGCCGGGACGCCCGATCGCGGGCGGACGCCACGCGCGGTCGCGCGGCGGGGAGGTGATCGATGACGCTCCCGGCCGCTGCCGCCGATCGGCCGCTCATCCGCGTCGCCGACGTGGTCAAGGTCTACGAGGTCGGTTCGGTCCGCGTCGAGGCCCTCAAGGGGGTGTCGCTCGACATCCACCGCGGCGAGTACGTCGCTCTCGTCGGTCCGTCGGGCTCGGGCAAATCGACCCTCATGAACACGCTCGGCTGCCTCGACCGCCCCACGTCGGGCAGCTACATCCTCGACGGCGACGAGGTGACGACGCTGTCCAAGGACCAGCGGGCCGCGGTCCGCAACCGGCATCTCGGCTTCGTGTTCCAGAACTTCAACCTCCTCGCGCGGACGACGGCGCTGGAAAACGTCGAGCTGCCGATGATCTACGCACGCGGCGTGCCCGCCGGGCAGCGCCGCCGCCGGGCCCGCGAGGCGCTCGAGAGCGTCGGCCTCGGGGACCGCCTCGACCACCATCCCTCGCAGCTCTCCGGGGGCCAGCAGCAGCGCGTGGCGATCGCCCGGGCGCTGGTCAACGGGCCGTCGATCCTCATGGGGGACGAGCCGACCGGGAACCTCGACAGCCGCACCGGCCAGGACGTGATCGACCTCTTCCGCCGCCTCAACCGGGAGCAGGGCCTGACGGTGATCATCGTCACGCACGACACCGGCGTGGCCGCGGCCGCCGACCGGGTGGTCACGCTCCGCGACGGCCTCATCGTCTCCGACGCCATGGCGCCGGCACCCGCGCCGACGGCCTGACACGCGCCCCGTCGCCGGCTCCCCCACGCGCCGCGGGTTGGCGGGTCACTCGTAGCGCAAGGCCTCGATCGGATCGAGACTGGCGGCGCGGCGGGCGGGATACCAGCCGAAGAACACGCCGACGGCCGCCGCGAAGCCGATGGCGATGATTCCCGCCGGCACGGAGACGACGATCGGCCAGTCGGCACCCGACGAATAGGCGTTGATCAACAGGGTGAGACAGGCGGCACCGGCCACGCCCAGCCCGAAGCCCACCGCACCGCCGACCGCCGCCAGCACGACCGCCTCGGCGAGGAACTGGCGGAGGATGTCGCCGCCGGTCGCCCCCAGTGCCATGCGCAGCCCGATTTCCTTGGTGCGCTCGGTGACGCTCACCAGCATGATGTTCATGATCCCCACCCCGCCGACGAGCAGCGACACGCCGGCGATCGAGGCGAGCATCGCCGTCATCACGCCGGTGACCACGCCGAGCGCCTTGGCGATTTCGGTGGTGTTCTGCACCTGGAAGTCGGGCACCTGCCCGGGGGCGATGCGGTGCCGGTCGGCGAGCAATTGGCGGATCTCGCGCTCGGCGACGTGCATCGTCTCGCCCGACCGCGCCGAGACGAGGATCGCGTGCACGCCCTTGAAGCCGTTGCCGACGAGGCGCTTGCGCACCGTCGTGTAGGGCATCAGGAGGATGTCGTCCTGGTCGTCGCCGACGATGTTGGCCCCCTTCTTCTCCAGCACGCCGACCACGCGGAAGGGGATGTTGCGGATTCGGACGACGGCGCCGACAGGGTCGGCGGTCTGGAACAGGCGCGCGGCCACGGAATGGCCGAGCACGCACACCTTCTCGGCGCCGGCGACGTCGCGTTCGCCGAAAAACTCGCCGCGCTGCACCGACCAACTCCGCACCGTCGGGTAGTCGGTGCCGACGCCGAACATCTGCTTGGGGCTCCAGTTGGTGCCGGCGTGGATCGCCTGACCGGTGGCGGCGACCAATGGCGTGGCGGCGTAGACCGCCGGGCAATCGCTCACGATCGAATCGGCGTCCCCCTGCGTGAGCGTGGGAAGCGGACCGGAACGGACGCCGCCACGCTCGCCGGTACCGGGGATGACCACGATCACGTTGGTGCCGATGGCGGCGAATTGGCCGCGGATCATCTCCGAGGCGCTCTGCCCGACCGACACCAGCGTCGTCACCGCCGCGATGCCGATCACCACTCCCAGCACCGTGAGCCCGGCACGGAGGCGGTTCTTCACCAGGGCGCGGAGGGCGAGTTGGAGGGTGATCATCGGGCGGCCGTCCGGTCAGTCGTCGGCGGGGGCGACGCCGACGACGAGGCGCATCCCCGGCGTGAGATCCCCCGACACCACCTCGGCGGACCGGTGGTCACCGATGCCGACGACGACTGCGATCGCGCGGAGCGTACCGTCTCCCTCCTCGACCCACACGTGTCGCCGGCGCCGCTCCGCCTCGGCATCGGCCCGCGCGGCGGCCGACGGTGCCGTGCCGCGCGCCTGGTCGTCGGCCTCCATTGCCCGGCCGTCGAGGATGCCGCGGTCGGCGGGGCGGACGTGGTCGCGCAGCGGGTAGTAGCGCAGGGCCGCATTGGGCACCTTCACGACGTCGTTGCGGCGATCGACCTCGAAGGAGATCTCCGCCGTCATGCCGGGCAGCAGCTTGAGATCGGGATTGGGTGTCGCGATCACCACCGGATAGGTGACGACGTTCTGCTCGGTGCTGGAGGCGAGGCGGATCTGGGCGATCGTCCCGGGAAAGACGTCGCCGGGGTACGCATCCACCGAGAATTGCACCGGCTTTCCCGACTCCTGCACGTCGCGGATCCGGCCGATGTCGGCCTCGTCCACCGAGGCGAAGATTCGCATCTCGCGACGCAGATCGGGGGCGATCACGAACAGCTCGGGCGTCTGGAACTGGGCGGCGAGCGTCTGCCCGAGTTCCACCTTCCGCTCGATCACCACTCCGCCGACCGGCGCGAGGATCCGCGTGTACCCGAGATTGGTCTCGGACGTCTCGAGGTTCGCCACCGACTGCTCGATCGCCGCCTCGGCCATCACGATCTCCGATTCGAGCGCCAACCGCGCGAATCGCTTCTCGTCGAGGACGCTCTCGGAGATCGCCGTGGCGTTGCGCTCCGCCAGGGCGAGCGACCGCTCCTCCTCGCGTCGCGCCTGCTCGAGACGCGCCCGGGAGCGCTCCAGTTCGGCGCGGCGGGCGGCGAGCGCCGCGCGGTCGCGGGCGACATTGGCGACGTAGGTCCGCGGGTCGATGGTCGCCAGCGGATCGCCCTCGCGGACCTCGGCGTTGAAATCGGCGTGGATGCCGACGATCTGGCCGGAGACGAAGGCCCCGACCTGCACCGATTGCACCGGCTCCACCGTCCCGGTGGAGTTGATCACCTCGACGATGTCGCCCCGCTCGACCGGCAGCGTGTCGAACCGCGGCCTGGTGCGCGCGGCGTACCAGGCGCGGGCGGGGCCCCAACCGGCGGCCACGGCACCACCGAGGAGGGCGAGGACGACGGCCTTGGTGACCAGACGGCGCATGGTGGCGGGCGATGCCGGGATCGGATCGAGACGCCGTGATGATACCGCCGCCGTCGGTGGCGATCCCACACCATTCGGCGCGCCCCGCAGGCGACGAATGGCGCGATCGGCGGCGCCCACCCCTCCGCGCCCGTGGCCGAGGCGCCATCCATCGCCTAGGACCACTCGAAACGCCGCGCTGGGCGCGGGAGCCGCGCGTCCGGCAGCGGATCCGTCCGGTGAGGCATGCCGTCGGTTCACCGCCTGCTATCCTGCGAGACGTTCCCACCCGTCCCGTGCGCCGGCCCGTCGCCACCGCCATGAGCGATCGCTTCGACCTTTCCGCCGCCGGGGCCGACCGCCTCGACGCCGCCGATCCGCTGCGGGCGTTGCGCGACGCGTTCGAGTTGCCGACGCGGCCCGACGGCGGAGCGGTCACCTACCTGTGTGGCCAATCGCTCGGGCCGTTGCCGCGTGCCGCGCGACGGGTCGTCGGTGAGGAACTCGACGACTGGTCGCGGCTGGCCGTCGAGGGTCATTTCCACGCCCGGCGCCCCTGGGTCCGCTACGAGGAGGCGTTCCGCGAACTGACCGCGCGGCTCGTCGGCGCCCGGCCGGGCGAGGTGGTGATGATGAACTCGCTGACGATCAACATCCATCTGTTGCTCACCAGCTTCTGGCGCCCCGCCGGGAGGCGGACCAAGATCCTGATGGAACGTGGGGCCTTTCCCAGCGACACCCACGCCGTGCGCAGCCACGTCGCGGCGCGGGGCCTCGATCCCGAACACGTCGTCGTCGAGGTGGGACCGCGCCCGGGCGCGGCACTGATCGCCGAGGAGGATCTCCTCGAGGCGATCGACGCCGCAGGCGACACGCTGGCGCTGGTGTTTCTCGGCGGGGTGCAGTACGCCACCGGACAGGCGTTCGACATCGCCCGGATGACCGCCGCCGCGCACCGGGCCGGGGCGCTGGCCGGCTGGGATCTCGCCCACTGGGTCGGCAATCTGCCGGCACGGCTCCACGACTGGGAGGTCGATTTCGCCTGCTGGTGCTCCTACAAGTACCTCAACGGCGGGCCCGGTGCCGTGGCGGGCGCGTTCGTGCACGACCGTCACGACCACGGGGACCGGCCGCGCCTCGCCGGCTGGTGGGGCGCGGACGTCGCGACGCGGTTCGCGATGCGTCCGGAGTTCGCCCCGCGCGCAGGGGCCGAGGGCTGGAGCGTATCGACGCCGGCGGTGCTGGCGATGGCACCGGTGATCGCCAGCCTGGAGATCTTCGACCGCGTGGGGATGGAGGCGCTGCGGGGCAAGTCGCTCGCCCTCACCGGCTACCTGCGGGCGGCGATCGCCGCGGTGGCGCCGCCGGGCTGCCGGGTGATCACGCCCGATGCCGCGGCGGCCCACGGCGCGCAACTGAGCGTCGCCTTCGATCGCGATGCGCGGGAGTGGCACGCACGATTCATGCGCCGCGGCGTGGTGTGCGATTTCCGAGAGCCGAACATCGTCCGCCTCGCACCGGCCCCGCTCTACAACGGCTGGCGCGACGCCTGGACGGCCGCCGACGTGCTGCGCGAGCCCGCCCACGCCGCCGGCGCGAGCTCCGATCCCCCTCCACCGCGACCGTCACCCGTGACCCGTGGATACGACATCTCGCCCCCGCTTTCGCCGCGGTTGGCGGTGTTCCCGGGCGATACGGCCTTCACGCGGATCACCTCGCTGGACATCGCGCGCGGCGATCCGATCACCCTCTCGGCGACGACCGCCACGCTCCATCTCGGCGCCCACGCCGACGCGCCGGCGCACTACCATCGCGACGGGCCGTCGATCGACCGGCAGCCGCTCGACCTGTACGTCGGCCCGTGCCAACTCATTCGCGTCGCCGCCGCCCGGGGCCGGGCGATCACCGTGGCGGATGTCGACGGCCGCTGCCCGCCGGGCACCGAACGGCTCGTGCTCGCCACGGGCACGTACCCCGATCCCGAACGCTGGGTCGCCGACTTCGCCTCGCTCGATCCGGCGCTCGTCGCCTGGCTCGGCGCCCGCGGGGTGCGACTGGTGGTGATCGACACGCCGAGCGTGGACCGTTCGGACAGCAAGGACCTGCCGGCGCACGCCGCCTGTTTCCGCCACGGCATCGCCATCATCGAGGGGGTGGTACTCGACGGCGTGCCCGAAGGCCGCTACGAGCTGATCGCCCTGCCGCTGGCCATCGAGGGGGGTGACGCCAGCCCGGTGCGGGCGATCCTCCGCACGCCCGGCTAGCAGCCCGTGGCCAAAGTCCATCCATGGCCTTTGGCCACTCGAAAAGCTTCGCTTTTCACGGGAGTTGCACTCCCGGCACCTCATCCCGAGGTCCGGCAGGCTGTCGTGTACAGCCCGCTGGCGGAACCCCGCACGACGACGCGCTGCGGGCGATCGGGGGGCGGCAGGGCAACCGCGCCGTGGGTGTCACGGCGCCGGCGGCTCCCGAGTATCCTGTCCCTTCTGGCGGCTCGGCGGCCGCCATCCACACGAAGGACCGACCATGCCATTCCTGCACATCTCGCGCCG
>JBJSXB010000036.1:0-20385 GCA_046086245.1 Planctomycetaceae bacterium | reverse complement strand
TGGTCGAAAAAATCGGCACCGCGATCGGTCTCGGCGACCAACTCCAAGGCCACCGCGGCGGCAGCCTCGGCGTCGCCCGACCCCGTGCGGAGGCCGAGGAGTTCGATCCGTCGTGGCAGGCCGTCGGCGTCGAGCCAGAGTCGCACCTGCTGCGCCCCGCGGCCGGCGGCCGATCGCCCCGCCGATGCGGGGTCTTCGCCCTTCAAACGGCGGCGAGGGCGCGGAGGTCGCGTTCCAGTCCGTCGAGGCGGGTGGCGAGGGCACGCTTGGTCGCCGGCAGGTCGACCGCCGGCCCGGGAGGCGCGACCGCAAACAGATAGAACTTGATTTTCGGCTCGGTTCCCGACGGCCGGGCGGCGACCCCGTTGCCGAGCGCCGGAAACCGACCTTCGGGGCGGGTGCCCGCCTCCGGCAGACCGGCGAGATCGAACATCACCAGGTCGCCGCGTGGCCCCGCGAACGGCTCCAGCGGCGCCGCCGGCCGGCCGGTCACGAGCGTGCCGTAGTCGCGGATCCGCACGACCTCCAGCCCCGCGAGCACCGTCGGGGGGGAGCGGCGGAGGGCCGCCATGATCTGCCGCATGCGATCCATGCCCGCCGCGCCCGGCAGCGTGATCGACACCTGACGCTCCGCGTGGCAGCCATGGGCGAGAAACAGGTCGTCGAGGCGCCGATGGATCGAATGGCCGGCCGCCTTGCAGGCCGCAGCCAGTTCCGCCATGAACAGGGCGGCGGCGGCGGCGTCCTTGTCGCGGACGTGGGTGCCCCCCTGGTAGCCGTGCGACTCCTCGCAGCCGAAGACGAAGCGCTCCGGGCCGATGCGATCGAGTGCGGCGTTGATCCACTTGAACCCCACCTGCAGGTCGTCGACCACCGCCGCGCCACGGCCCTCCGCGACACGGCGCACCAACCCGGTGGTGACCAGCGTCGTGATCACGGCGTCGGTGGGGCGTTGCAACCCCCGGGCGGTGCGCGTGGCGAGCACGTGATCGGTGAGCAGGGCGCCCAGTTGATTGCCGGTGAACGCCTCCCAGCCACCCTCCGGGCCGGTCCCCCCCGGTGCCGCCGCGCCGAGGCGATCGCAGTCGGGATCGCTGGCGATCACCAAGTCGTCGCCGTGGGCGATCGCTTCGGCGATCGGCCCGGCGAGCACCTGCGGGTTCTCCGGATTGGCGACGTGCCCGGGCACGTTGGGAAAATCGCCGTCCGGCTCCGCATGCGGCCGGTAGAGCCGGAGGCGGGAGAAGCCGGCGCCGGCGAGCACCGGCACGACCGCCGTCGCGCCGACGCCATGGAGTGGCGTGTAGAGGATCGACACGTCGCGTGGCCCGGGGGAGGCCAGGCGAAGCTCCGCGGCGATGAACGCGGCGTCGACCTCCTGCTCGACGAAGCGCACCCGGCCGTCCGCCACGCCGGCCCCGAACGGCTCGCGGTGGACCGTCTCGACCGCCATCACCCTTTCGATGATCCCCTTGTCGTGCGGTGGCAGCACCTGCACGCCGCCCGACCAATAGACCTTGACGGCATTGTCGCTCGGCGGATTGTGGCTGGCGGTCACCATGATGCCGCAGGTGGCGCCGGTGTGGCGGACGGCGAATGACAGTTCCGGCGTGCTCCGGTGCCCGTGGAGGAAATGGATGCGGAACCCGGCCGCCAGCAGCACCTCGGTGCAGAGGCGCGCGAAATGTTCCGAGCGGTGGCGGGTGTCGTAGGCGATCGCACAACTCGGCGTATCGCCCGCCGCCGCGACGCTCCGCACGTAGTCGGCCAGGCCCTGTGCGCTCTCGCCGATCGTGCGATCGTTGATGGCGTTGGAGCCGACCGGAAACATCAGCCCGCGCCGGCCTCCGGTGCCGAAGGGAATCACCGTCCAGAACACGTCGTCGAGCCGCTTCCAGCCGTTCGGATCGGCCGCGGCGTCGTCGACCAGTCGGGCCAGCTCGCCGGCGAACTCGGCGTAGCGGGGCGCGGTGAGCCATGCGCGGATCGTCGCCGCGGAGTGATCGGTGAGACGGCCCGCGGCATGGGCGGCGGCGACGGCGGCGAGTTGACGATCGACGGCGGTCGGCATCGGGCGGTGCCTCGACGGTGGGGGACGGCGGACGGAATCGCGGGTTTTATACTGCCAGACCGCGCGCGGGCCACCCACGCGCCCCCGTCGGGAGCGACTCCGTGGCCGAACCGCTGATCGTCAGTGTCTCCGGACTGCGGGGGGTGGTGGGCGAGTCGCTCACGCCACCGGTCGCCGCCCGCTATGCGCGCGCCTTCGTCGACTCGTTGCCGCCCGGACCGGTCGTGGTCGGCCGCGACGGCCGCGAACACGGGCCGCTGTTCGTGGCGGCGATCGAGCAGACGCTGCGCGCGGTCGGCCGCGACGTCCTCGACTGCGGCGTCGCCGCCACGCCGACGGTGGGCATCGTCGTCGCCGCCGAACGGGCCGCCGGCGGGATCCAGGTGTCGGCGAGCCACAACCCCGCTCGCTACAACGGCATGAAGCTGTTCTCCAACGCCGGGCGCGTGCTCACCGCCGGCGCCGGCGCGACCGTGCGCGCGGCGTTCGAGGCGGACGCTGCCCGGTCGCCCGCGCGTGGCATGCCTGAGGGCGCGCTGCGGCACGTCGACGGAACCGCCGGCCACGTCGCCCGGGTGCTGGCGTGCGTCGACGTGGCCGCGATCCGGCGCCGGGCGCCGCGCGTGTGGATCGACTGCTGCCACGGGGCCGGGAGCCGCGTGGCCCTGCCGCTGCTGGCGGCGTTGGGCTGCACCACGATCGTCGAGGGCGGCGAGCCGGACGGACGCTTCGCCCATCCTCCCGAGCCAGTCGCCGCCAATCTCGCCGGTCTGCTGCCGCGCATCCCCGCCGCGGCCGCCGACGTCGGCTTCATCCTCGACCCCGACGCCGACCGCCTCGCGATCGCCGACGCCTCCGGCCGCTGGCTGGGGGAGGAGGCGACCCTCGCGATCGCGGCAGACACGGTGCTGCGGCGGACGCCCGGCCCGGTGGTGGTCAATTGCTCGACCAGCGGCATGACGGCGCAGTTGGCGACGCGGCACGGCGTGCCCTGCCGGATGACCGCCGTCGGGGAAGCGAACGTCGTCGAGGGGATGCTCGCCGCAGGGGCGGTGATCGGCGGCGAGGGAAACGGCGGTGTCATCGACCCGCGCGTCGTGCTCGTGCGCGATGCCGCGATCGCCATGGCGCTGGTGCTCGAGCGGCTCGCGGCACCGACGACGATGGCGGAGCTGGCGGCCACCCTGCCGGCGTTGGCGATGGTCAAGGACACCGTCGCACTGCCCGCAGGCGGTCTGCCGGCGATCGAACCACGGCTGGTGGCCGCGTTTCCCACGGCGCGCGTCGCGCGCGATGACGGGCTCCGGCTCGCCTGGGACGGCGGGTGGCTGCTGGTGCGCGCGAGCAACACCGAGCCGATCGTGCGTCTGGTCGCCGAGGCGACCGGACGCACGGAGGTCGAGGCGGCGATCGAACGGGCGCGGCGCGCGATCGTCGGCTGACCTGCGGTGGCGGGGGTCAGCGGCGGGCGGGGTCAGCGGCGAACAAGGACGTGCGAGCCGGGGCCGAGGATGTCGATCATCTCGACGAAATCGCGCGTCGCCACCAGCACCGTGGCGCCAAGCGCCGCATCGGCGACCGCGGCGGGGTCGTCCACCGCCTCGAGGGCCAAGCCGTCGGCGAGCACGAGCGATCGCCGCGGCGCATCGCCCGTGGCGGCCGCGGAGCGCACGTCCACCACCGCGACCGACGATCCGATCCGTTCGGTCAGGCCGCGGCCGAGGGCCACCGGATAGCTGCCGGCGTAGTGCCCCGCCACCTGGAGGCTCAGGCGCCGCCGCGAGACGCTGATCACTGCGTCGAACGGCCCGCGCACCAGCTTGATGTGCTCGCCGGGCACGAGCTGGTTGGGATCGGGGATCCCGTTGATGCGCGCCAGCAGCTGCCACGGCACCTGGAGCGGTGCGGCGATCGCCGGGAGCGTCTGGCCGGGGGTCACGACGTGGGGCGCCATGAGCAGATCGCGCTGTGAATAGATCACGGTGCCGGCGAGCTGGCCGAGCAGTTCGTCGAGCCGCTGGCTCTCCTCGGGTCCGAGAGAAGGGTCGTCGTACCACACGGACAAGACGGAGAGCGCCTCGGCATACCGGCCGGCGGACAGTTTGTCGTGCGCGTCGGCCCAGGCGGCGGTGAAGGCCGCCGAGCCGGGCGGCGACGGCGCCGCCTGCCGCGTCGCCGGCACGACCGTGGCGGCGTCGGCAGTGGCGACGGGAGGGGCGACCGGCACAGGCGGCGCCGCGGGGAGCGGAAACGAGCGGGCCGGCTCGGCAACCGGGGCCGGTGCCGCCTGGGCGGGAAGATACGTCGCCGCGACGTCCGCTGGCGGCGCCGCGCCCGGCGCGGGTGCCGGAGGCGCGGGGGGAGCGGACGCGAAGATCGGCGCGGGCGCCGACTCGGTGGGCAACTCGACCGCGGCGGGAGCGAGTCCCGGCGGCGCGGCCCCACCGGCGAGAGGATCGTTCGCCGGCCCGCTGCTGCGGACCATCGACACCGCGCCGTAGACGATCATTCCCAGCAGCCCGAGCACCACCAACGGCTTGACGGTGTCGAGCGGATCGCTCGACCGGCCGCGCCGGCGGCCGCCTCTGGATCGGTGTGACATGTCGCGCGCGTGCCCTGGAGGCTGGATACGGGGTCGGGATGGTAGGGGGCGGGACCAGCCTGTGCCAGAGCGGTTGGCCGCCGGGATGCACGGTTGGGGAATCTGCGGGGAAGCGGCGGCTGGTCCCGGCCGCCCGGCCCCCGGTGGCGGCCTGCCCGTGGCTGCCGGCGAAGAGGGCCGGGGTGTATGATTCCGCCGGTTTCGGAGGAACCGTACCGGTCGCGCTACCACCCGTGCCGCACCGTGACCCCGGCCGACCGTCGCGCTCATGCCCAAACGCAACCTCCTCCTGTTGTGCCTGGTGCCGCTGCTGTGCATCGTCGCCTGGGCGGCCCGCGACCGCGGCGTCCATGGACGCCGCTTCGGCGAGGTGATGGCGGCCATCGACCGTGCCTACGTCGAGCCCGTCGACGAGGGGCGTTTGTTCCAACGGGCGATGGACGGGGTGTTCGGCGCCCTCGACGAGCATTCCGCCTACGTCGCCGACCGGGAGCTCGACGATCTCGACGCCGTGCTCGATCAGTCGTTCGGCGGCGTCGGCCTGCAGATCGAAGCCGATCTTCGTGACGGGTCGTTCGTGGTCGCCGAACCGGTGGTGGGCAGCCCGGCATGGCGGGCGGGGATCCGCTCCGGCGAACGGATCACCGCCGTCGACGGGGCGCCGGTCCGGGGCCGGTCGCTGACCGACGTGGTCGCTCTGCTGCGTGGCCGTCCCGACACGAGCGTGACGGTCGAACTCGCCCGCGCCAGCGACGACCCGGCGGTGACGACCGCCGACGACGGCCGTCCGCTCGGCAGCCGCACCGTCGAACTGGTCCGTGAGGTGGTCCGCACCGAGAGCGTGCTCGGCGAACGCCGGCGGCCCGACGGCGGTTGGGAGCATCGCGTCGAGGGAGACGAGCACGTCGCACTGGTACGGATCGTCGCCTTCGGGGAACGCACCGCGGGTGAACTCGACGCCGCCCTCGACGCGATCGCCGCGGGTCCGGTGCCGCTGCGCGGGCTGGTGCTCGATCTGCGGGGCAACCCGGGTGGTCTGCTCGGCAGCGCGGTCGAGGTGTGCGATCGTTTCCTCCAGCGCGGCGTGATCGTCAGCACGCGCGGGCGTCCACGCGCACCGCCGGGATCGGTCGGGGGCCCGGCCGACGTGTCCCGGTCGACCGCTGCCCCCGGCGATGCGCCGCGTGACGTTCTCGACGTCCGCCGGGCCACGCCCGGATCGCGGTTCGACGACGTGCCCGTGGCGGTACTGATCGACGGCTTCACCGCGAGCGCCGCCGAGATCGTCGCCGCCTGCCTTCAGGACAACGGCCGCAGCGTGACCGTCGGCAGCCGTTCCTTCGGCAAGGGAACGGTCCAGTCGCTGATTCCGCTCGCCGACGGACGGAGTCTCGTCAAGCTCACCACGGCGGAGTATCTCCGCCCATCGGGGATCCCGATCGACCGCCGCCCGCGCCATAACGACGGCGATACCTGGGGCGTGAGTCCCGATCCGGCGGGATCGATCACGCCGACCGGAGAGGCCCTCGAACGCTGGGTCGCCTGGCGCCGTGCCCGCGACCAGGCTCCCGACCCGGCCGCTGCCGACCGCACGGCGTCGGCAGCGGAGCGCCCGCGGCAGGCCGACCCGGTGTTGGGCCGGGCGCTTGCGATCATCGGCGATCCGGTCGCCTTCGGGGACCGGACCCCGCGGCGGGCGTCGGCCGCGGGTCAGCGCGATCCCGCCGACGGCGACTCGGCGACCAGTCGCTCCCTGATCTCCGACGCCAGGTAGAAACTGCCGGCGACACAGACGCTACCCCGCGGGCCGGCGATCCGCCGCGCCTCGGCCAGCGCGAGGATCGAGGATTCCACCACCAGCGCATCGGCGCGGCCGGCGCGGCGACAGGCGGCGACGAGCCGTGCCGTCGTCGCCGCCCTCCGGCTCGACCCGTAACGCGTCAGCACGATGCGGTCGAAGGCGGCGGCGGCGACGGCGATCATCGCTTCGATCTGCTTGTCGTCGCTGGCAGAAAAGACGAGCACGCGCGGCCGCAGCCCGTCCAGCGGTGCCGCCAGCGTCTCCACCAGGGCGCGGATCGAGGCGACGTTGTGCGACGCATCGACCACCACCAGCGGTCGGCGGGCGAGCGGCTCGACGCGCGCGGGAAGCCGCGCCGTGGCCAGGCCGCGGCGGATGGCAGCCTCGGGTATGGCGATCCCCAGGGTGTCGAGCCGCCGCGCCGCGACCACCGCCAGCGCCGCGTTGGCCGCCTGATGGGAGCCTGCCATCGCCAGATCGTAGGCGAACCGCTCCTCGTCGCCGTGGGAAGGGGTCATCGCCAGCAGCAAACGGCCACCCTCCAGTCCGCCAGCCGCGCGGTGTCCGACGGAGAAATCGCGTCCGACCACCGTCAGAGGAGCGCGGCGGCGCCGGGCCGTCGCTTCGATCACCCGGCGCGCGGCGGGCGCCGAGGCGCCGCTGACCACCGGTACCCCTCGGCGGATGATCCCCGCCTTTTCCACGGCGATACGCCCCACGGTTCGACCGAGGAGTTGCATGTGGTCCAGGCCGATGCTCGTGATCACCGACACCACGGGACGGCAGGTGTTGGTGGCGTCGAGCCGTCCGCCGAGGCCGGTCTCCAGCACCGCCAGCGCGACCCGCTCGGCGGCGAAATGGACGAACGCGGCGGCGGTGAGCGATTCGAACCAGGTCGGCCCGCGGGCGCCGCGCCGGCGGGCGGCACGATCGAGAGCGTCGACCGCCGGAATCACGACGGCGAAGGCGCGGAGCAGATCGCGCTCGGAGATCGGTCGCCCGCCGACGCCGATCCGCTCCTCGAGGCACTCGACGTGTGGCGACAGGTAGATCCCCGCGCGATGCCCGGCGGCATCGAGAATCGCGGCGATCATCGCCGCGGTCGAGCCCTTCCCCTTGGTTCCGGCGATGTGCACCGCCGGCACCCGGTCCTGCGGCCGTCCCAGCCGGGCGAGGAGGCGCCGCATCCGTGCCAATCCGAACGTTCCCGGCCCGGCCGAGGCGGGCACGACCCGCTCGTGGTTCACCCGTGCTTCGAGCCAGGCGTCGAGCTCCGCCCGCGAGGGAACCGGCCCGGTCTTCCGCGGTGCAGCCATTTTGCGCAGGCTCCCTGGACGATCCGCGCCGCGAGTGTATCCGCGCCGCGGGCGGGAAGCGGGCTTGATTCCGCCCGCCACGGGGGCCGACTCTCCGCGCATGCGCGCGACGTCCCGTACCCACCAGCCCCGCCGAGACGGTTCCGCCCCGATGGCGCTGGCGGTCACCCTGGCCGCGCTGCTGGCGGCGCCGCTGGGCGCGGTCGAACCGCTGCCGCCGGTGGAAGACCCGCCGCCGGTGATGTACCTGCCCGATCCGCAGGCCACCGACGGCTTCGTCGGCCTGCCGGCGGTCGTCGTCCCCGACATGCAGCCGGCATGGCCGCGGTGGTTCGCCGGCGCCAGCGGCCTGGTGATGACGCGTACGCTGCCGTCCGGCGCGGCCACGATGATCCCGCTTCCCGGCGGCCTGCAACTCACCACCGCCGACGCCGGCGCGACGTGGCCGGGCGGGGTCGAATTGCGCTTCGGACGCTGGCTGGGAGCGCGGCAGCAACAGGCGGTGGAGCTGATCTACTGGGGCATCTACGATCTCGGCAGCGCGGCGAGCCTGGCCAGCACACCGCCGGTGATCGAGGCGATTCCCCAGGCCGCCGGCGTCACGGTGGGCGGCGTCCCGGCGGCCGCATGGCTCCGCGACGCGTCGCTGCAACAGGTCGGACGCTCCGACATCGTCAACGACGTTGAGGTCAACTGGGTGTTCGCCGTCGGGCCCCGGCCGGAGTTCGCGCCGCGCCTCGAGAGGGTCCACTTCGCCTGGTTGGCCGGCTTCCGGTTTTTTCAGGTCGGGGACACGCTCACCGCGGTGACGACCGCCGCCAATCCGGCCAACGGTGCCGCGCTTTTGGAGGTGGCGACCAACAACAACCTCTTCGGCGGCCAGTTGGGCGGCCGTTTCGATTGGCGCTTCGCCGATCACTGGCGGCTCCAGGCGCTGCCCAAGGTGGCGATCGCGGGCAACGCGCTGACCAACACCACGTCGCTCACCGGCCCCGGCGGCGCGCCGGCGACGTTCGCGGGCGGCGTGCCCGTCCATGTCCACGCCACCGGCAGCGCGTTCTCATGGCTCGGCTCGCTCGATGCAACGCTCGTCTGGGACGTGACCGATCGCTGGAGCCTGTCGGTCGGCTATCGGCTCGTCGGCGTCGACAACATCGCCCAGGCCGACGGTCAATGGCCGGTGGTGCTCGTCGACCCCGCCTCGCTGACGTCGATCGACGCCGGATCGAGCACCCTCGTCCACGGCGGATTCGCCGGCTTCGAAAGCCGCTTCTGACGCCGCGGCCCAACCGCCTGACGATGGCGGGTCGGGCCGTCAGCAGCCGCAGTAGTCGATCGCCCGGGCGATCTCGCTCTTGAGTTGCGGCCGCGCGACGATCCGGTCGATGAAGCCGTGCTCGAGGAGAAACTCGCTGGTTTGGAATCCCTTCGGCAGTTCGACACGGATCGTGGCCTTGATGGTGCGCGGCCCGGCGAAACCGATCAGGGCGCGGGGCTCGGCGAACACCAAGTCGCCGAGCGAGGCGAAGCTCGCGGCCACGCCTCCCATCGTCGGATTGGTGAGGACGGAGATGAACAGGCCCCCGGCCTGCGAGTGCTTCGCGAGCGCCGCCGAGACCTTCGCCATCTGCATCAGGGAGAGGATCCCCTCGTGCATCCTCGCGCCACCGCCGGACGCGCTGATCACGATCAACGGGAGGCGTTCGGCGGTCGCCCGCTCGACGAGCCGGGTGAGCCGCTCGCCGACGACGCTCCCCATGCTGCCCATGATGAACGACGAGTCGGTGACGCCGCAGGCGACGCGCCGCGCCCGGATCATCCCGGTGCCGGTGATCGCCGCGTCCGACAGACCGGTGCGCTTCTGTTCCGACACGAGCCGCTCCGCGTAGCCCTTCTTGTCGCGGAAGCCGAGGGGATCGGTGGGGCGGAGGGTGGCATCCCACTCCTCGAACGTGCCGACGTCGAGCAGTTGGGCGATGCGTTCGGCCGCGGAGACGTACCAGTGGTAGCCGCACTGCGGACAGACGTTGAGAAGGGCCGCCGCCTGCTTGCGGTAGATCGTCGCCCGGCAGCCGTCGCATTTCTCCCACAGCCCCTCCGGCACCGCCCGCTTCTCGCGGGGTCCACGGACGCGCCCGCCGTCCGGCCGCTCGGGCGGTGCGTGGGCGGCGCCGTTGATCGGCGGCGAGGCGGGACGATCCATCGGTGATCCGGCTGGGGTCGGGGATGGGGACGCAAATGCCGCAGTGTAGTGACCGCCTGCGGCGCCGGCAGCGCCACTTCGTCAGGCCCCGGTCGCCGTCGCGTCCCGGGCGCGGCGTTCGAGATCGGCGATCGCGGCACCGTAATCGGCTTCACGGATGACGGCGCTGCCCGCCACGATCCAATCGGCACCCGCGGCGGCCGCCGGTCCGATCGTCGTCCGGTTGAGACCTCCGTCGACGCCCAGCCGCAAGCACCGCGCCGTGCCGCGGCGCGTTGCCAGCCAGCGCAGCTTGTCGAGGGCGAGCGGTTCGAACGCCTGGCCGCCGAACCCGGGCTCGACGCTCATCACTAGCACCCCGGCGCAGGCGTCGAGCCAGGGGCCGAGCGTCTCGACCGGCGTGCGGGGACTGATCGCCAGATGCGGCCGCGCCTTGAGGTCGGCGATCTTTTGCAACGTGGCCGCCGGATCGCCGAGCGCCTCGACGTGGACCGTGAGGATGTCGGCACCCGCGCCGACGTATTCGGCGACGACGGCATCGGGATCGACGAGCATCAGGTGCACCTCGAGCGGCAGTCGCGTCGCCCGCCGCACCGCCTCGACCACCACGCGGCCATAGCTCAATTGCGGCACGAAGCGCCCGTCCATCACGTCGAGGTGAAGGGCGGCCGCCCCCGCTTCCTCGAGGCGCCGCACCTCGTGGGCGAGATGGCCGAAATCGCAGAGCAACAGCGCCGGGAGCACCACCGGGCCCCCGCATGCGAGCCGGGATTCCGCTGCCGTCGACGCGGGGGAGGCTTCGTGGGCTTTCATGCCATGGGGCCGGGGAGGGGCGGGACGAGGACCGACCAAGAGGCGGCATCCGGGGTGCCGTCTGCCGCGGCAGCCACGTCGCGCGACACCGCCGGCGCGCGCCCGGTGCCGTCGGACGCCGTTCCCCGTCGCCAGGAGGCTACCGCGCCGGCGTCGGTCCGGTGGAGCGGAGGGGGATGTCGAGCACCAATTCCGTCGGGCCGGCATCGCCGCCGCTGATCACGATGCCGTAGCTCGAGGTCTCGCCTTCACCCGGGGGCTCGACGTGCGTCAGACGCTCCTCCGCGCCCAGCGGGGCATCGAGCCGCTCGAGGACCTTGCGCACCGGTCCGCGGGTGGTCGGCCCGCTCCGCTCGGCGAGTGCGCGCCGCGCGGCGGCCGCCTCCACCCCCTCGGCGGCCGCCGACGAGGCGATCTGGCCGCGCTGGGCGGCGAAGGCGTTGCGGGCGAGGACCCGGACGTCGTCGGTCGGGTGCGGCACGGCGACCACCAGCAGTTTTTCCTCCCCGGCCGGCTCCGCGAACTGGAGGAAATCGCCCTCCGGCAGCGACAGTTCCTCGCCACTGCGCACCAGGCGCGGTGCCTCGTCGCTGGCGGGCACGAGGCAGATCCGGTCGCCGGTCGGCCCTTCGTTGAACACGTAGACATAGACGTCGTCCTGCGGCGTGATCCGCACGAGGAACGAATCGCCGACGCGGAACGTGTGGGTGGAGGGATCGACCGGGCGCTCGCCGCCGTTGTCGTCGATGAGGATCACTGTGTATTCCAGCGCGATCGATGACAGGTTGCGCGGCAGCTTCTTGCGGACGACGTTCCTCGCCCGCGCCGCAGCCGGCGCCGCGGCGTTGCCGTCCGGCGGCGGTGTCTCCGCCGGCCTGCCGGTGGCCGCTGGCGGAACGGTGCCCGGGGCGGAACGGCCCGCCGGCGCCGTGGCTGCGGGAGGCGTGCAGCCCGCCAGTGCGGCGGCCAACACGCCGGCGATCGGCAGCGGGCAACGCGCGGCACCCGCGGTGCGGCGGGTCGTGAACGGCGCGATCATGATGGCGACTCCTCGTGCGGCCGGCGCGGGGCGAGGGCTGCGGCGCGTTCCTTGACGAACCCCACCGCGAGCCGGAGCATACCACGGTCGCGCCCCGTGGTGCCGCGGCCGACGTGTCGGGGCGCGAGGAGGCGAAGCGTGAGCGAGCGACCGCCGTTGTGGCTGTCGATCACCGGTCCGGGCGGCCGGTGTTTCGCCGGGGCGATCACCGGCCCGGTGGAATTGGGACGCATCGATCCGTCGCAGGCGCGCGCCGAGCGGCCGTTCGTACCCACCGCCGCGGCCGGAATGACACGGCTGCCGATCGCCGACGCCGCGCAGACCGAAATCTCGCGCCGGCAAGTGCGGGTCGAACGGCTCGACGCCGAACGCGTGCGGATCGCCAACCTGAGCGCCACGCTCCCCGTGGGCTGCGGCGACACCATCGTGCCCCCGGGCACGTCGCTCGACGTCGATCTGCCGGTCGACCTCTCGGTCGGCCGGATCGCGCTGCGTGTCACCGACACCGCCGCCGGGCACCCCACCGCGGCATACGGGACGGCCCGGCTGTCGTCGATCCTCGCCGACCTCCCCGCCGCCCAGGCCGACTCGATGGTCGCCTGGTGGAAACAGGTGATCGAGGTGCTGCAGAGCGCGTCGCACTCCGACGACTTCTATCACAAGGCGACCCGGGCACTGGTCGAGTCGGTCGGCCTCGACGTCGGCGCCGTGTACGTGATCGAAGGGGATGCCTGGGTGCCCAAAGCGCTGTTGAGCACCGGCAGCTACTCGACACGGCCGAGCACGAGCGTCCTCGGGACGGTGCGCGAGACCCGGCGTACCTTCCACCAGCGCGTCGCCGCGTCCGACGACGTGTTCTCGAGCATGGCGACGATCGACGCGGTGGTGGCCGCCCCGATCATCGACCGCGACGGCGTGGTGATCGGTGTGCTCTACGGCCACCGCTCCCGCGACGAATCGCAGGGAGGTGATCCGGAAATCACCCACCTCGAGACACTGCTCGTGGAGGCGCTCGCCAGCGGCGTGGGCACCGGTTTGTCGCGGATCGAACAGGAGCGCGCGGCGGTCGCGCAGCGTGTGCAGTTCGAGCAGTTTTTCGGCAAGGAGCTCGCCGATCAACTCGCCGCCCGCGGCGATCTGCTCGCCGGGCGGGAGACCGAGGTCTCGGTGCTGTTCTGCGATATCCGCGGCTTCAGCTCCGTGAGCGAGCGACTGACCCCCGCGCGGACGATGGACTGGATCTACGCGGTGCTGTCGGCGCTCTCCGACGAGGTCGCGCGGGAGGAGGGCGTGCTCGTCGACTACGTCGGGGACGAGCTGCTGGCGATGTGGGGGGCGCCGGCCGCACAGCCCGACCATGCCCGCCGCGCCTGCCGCGCCGCCCGCCGCATGTGGCAGGCGTTGCCGGAACTGGATGCCCGCTGGAAGGGGGAGATCGGCGCGGCGACCGCCGTCGGGATCGGGGTCAACAGCGCCGTCGCCTGCGTCGGCAACACCGGCTCGACGCGCAAGTTCAAGTACGGCCCGCTGGGGAGCGGCGTGAACCTCGGCAGCCGCGTGCAGGGGGCCACGAAGTATCTGAAGGTGCCGGCGGTGGTCTCGGGTGCCACCCGCCGCCAACTCGACGGGTCCTTCCTGCTGCGCCGCCTGTGCAGCGTGCGCGTGGTGAACATCGTCGAGCCGGTGGAACTGTTCGAACTCGACTGCACCGACGTGGCGGCGCGGCGCGAGCTGTTCGCCGGCTACGAGGAAGCGCTCACCGCCTTCGACGCCGGTAATTTCGGGGCCACGATCCGGGCGCTCGGGAATCTGCTGGCAGCGTTTCCCGGCGACGGGCCGGCGCTGGTGCTGCTGAGCCGCGCGGTGGGGCATCTCGTCGATGAACCGCGCGACTTCTCCGCCGTCTGGCAGCTGCCCGGCAAGTGAACCCCGCCGCCGTGCGCGGCGGTCAGCGCCGCGGCAGGACGCGCGGCCCGGTCGTCCGGTAGCCGAGCCCGCCTCCCTGGAAGCGCTGCCCGTGCCACCAGCCGAGCTCGACGTGCTTGGGGAAGAGGATCCCGGTGAAATCGGTGCCCCAGACACCGTCGGCGACCCGACGCGGTTCGCCCCGGGGGGCGTTGATCCGCGCGCCGCCGCCGACGAAGTACCCGGTCTCATGGGGCGACTCGGTGGGCCGCGCGACGCGCGAGAGGCACTGCGGGTTGCCGGCGCGGGCGAACGGGTCGCCCTGGAAGTGGTGCCGTTCGGTGGCCGGCCGACCCATCGGCGGCGACAGGTCGCGGGCGGCGGCGGGCGGCGCGACGATCGCCGTCCACACGAGCGTTGCACCGAAGAAGCCGCAGACGACACCGAGCGCGGCCGACCCACGCCCCGCGCCTGCCGGTGAACGTCGTGTCGGGGTCGGAGGCATCGCGGATCGGGTCTCCGGGGCATGGGCGCGGCGGCCACCGACAGTCATCGCCCACCGTCGTCCGGCGGATTCAGCGAATGGCGACGGGGCGGTACCGCACGCGCCCGGCGCCCGGCCGGCGTCGCCCCCAGACACCCCGTTCGCCGCAGAGCCCCCCGGCGCCGCCGGCGTCATTGTCCTGCGGATCCCCCGGTGACCGCCTCGACACCGGCATCGCCGACCGCTAGCGTCCGCGGCCCGGCCGGGCGAACCAACACCGCGGTCGGCTGGAGAAGGCGATCATGCCCGGACGAAGGCCGTCGGTCGGCATCCGCATGCGATCGTGCCGCGTCGCGGGCTCTAGCCTGTTGGCGTCCGTCGTCGCCTGGTGTGCGACCGCCGTCGAGCCCCCGGGTCCGCCGCCGGAGCCCAATCCGCTCCGTCCCGCGCCCGCGGCCAGCCCGACCACCGACCGGCCGCGCTTTGCCGCCGTGCACCCGACCGGCCACGTCGCTCCCGTCGTGCCGCCGCGCCGGGGCCGCGGCACCGATGCGCCCGCCGACCCGGCCGACCCGTTGCCGCTCCCGGCGCATCTGCTCGGACCCGACTGGACCGCCCAGAGTGCCGACGAGGCGCTCCGCAAGAGCCAGGGCTGCGTCTCCTGTCATGCCGGCGTGGGGGACATGCACGCCAGCCCGACGGTCCGCCTCGGTTGCACCGACTGCCATGGCGGTAACGCCGACTGCTTCACCAAGCATGGCGCCCACGTCCATCCCCGGGAGCCGGAGCACTGGCCGGGGTCGGCCAATCCCGTGCGCAGCTACACGCTGCTCAATCACGAGTCGCCCGAGTTCATCCGCTTCGTGAACCCGGGCGATCTGCGCGTCGCCCATCAGGCGTGCGGCGGCTGCCACGCGGCGGTCGTGCTCCAGGTGCAGAAGAGCATGATGACGCACGGTTGCATGCTCTGGGGCGCCGCCCTCTACAACAACGGGGCCGTGCCGTCGAAGCACGCGCTGTTCGGCGAAAGCTATAGCGGCGAAGGTGTCGGACAACGGCTCCAGACCGTGCCGCCGCCGAGCCCCGACGAGATCGACCGCCGGGCGGTCCTCCGCTACCTCGACCCGCTGCCGCGGTTCGAGCGGTCGCAACCGGGCAACATCCTCCGCATCTTCGAGCGCGGCGGCCGCTTCCGTCCCGAGGTCGGCAATCCCGAGCGCCTCGAGGAACCGGGGCGGCCGCGCACCCGGCTCTCGATCCGCGGCCTCGGCACGGAGAACCGCACCGATCCGGTGTTCGTCGGGCTGACGAAGACGCGCCTCTTCGACCCCACGCTCAACTTCCTCGGCACCAACGATCAGCCGGGCGACTACCGCTCCAGCGGGTGCACCGGCTGCCACGTGATCTACGCCAACGACCGCTCCCCCGTCCACGCCGGGCCGTACGCCGCCTTCGGCAACCGCGGTGAGAGCTTTTCGGTCGACCCGATGATCCCCAAGGGGGAGAGCGGACACCCGATCGAGCACCGCTTCGTCCCCGGCAACGGCATCCCCACCAGCCAGTGCATGGTGTGCCACATCCATCCGGGCACGACCGTGATGAACAGTTACGTCGGCTACATGTGGTGGGACGAGGAGACCGACGCCGACCTCCTCTACCCCCGCCGGCAGCGCTACCCCGGCTCGGAGGAGAAACTCGCGGTCCAGTTCCGCAACCCCAACCAGTCGGCCGCCAAGAACCTGCTGGCCGATCCCGAGTTCCTCGCCAACCTCACCGACCTCAACGACCGGACGCGGCAAACCCAGTTCGCCGACTTTCACGGCCACGGCTGGGCGTTCCGTGCGGTCTTCAAGCACGACCGCAAGGGGAACCTCCTCGACCACCGTGGCGAACCGGTGGCCGACGACGGCAACGCGGCGCTGCGGGCGGCGGTACGGATGCCGGAGCGGATCAAGGAGATCTACCGCGGCGCCGACGGCAAGACTGTCGACGAGATCCGCCGCGCCGAGGCGGCGATCGCCCACGAGCGGGACGGCCTCCCGGTGCACCTCCTCGACATCCACATGGAGAAGGGGATGCACTGCGTGGACTGCCACTTCGTGCAGGACATGCACGGCAACACGAAGCTCTACGGCGAGGTCCGGGCGGCGATCGAGATCAGCTGCATCGATTGCCACGGCACCGTGGACCGGGTCGCCACCCTGCGCACCAGCGGCCCGGCGTCGAACACCTCGAGCCCGGAGGGTGGCCGCGACCTGCGCACGCTCCGCACCCCGTCGGGCAAGCGCCGCTTCGTCCGCGAGGGAGAGCGCGTCTATCAGAACTCGATGGTCGAGGACGGCCTCACCTGGGAGATCGTCCAGACCAAGGCGACGGTCGATCCGCGGAGCGACCACTACAACGCCCTGTCCGCGTTCGCCAAGACGGTGCGCGTCGCCGAGGACGGGGCGATGGAATGGGGGGGCGCCGTCGACCCCGAACGCTGCGCGCACCGCAACGACCTGATGAGCTGCATCGCCTGCCACAGCGCCTGGAACCCGAGTTGCTTCGGCTGCCATCTGGTCCAGCGCGCCAACCAGAAGGCCCCGTCGCTCCACAACGAGGGGGACGTGTCGCGAAACCTCACCTCCTACAACTTCCAGACGCTGCGCGACGACGTCTACATGCTCGCCCGCGACGGCAACGCCACCGGCAACCGGGTCAACCCGTCGCGCTCCAGCTGCGCGATCCACGTTGGCTCCTACAACAACCTCCGTGAATCGATCTACGTGCAACAGCAGACGATCTCGGCGGAGGGCTTCAGCGGCATCGCCTTCAGCACCAACGTCCCCCACACCGTCCGCGGCGGACCGCGGCGCGGCCCCTCCGACGACCTCGGGCAGCTGCGCGCCGGGACGCACGAGACGAAGATGTGCACCGACTGCCATCTCGCCACGAGCGACGACAACAACGCCGTCGTCGCCCAACTGCTGATGCAGGGCACCAACGCCACCAATTTCATCGGCCGCTACGCCTGGGTGGGCCTCGGCGGCGGCGGCCTCGCCGGCGTGGTCGTCACCGAACAGGACGAGCCGCAGACGGTGATCGGCAGCGCGTTCCACCGGATCGCCTACCCGGACGACTTCCGCCGGCACGTCGCCGGCTGCGGCCGGCTCGAACACGCCTACCACCACGCCGCCGCCGACGTCGGCGAGCGCCTCCTCGCCCCCTTCAAGGCGCGCGAGATCCTCACGGTGCAGCACCGCGGCGAGTATCTCTACGCCGCCTGCGGTGCCGACGGGCTGCGGGTCTTCGACATCGCCTTCATCGACAACAAGGGATTCTCACAACGGATCACGTCGGCGCCGGTGTCGCCACTCGGCCAGCAGCTCTACGTGAAGACGGCCTACGCCACGGCGGTCGCCGCCCCCGCGACCACCGCGCCCGACCCGACGCGGACGCACGATCCCGCCAACCACGAGGGGAGCGTCCACGCGCTGTACGGCTACCTCTACGTCACCGACCTCGAGGAGGGCCTGATCCTCGTCGGGGCCGGCACGCTTCTCGACGGCAATCCGCTCAACAATTTCCTCGAGCGCGCCCTCACCTGGAATCCGGGCGGCCTGCTCCGCGGCGCGCGGAGTATCACGATCGCCGGCGAGCAGGCCTGGATCGCCTGCGACGCCGGGCTGGTGGTGGTGTCACTCTCCGTGCCCACCTGCCCCGAGGTGCTCGCGGTGATCCCGGCGCCCGAGGTGATCGAACCGCGATCGGTGGCGATCCAGTTCCGCCACGCCTTCGTCTGCGACGCCGAGGGGCTGAAGACATTCGACATCAGCGATCCGCGCGCGCCGGTGAGGCTGGCGACGGTGCCGCTGCCCTGTGCCAACGCCGTCTACGTGGCGCGGACCTACGCCTACGTCGCCGCGGGCCCGCAGGGGCTGGTGATCGTCGACGTCGAGAAGCCCGCGGAGCCGTTCATCGACCAGGTGTTCGACGCCGGCGGCTGCATCGACGACGCCCGCGACGTGAAGCTCGGCATCACCTACGTCAGCCAATTCGCCTACGTGGCCGACGGGGCCAACGGCCTCCGCGTCATCCAGCTCTCCTCCCCCGACACGCCCGGCAACGTCGGCTTCAGCCCCCGACCGACGCCGGAGTTGGTGGCCACCTATCCGGTGACGAAAGGTGGGTTGGCGCTGTCGGTCTCCGAGGGGGTCGATCGCGACCGGGCGGTGGACGAGTCGGGCAATCAGCTCTCGGTGTTCGGCCGGGTCGGCGCCCGTCCCTTCAACCGCGAGGAGCAGGAGCGGATGTGGAAGCGGGACGGCAAGCCGTGGAAGGTGAGCGACGACCCGTTCGACACCGATCGCTACCGGGTTCGCCACGAGTAGGCTGTCGACACGCAGCCTGCGGCACCGCCCCGGTCAACGGCGTTGCACCGCACGTGGCCAACGGTCGTGGCGGGCCCCTGCCCCCGGCCCGCTCCTCGCTACCCCTGGCCGGTGTACCGCCCGAGGAACAGGATCGTGCCGTGGTGCACGTCGCGGATCAGGAACACGAACGGCCGATCGGCGCGGAACTCCACGCGGCGCGGCGGCGGCGGGCCGGGCGCGTTGGTGATCACGACCGTCGCCGCGGCCGCCACCGTGCCCTCCTCGTCCACCTCGACGAACGCCTCGTGGAGCACCGCACCCACGGCGAGCCGCTCCGTCGGTGTCATGCCCGTCAGGTCGGCCGTGCCGAACTCGAACAGCTTCCCGACGCCGAGACCGCGCAGCACCCGCTCCGCCGACAGCCGATCCCGCAGCCGGAACCGCGGCAGCCGGATCGACACCTCGACCGACTCGGCCTCCGCGCGCCACCGGGCGAGCCGATCGGCGTCGAGCTCCGCCTCGAGCGCGGCGAGGCCGTCGGCCGTGGCGGGCAGGAGGACGACCATCTCGATGTCGTCCCCCTCGTAGGGCAGGGCGAGTACCTGGAAGCCGTCCCCCTGGAAGTGACTCTCGCGGCCGTCGCGGTGCATCAGCGGCAACGGCACCGAGGAGCCGTCGGCACGGTGGAAGGGCTGCGGCGACGTCGCGGCCGCGTCGAACGTGGTGGCCCACGAGCCCTTGAACGTGATCGCGTTGGTCAGACACAGGCGTGTCAGCGCCGTCACCGCGCCATCGGGGACGAGCTGCGCGATCCTCCCGCCGGTGTCGGCGGCGACCGCGGCGTTGATCCGGGAGCGCTGGCCGTAGGGGTCGGCGGCGAAATCGGCCGGCCGGAAGCCGGCGCCGAAGCGCTCGTCGAGAAGGGTCACGAAGGCCGGATTCCAGGCGATGTCCGCCTGGCCCCACAGGGCGCTGGCAACGGCGAGTTGATACGCCCCGCTGCGCGCCCCGTAGAACCGCGCCAGGTCACCGGCCGCGGCGAGACCGTCGGCGGCGGGAAGGTGCAGCGCGGCGCGCAGTTCGTCCTCCGTCGCCCCCCGTGCGCCGGCCTTCGTCATCGCCAGGGCGGCATGGAGTGAGAACGGGGAACAGAACCGGTCGCCGGCGTCACCGGCGCGTGCCCGGTGCAGCGCGATCGCGAACCGGTTCGCGCCGTCGGCCACCTCCTGCATCGCCGTCGTCCACGGCACGGGCGGGGCCGGCGATCGCTCGGCGCGCACCGCCACGACGGCGGTCGTCGTCTCGGCCGCGGCCTGCGCGGCGCCCGTGTCGGCGCGCATCCTCGGGCGAACCGGCGCACGGTCGCACCCCGGCGCCATCCCGACGGCCAACGCCACGACGAGGATCGACCGGATCGCGGTCGCGATCATGGGGAGATCGGCTCCGGGGACGAGGGATGGGAGGTTCGCTCCGACGGCTGTGGTCCGTGCCCAAGCCGGTCAGTGCGGTCGCGCGGTGCCGTAGCGATCGGCGAGGAACGTGGCGATCGCCTCCGGGCCGGAGACGAACGCCCGGCCGGCGTGCATGCCGTGTGGTCCGGCGGGCACGTCGCCGGCCGGCAACACGAGTACCGGGCAGCTCTGGTTCGCCTCGCCGACGAGCGCCACCACCTCGGGGCGGGGCCGTGGCACGTCGACCTGCCGCACGTCGAGCGCCGCGGTGAGGTGCGGGTAGTAGTAGAGCAATCCCGCCACGGTCGCACACTCTGGACAGTAATACCCGTGCGGACCATGCCC
>JBJSXB010000035.1:0-18173 GCA_046086245.1 Planctomycetaceae bacterium | reverse complement strand
GATGGCGGCGGCGTGGACCCACTACCTCGCCTTCGACATGGTGGTCGGGGCGTGGATCGCCCGCGACGCGAGGCGCCTGGGGGTCCCCGCGATCGCCCGCACGCTGGCCCTCGCGCTGACGTTTTTCCTCGGACCGGCCGGCTATCTGCTCTATCTGGTCATGCGGGGAACCCAAGGCGGCGGCCTGACGGTGGACGACGGACGGACCGCGTTGGCGCCGCCCGACGCCGCCTGACGGCCCCGCTGGCCTGCGGAGTCCGAAACGCCCGACGGCCGACGCTCACCCCCCCGGCACACCGGTCACGCCGTGGGCCGCGAGCACGGCGTCGATCCGCGCCGCTTGCTCCGGCGTCGGCGCCTGCAGGGGCATGCGCACCGGGCCGCAATCGATGCCGTGCACGCGCATCGCACGTTTGAAGGCCGGCAGCGGCTGTGGACAGCATGCCGCCAAATCGCCGATCAGCCGTGCCGCATCCGCCTGGAGCCGATCGGCCGCGGCCCGGTCGCCCGCGTCGTGAGCGGCGATGATCGCACGGAAGATTCCAGGGGCGTAGTTGTACGTGCTGCCCACCGCCCCGCGCACGCCGATCGCCAGCGCCTCGACGAGCCGCTCGTCGCGCCCGAAGAGGACGTCGTAGCGGCCGCCGTCGGCGCGGAGGCAGTCGTGGAGGTCGTCGATCTCGTCCGCGGAAAACTTGACTCCGACGAGCGACGGCATCCGCGGGCCCGCCGCGGCGAGAAACTCCGCCACCCGCAACGGCACGCCGGTCATCGCCGGAATGTGATAGTAGTAGCAGGGGACGGAGGGCGCGGCCTCGGCGACCGCAACGCACCATTCGACGACGCCTGCCACGCCGACCGGTCGGAAAAAGAACGGCGCGAGGCAGGCGATCGCGTCGGCGCCGATCGCGCCGGCATGGGCGGCGAGCGTGCGGCAATCCTCCAGCGACGTCGCCCCGACATGGACGACGATGCGGAATCCGTCGGGAGCCGCCCGCATCCACGCTTCCGCCACCCGCTGCCGTTCCGCCACCGACAGCGACACCCCCTCGCCGGTCGTGCCGCAGATGAAGGCGCCCACCACGCCGCGTTGGACGAGGTGCGTGGCGTAGCGGCCGATCGAGTCGCAGCATGGCCGCCCGTCGGCCGTCATCGGCGTGAAGGGGGCCGCCACCAAGCCTTCCGTCTTCGTCACGTGCATGTCGTCGGCTCCATCCATCCGGATCGCCCGCGGTGCCCCGGCAACGCACGCTGCGCGGCGCATGACACGATACCACCCGGCCACCCGCTGCCGCGTGACTCCTTGGGGAGCGACCGCATCCGGCTTAGGATGGGTGGCGGAGTGGCGGGGGCGACACTCCCTTTTCCCTCATGGTCGCGACGATGAGCACCGCCGATTCCGAGTTCCCTCCCGCCGCCGATCCGCCTGGTCCCGAGTCGCTGTTCGATTCCTTCGACGGCTGGGCTCAGTTGTTGCGTCAGGGCACCGCCGCCGGACGGCCCGCGGCGCCCCCGGCCGCCGCGCAGGGGGAGGCACGCCGTCCTCCCCCCGACGCCTTTCCGTTCCGTCCGCTCCACCGGCCAGCGATGGCGCTGCTCCGCGTGGTCGACGACGGCCGTGAGGACGGCGAAACGATCCGGCTCCGCGGCACCGGCATCGACATCGGCCGGACGTCGGGCACGGTGCTCATTCCGCACGACGACGCGATCGCGCCGCTTCACGCCCGGATCGCCCTGCTCGCCGACGGCACGTGGCAGCTCATCGATCTCGGCAGCCGCACGGGGACGTTCGTGCGCGTCACCGAGGCGCGGCTGCGGCACGGTGGCTGCCTGCTGATCGGCGGCACGCGGCTGCGCTTCGAACGCGACCGGGTGGGAGACGATGCCTCGCTCATGGAGACTCCCGACGAGGGGCCGATCCGCCGCCATCCCGTCCGCGCGCGGGGTTCGACGGTCGGCGGCCACGACGGCTCCGCCGACATCGTCCTCGACGATCCGTTCGTCAGTCCCGTCCACGCCGAACTGTTCCGCGTCGAGGCGGGGTGGCGCGCGATCAACCGGGGCCGCAACGGCCTGTGGATGCGGATCGAGCGTCCGGTGCGTCTCGCCGCCGCCGCCCAATTCCAGTGCGGCGAGCAGCGCTTCGTGTTCGTACCGTTGCCGGGCTGATCCGCGAGGGCACCCGCGCGGCGCTCACCACTCCCCCCTCAACCACGAGGGGAGCCGCCGGACGCGGCCGTCGCGGTCGACGCACACCACCACCGTGCGGCCGGTGGCGAGGATCCGGCCGTCCCGGATCACCTCGTAGGCATGGGTGATGCTCGCTCCCCCGCACGCTTCCAGGGTCGTCCGGATGGTGAGCAGATCGTCGTAGTCGGCCGCCTGGTAATAGCGGCACGAAACCTCCGACACGACCAGGAGCAACCCGGCATCCTCGAACTCGCGGTAGGTGGCCCCGGTGGACCGCAGCATCTCGGTGCGACCGATCTCGAAGTAGGTGAGAAAATTGGAGTGGTGGACGCGCCGTTGACCGTCGGTTTCCTGGTAACGGACGCGAACCATCGTGTCGTGGGTGGGGGCTGACATGTGACCTCCGCCGCGTTCCGGTGCGACGGGGGCGTTTGACCCGATGCGGCGCGGCGTCCTATTCTGACCAGGTGTCGGCCCCGGCGCCAGGCCGGCGCCGCACTGATCCGGCGTCAGCGCCGGCCTCCTTGCCGTGCTCCCGAACCTCGCACCCGACGGAAAGCCCACGTGAGCAGCGACGACCTCGGGGGAAACGCCGGCACGGGTTTCGCGACCGCCCGCGGTCGGCAGTGGCCGACGCTCCGACAATTCACCGTGTTCCTCGAGAACCGGGTCGGCCAATTGCTCGAGGTGGTGCGCCGCTTCGACGGGTCGCGCGTGCGGATCGTCGCCCTGTCGATCAACGATTCGGGTGAGTGCGCCTTCGTGCGCTTCCTGGTCAGTCATCCCGACCAGGGGCGCGAGATCCTCGAACGTGCCGGCCTGCCCCTGATCGAGAGCGATCTGATCGGTGTCGAATTGTCGTCCGATCCGCAACCGCTGTCGCGGGTGTGCACGGCGCTCCTGCAAGCCGAGGTGAACATCATCCAGGCCTATCCGATCATGGTCCGGCCACGCGGCCGTCCGGCCGTGGCATTGATGGTGGACAACACCGAGATGGGTCTCGAAACGCTCGGCCGCAAGGGCTTCACGATGATCTCGGAGTCGGACCTCGACGACGAGGACGCCTGACGGGTGAACCGTATCACGATCGACCGTATCACGATCGGATGACCGCCGGGGCGACGGCGCTATTCGAACATGCCGTCGGGCAGGCCCTCGACCTGCCGGACCACGATCTTCTGGATCGATTCCCAGGCGACGGCGGTGAGCGTGACGCTGCCGTCGGCGGCCTGGCTGGCGAACAGGCCGTGCGAGCCGCTCGACCAGCGCGCTTCGTACCACTCCGGGAGGATCACGCTCCCGCCGGTGACGTGCAATTCCACGATCCCGCCATGTTCGCGCTCGGCCCACAGCCGGGCCACCAGCCGCGCCGTCGCGTTGCTCGGCTCGTCGGCTCCGGGTGGCTGCCAATCCCGCGGCGCCGTATGCATCGTGATCGTGTTGCTCTCCTCCCCTCGCGTGGCGGCGGCGGCACCAGCGCCGATCGCGTCGAACAGCGCCCCGAGGGCGGCCGATTCGTCGGGTGGGGACGGCACCGGCGCCACCGCCGGCACGACGACCGCTGCCGGGGCGGAGGGCTGCGCTGACGCTGCCGGTGCCAGGGCGGGCGGCGGCACCGTGGCGGGCACGCCGGCGGGGATGACGACGTCGACCCCGCATTTCGAGCACGCGCCGCGCTTGCCGGCGAGCCGCGCGGCGATCGTGATCCGGTGCCCGTTGGGGCAGTGGAACGTGATCGTCGCCTCGGCGGAGGTCGCCGTCTCTCCCGCCTTGGGCGCGACGCGAGAGGTCTCGCCGCGCGGCGCCGACCCCCGACTCGTGGCATGCTTCGCGTCGGCCATCCTTCGTTCCCCGTCCGTCACGCCCCGGCGACGGAGTCTCACGATCGCGGTCACCGCCCTCGATTCTAGCCCGCGGACAGGCCGTCGCGACACCTCCTGCGCGGCGCCTTGACGGCCGCCGGCCGTCGTCTGACACTTCCCGCCGGGCCGATTCGGGCACATGGCGACGACGACGGAACAGCGCATGGCGATATCGGTCATCTGTCCGGGCTGCAAGACGGTCTTCTCCGTCAGCGACAAATTCGCCGGGAAGACCGGGCCGTGCCCGAAGTGCAAGCAGTCGATCACGGTCCCGGCGACGTCCGGCGCGGGCGTGGTGATCCACGAACCGGAGGCGCCCGCCACCACGTCCACCGCCTCGGGCCGGGCCCCCACGGCGCCACTGGTGCGTTTCGACCTGCCGATGTCGACAACGCAATGGGTCGCGTGGGGGCTGTGCCTCCCGTTGGCTCTCGTCGCCGCGTTCGGCGGACGCGTGCTGTGGGGGCCGGGGGCGACGCCGGCGCCCCTGCTCGCCGCCGGTGCGGCGTTGATCGCGATCGCCTGCGCACGGCTCGGCTACGAGACGATCCGTGACCGCGAACTCGAACCCCACCGGGGCGCCGCCTTGCTCGTGCGCACGCTCGCCTGCGCCGCCGCGTGGACGGCGTTGTGGTTCGCCCACGGCTTCATCCCGCCCGACATGACGCGCGATCTGTGGCAATGGCTGTTCATCGCGCCGCTGTTCTTCGCGGTCGGTGGCCTGGCATCGCTGGCCGCGTTCGACTTCGAGTGGAGCCCCGCCGTCGTCCACTTCTCGCTCTACGTGCTGGTGACCGCCCTCGCCCGGTGGCTCGCCGGTTATCCGCCGGTCTGATCGCCCGATGCCCTACGACGACCTCCCGGAATTGGTCGGTCTCGACGCCACGCCGGGGATCCGGATTCCGCCCGACGTCACCGTGCCGCTGTCGCGCCGCGTCCGGGCGTTGATCGACACCGCACCACTCCGCCGCCTCGGAAAGGTGAGTCAACTGGGCCTGGTGGCGCTCGTCTATCCCGGCGCGGTGCATTCGCGCCTCGAACACTCGCTGGGGGTCTATCGCCTGGCCCTCGAGTTCCTCACCCGGCTGCGTCACGAGCCTGCCTTCCGCGCGGCGATCGGCACCGCCGACGCCGCCGCCTTCATCGTCGCCGCCTTGGTGCACGACATCGGACACTGGCCCTACTGCCATCCGCTCGAGGACATGGGGCTGGCCACGCTCCCCCGGCACGAGGATCTCGCCGCCGCGCGCCTCGCCACCGAAGGTCCGGCGGCGGTGCTCCGGGAACAGTGGGGGCTCGAGCCGGAGCGCGTGGCGTCGCTCGTCGCCGGCACCGCCACCGACCCCGCCGGGCGCATGCTCGAGACCCTGCTGTCGGGACCGATCGACATCGACAAGATGGACTACCTGTCGCGTGACAGCCTCCATGCCGGCGTGCCGTACGGACGCCACTTCGACCAACCGCGACTGCTGGCGAGCCTGTGCCTCGACGACACGGGCCGGCTGGCGATCACCGACAAGGGACGAACCGCCGCCGAGATGCTGGTCTTCGCGCGCTACGTGATGTTCAGCGAGGTCTACTGGCACCACGCCGTCCGTGCCGCCACCGCGATGCTCCAACGCGCGGTGTGGATCGTCCGCGACCGGATCGACGTGCCGGCGATCACGGCCGCCGACGACCCGGCGTTCGTCGCCCAGCTGGCCCATCACGCCCGCGGCACCGCCGCCGAGGCGCTGGTGGCGGGGCTTTTCGGCCCGCTGCGCACGCTCCACAAGCGGGTCGCGGTGTTCGACGCGCTGGAGTCGCCGGCGATCCACCGCGCCCTCGCCGGGCGTTCCTACGAAGCACTGGTGGCGACGTCGGCGCGCCTCGCGCGGTCGCTCGAGCGCACGCTGGGGACACCCGTCGGCCCGCACGACCTCCTCGTCGACGCGGCACCGGTCTATCGCGAGGTCCAATTCGATCTCGCGGTGCGCGTCGAGGCGGCGCCGGCCCGGTATCGGGTGCTCTCCGACCAGAGCCCGTTGGTGCGTGCCTTGGCCCGCGAGCAGTTCGACAGCCTCGTGAAGCGGGTGCGCGTGTTCGCCGTCTCTTCGCTCGCGGAGCGGCTCCGGGCACGAAACGATCTCGGGGAGCGGCTGCTCGAGGCGGCCGCTGGCTGATCGCCACCCAGCGGGAGGTGCCGACAAAAAAAGGACCGGCTCCGCGGGGAGCCGGTCCGCATGTCGAACACAGGACGACCCGGCCGCCATGGCCGCCGGTCGACCGGCGGCGGCACGGCTACTGCGCGGGTACCGGCAGCTTGCCCTGCTTGATGAGATCACCGAACTTCGGCGCGTCCGGTTTTGCCGGATCGCTCGGCATCGCGGCGACCTTCTCCAACGACTGCCGGATCTTCTCGACGTTCTTGGCGTCGTCCTTCTTGTCGAGCAGGTCGGCGAGGGCGTTGCCGTAGGCGTTGCGGTCCTTCTTGTTCATCCCGACATGGCAGACGTTGCACTTGGCCGTTTCGACGGCCGCGGCGAGAGCCTTGTCGGCCGCCTCACCGCTGTCGGGCTTCACATACACCGCCTTGAACTCGTCGAAGAATTGCTTGATCGCGAACGCCGGACGGGCCGATGCACCGGCGGCCAGCGAGACGGCGACCAGGGCGACCATCGGAACACCACGAACCGTCTGACCACGAAACATCGGATCACTCCCGGGGGTTACGAGCCGTCGGTCGCGGGATCGGAAGGCGGCCGACGGCCGTGCGGTCGCGCCGCGGCCGCTCGGCCGTGGCGCATGAATTGGATACGGCCGGCGGGGACCGTGTCAAGAAAACGAGCGTCGTCGTCCGGGGCTCAGCGATCGGCGTTGGGCCGCACGACGGCCGGCAGATGGACCAGCGGCCGCGGCGACGATGCGTAATCGAGATCGAGCCGCTCCGCCGATCCGTCGATACGCCGCCACACGCCACTGCCTTCGTACCGGCCGGCGTGGTCGATCCACTCGACCGCCGTCCGGTAGGCGGCCGGCACGTCGATTCCCGACTGTTCGACGAGGGCCCGCCCTTCGGGCACCACGAACCGGCACCCGTCGACGCTGACGCGCAGGTGTGGTTGGACAGGCCGGGCGGGCGAGTCGAGGAGCCAGGCGAAGCCGTCCCCGCACTCGAACGTGGCGGACGCCAGGTCGAGCCGCAACGCGACTCCCGGGCCACCGCTGCGCGCACTCCCCTCGGCGATCACGAACCGTCCGTCGAGATCGCAGCCGCCGCCCCGCCACTCGCAGGCGACGGTGCCACTGCCCGCCGCCTCGAGAAAACTGCCGGCGCCCGCGATGGTCGTCCGCTGGAACCGCAGCAGGCAGGGTGGGGGCGGGTCGGCGTCGTCGGGGCGACCGTCGGGGCCCACGAAGCGCACCACGCATCCGCCGACGCCACTTTCCGGCTCGACGCCGGCCGCGCCCTGTTCACCCCGCGCGAGGGCGGCTTCGATCTCGACCGCATCGCACGCCAGCGCACCCCCGGCGACGATCGAGAAAAGCGGCCCCGCCCCCGCGTCGAAGACGATGCCGATCCCCTCGATCGTCAATCCACCCGCCGCGATGCGGCACGCGCCGTCTCCCGGGGTGCCGTCGGCGGCCGGGGCATCGGCAGGCGTCGCCGAGAAACGGACGACCGGAGCGCGCCCCGCTGCGGCCCGCAACGTGACGTTGCGCCCGCGCACGTTCCAGGGCGGCTCGTCGCGGGTGCCGTCGAAGGCCAGTTCCACCACGTCACCGTCGGCGGCCGTGGCCAGCGCCGCTGCGACGCTCCCGCGGTCGATCGGCGCCGACGGCTCGTCGACGACACGCAGCATCGCCCCCGGGGCGACCGGTGTCGCGCGATCGGTGGCCGGCGTGGCTCCGCTGCCGGCACCCGCACCGGGCACGGTCCGCTGGCTCACCGACTGCACGAGGAGCCCCGCCACCACGGCGGCCAGCGCCACCAGCGGCACCGCCCACGGCAGCCGCGCCGGCGCGCGCCGCGGACCGACCACCGGCTCGGCGGCAATCACCGGTCTCTCGAACGCCGCGTCGATCCCACAGGCCTCCGCCACCGGGGTCAGTTCGGCGATCAACTCGGCCGGCGTCTGGTAGCGATCGGCGGGCTCCTTTTCCATCAGACGCTGTACCGCCGTGGCCAGTCCGCGGGGCACGTCGGGACGGAGCGACTCGATCGCGGGAGCGCGCCGCTGCTGGTGGTGGAGCAGCTTCTGCGTGATCGTCCCGTCGGCGAAGGGAGGCCGTCCGGCGAGCATGTAGTAGACGGTGCAACCGAGCGAATAGAGGTCGCTGCGCACGTCGGCGGCGCGCGGATCGCGGGCCTGCTCCGGCGAGATGTAGTCGAACGTCCCCAGCGTCATGCCGGTCTGGGTGAGGTCGTCCTCGTCGGTGATCCGATGGCGGCGGGCGAGCCCCATGTCGACCAACCGCGCCCGCCCGTCGGGAGTGATGATGATGTTCGACGGCTTGATGTCGCGGTGCACCACCTCGCGCGTCGCGGCATGCTCCAGTGCCGCCGCGAGTTGTATCGTGAATCGGACCGTGCTCGCGACGTCGATGGGGCCGCCCCGGGCCACGAGATCGCGGAGATTGGTGCCGTCGATGAACTCGAAGACGATGTAGTGCCAACCATCGTCGTGACCCACCGCGTACACGCGGCCGATGTTCTGGTGGTCGAGGCGGGCCGCCGACTGCGCCTCGACCTCGAAACGGCGCAGCATCTCCCCGTCGGCGGAGTGGCGCCGCGACAGCACCTTCACCGCCACCGGCCGGTCGAGGCGGGTGTCGAGCGCGCGGAAGACGGCCCCCATGCCGCCCCCGCCGACGAATTCATCGAGGCGGTACTGGCCGAGCACGCGCCCCTCGAGGGCGCGGCCGATCTCGTTGACACTGGCGGTGGCGAGCACCGCGTCGCCGGGGTTCGGCGACAGCACGGTGGCATCGCCGGGGCGGGCCGGCACCGCGGGCAACCGCCCCGCCGATCCGTGGGAATCGTCCATGCGTCCGACCGTAGCACCGGGCGCCATCACGGGTCAAACCGTCCCGCCACCGCAGCGCGAGGGCGGTGCGAGTCAGACGTCGCACCGCGCGGACGTACAAACGCGACGGCCCGCCGCCCACCGTGGTGGGAAGCGGGCCATCGCGTCCGATTCATCGGGACGATCGGGAGAGCGGAAGCGATCCGCCCCGACCGGACGAACCGTGGTCGTCAGGCGGACCGACGTCGCAGCCATCCGCCGCAACTCACCAGCCCGACTACACCACCCATGCCGAGCATCGCGATGGTGGACGGCTCGGGAACGGCGGCGATGCGGAAGCCGCGGGGGGCGTTCTCCGTCGTGCCGGTGACGAACAGGGGCGCGGTATTGCTGTTGAAGGTTTCGATCTGTTGCTGTGCTGACGCATAGCTGCCCGAAAACAGGGCGTAGCGGCTGGCGTCGGTGGGGCTCGGCGTGTCGGTCATCTCGTTGACGTTACCGACCATGTCGTACATGCCGTACGCCGAGGTGACGGTGTTGAAGAAGCCGACCGTGGTCGGACCGGAAGAGGTGGCGTTCCAGGTGGCGGAGAACGAAGCCGGGTCGCTCGATGCATTGCCGGCGGAGGGCAGGGTGCCGTTGAGGCTGGCGTTGGTCGAGGAGAGGCTTGCGAACTGGTAAAAGTTGGACGCGCTGGCGTTGTAGTAGGCGGCTTTGGTCCACTCGTCGGCGCTGGGCAGGTAATAGATCGCACCCGGATTGCGGGCCACGAGCGCACCCGATGTCTTGCCGTCGAGCGTGTAGCTCCCCGTCTCGGTGCTGGCTTCGATGGTGCCACCGTTGCTCAACCAGTTCGCGAAACGGGCGGCGGAGAACCAGGAGACGAAGTTGACCGGCTTGTCGGCCGCTTCCGGGTTCTTGAGGGAGTAGACGAAGTTCCCAGGGGTGCCCGACTGCTGGATCATGTACGCCGAGTTCGCCGCGTTGGCGGTGCTGAACACGCCGAACTCACCATTCTTGCCGGCGGTGGAATGGTTGAGGAACGACACGTACTGGGCGTTGGTCGTCTCGGTCTTCGCCATCTGGTACTCGTAGGCGACCGTGCCGAATCCGTTGCCGGCCTTGACGGTATTGCCGGCGTTGCCGACGTACCCGAGATCGAGATTCACCACCGACTCCGCTGACGCGACCGATGCGGCCAGCGTGAGCAGCAGGGCGATGCACCCGGCGAACGTCCTCGCCCGGGAGTCGAGCATGCGAGCCGAGCGGCCGCAGCCCCAGGTCCATTTCTTGGTCGATCGGCGGCAGAAGCCGCTGTTCTGCGGAGCCGACCCACTTCGGCGATATTCAGGCCGCTTCTTTTTTCCCATCATCGGCTCACGCGTGCGTCCAAACCCGACGGCACGGGGACGCTCTTCTCCGTCATCCTGCATGTCGAAATCCACGTACGTGCTCACGAGCGGTTCCTTTCGCTGGGCCCCGAGGGGCGGTTGAGATCCATCACACCGAACGATGACTGAACTTCCGTACACCATGCCGCCTGGGTGCGGCCTGTCCCGACGACGAACCCTGGTTTTTCACGAAGCCGTCCCAGACAACCGACCGCGCTGGTGGCGACGGCGGCCGGCTTCGTGACCCCACTCTGTCTCGCTCACCACCACCGACCGCGGCCACCGACCCGCGGGGCGAACCCTTCGAACGGCCCCCAGGCTCGACGACCGCCTGCCCGACCCCTCGACCCCTCCGGCGGGGCGATGCCCCGCCGGCCGGTCGGCGACGTCTCAGGCAGAAACCGGCACGAACCGTCCGACGCCACGCTGCTCCGACACCTTCCGGGCTTCGGCGAAGAGCGAGACGAGCGAATCACCGCTGGACACGCCGGGCAGGTAGACGAAGGCACCGAGTTGCCGAGCCCACAGCTCATCCTCGATGCGATCCTCGGAGCCACAGACCAGCAGGAGCGTCGAGGGCCGGGAGGCGAACTCCTCCGCGATCTCCGTCACGTCGCCGGCGGCACCGGCGATCGGGTTGGCCAGATCGACCACCACGAGTTGGAATTCACGACCGACCGCCTGACGCAATCCTTCGATCGACGTCGGAGATTCACACTGCGTCCAACCGCTCAACTCGGTGACAGCCGAGAGCCGCTGCCGGAGGCCGGAGTCACCCGACATCACGAGGCAGGAAAACTGGGGGCTTGCGAGTCGGCCGCCCCACGATCGCGGGGCACTCGACTTGACGGAGTTCGACAACTCCTCCGCCGTGATCCCCAAGGCAACCATCATCATCATGATGCACCTCCTGTGCGGTGGGTGATCCACCGCGTGCTTGATCCAGAGACCGTGTGACGAACCGATTCGGACCGAGGCTCATGCGCCGGGACCGCCGCTCCATGGACTCCCGACACCTCCGACCCGAAGACGCGACAGAACCCGAAGACCACCTTTGGTGAGGCCCCCGGTCTCCGTGCACCACCGCGTCGCATCTCCGGAAATGCACAGCGCGTGCCAAACCGCGATGCGGTTCGATCGCCTGCTGAAAAACAGCTTGAAGCCACTGGAAAATCGCGTTTTTCAATCGCCGACGATGGTTTCCGCGGTAGCCGGGCCGCCGCGGTTCGGATTCACCACATTGGTGAGAACGGCACTTGCCAGCTCGTCGGCGTCGCACCGGAACCGCATTTTTCCCGAGAAAAAAGCGGTTCTCACCACTTTGGTGAGGCCCTCACCAAAGTGGTGAGCCGTCCGCACCCCCCCGGAGGAGGCGTCACGAACGCCTCTCCGCGGCGCGATGTCCACGCTGGAGCGCTGGCCAGCCGTCACGCGGGGGCTTTGCTCACGCGTGCGGAACGGCTGGGACGGTGGCCGACGGATCGGGAGGCTCGAGCCAGGCCCCCAAATCGCGCTGGAGATAGCGGGCCAACGACTCGATCTGCGGCCGGTAGATCGTCAGCAGCACCGGCCAAAGGGAAGGCCGTAGCGCCGCCGGCGTCCCGGCGAAGACCTTCTCTCCCGCCACCTCGGGCAGCGGGCCGAAGCGACCGATGCCGAGGTGGTCACAGCAGGCATCGGCCACGGCCCGCGGGTCGGTCGCCAGCGCCTCGTGCTGCACCAGGAGCAGTTGCTCCCGGGGATAGTGGGCCGACCAATTCCGCAGGCACGTCTCGTAGTCGCCGCGGGCCAGCGACCCGGCGGAGCGAAAATGGTCGATGAACCATTGATCGGAGGCCTCGTCCAGCTGCATCTCCGCCCGGCCCAACGCCATCCTCGCCCCCGACCATGCCCGTTCGATCGGATTGCGGATCAGGTACACCAACCGCACGTCGGGAAACGCCTCCCGGACCACCGCGATCGTCTCGCGGGGAAGAATCGCGTAGGCCGGGGTGATCTCGCCCGCACGGCGGCCGTCGTCGCCGGCGAACAGCCCGCGATACCAGTCGAGCCCCAAGTGGCGCTGCTGATCCCAGAAATGGACCTCCTTGACCCCCGGAAACCGTACCTGGGGATGCCGGCGCAGCACCTCGTAGAGCCAACTCGTGCCCGCTTTCTGCGCGCCGATCCCGAGAAAGTGCAGCATGCGGGGAGATATAGCCCCGGCCCGCGATCCGTCGGAAGGCCAGCCGACCGGCCGAGCCCGACCCGCGCCATTGCGGTCGGGCGCCCGGCGGCGATGATGCTCGCCAACGACCCGCCTGCCCGATGCGCGGGCCCACTGCCGACGAGGCGACGATGGATGACACCGCCCCCCGGCGCCGGCCGATCCAGGAACTCCTTCCCGCCTGGTTCACCGACCGGATCGCCGCCGCCCCGTGCCGCATGGCGCTCTTGCTGGCCACCAGCCAGGTGCTCGTCGTGGACCGGATCCGCGCGGTCCGCGAAGCCCCCGGCGGGGCGGTGTGGATCGACGTGGAACTGATGATCCCGCATCGCAAGGACGGCTTCCCGTGGGGGCACTTTCCGGTGATCAAGTCGTCGTCGCCCGATCGGGCGCTGTGCTCGATCAACGCGGCCCACGTCGTCGCCGTGGTCGAAGTCGACACCTGGGAATTGCCGCCGCTGGAACCCCAGCCCGAGTGACTCCGTCGCCGGACGCGGCACCCCGTCAGCCGGCGGCCACGGTCGTGCCATGGGGGGCGTGATCCCCAGGCGCGAGCCACTTCGTCTCCGGCTGGCCGAAGTCGCGCAGCAACTCCACCACCCGCTGGTCGTCCACCTGGGGAAACCGCCGGTAGAACTGCCCCACGGCCCAAAACGCCGCCGGCTCCTGCAGACACACCACGCGCTGGCACAACGCGCGGATGGCGTCGATCCGATCCGGAGCCGCGACCGGCACCGCCACCGTCACGTCGGCGGCGCCCGCGGCACGGATCGTCTGGAGCGCCGCGGTCATGGTCGCACCGGTCGCGATGCCGTCGTCGGTGAGGATCACGTGTCGTCCCCGGATCGGCACTTGAGGCCGTACCGGACGGTAGATGTCGCGCTGCCGTTCGATTTCGGCCAGTTGCCGACGGCGTTCCGCCTCGATCGTCGTCTCGCCGACGTCGGTCATCGCGCTGGCGAAGTGATTGAGATGCAGAGCCCCTCCCTCGGCCACCGCGCCGAGCGCCAATTCCGGCTGGTGGGGTGCCCGCAGCTTCCGCGCCAGCACCACGTCGAGTTCGGTGCCGAGGCCGCGGGCGATCGCCGCCCCGACCTCGATGCCGCCACGCGGTATCGCCAACACCAGCGGCTTCTCCAGCGCGTCGCCGCGCAGCCGCTCCACCAGCAGCCAACCCGCCTCCTCGCGATCGGCGAACACGCGCTCGTTCATCATGCGTCCCCCTCGTGCAGGTATCTCGAAAACCACTCCGCCGCCACCCGTGCCACCTCGTCGAGCGTTCCCGGCTCCTCGAACAGATGGGTCGCTCCCGCGACGACGTCGAGGCGTTTCACCCCGCCGAGCGCCGCCAGCGCCGTGCGGTTGAGGGCGACCACCTCCTCGTCGGCGCCGCCGACCACCAACAGCGTCGGTGCCCGGACGCGCGGTAGAAACGGTGCGGCCAGATCGGGCCGCCCGCCGCGCGCCACGACCGCTGCCACCCGCGGTTCGCGGGCCGCCGCCACGAGGGCCGCCGCCGCGCCCGTGCTCGCACCGAACAGCCCCACGGGAAGCCGGCAGGTCGAGTCGCGCGTTCCGGCGAGGCGCACGGCCGCCAGCAGGCGGTCGGCGAGCAGCCCGACGTCGAACACGTTGGCGCGGTCGGCGGCCTCGCTCGGGGTGAGCAGATCGAAACGCAGGGTGGCCAACCACGCCTGATGGAGCACGGCGGCGACCGCCTGCGTGCGCGGGCTGTCCCGGCCGCTGCCACTCCCGTGGGCGAAGATCACCAACCCCATCGCCCCCTCGGGCACACAGAGCCGAGCGGGCAGTTCGATCGGCGCACCCCCCGACTCGAATGCCGGTATCGGCAGGTCGATCGTGTCCACCACCGGTGCCATGGTCATGGCGTGGCCTCCGGAGGAACGTCGGCCGCGGTGGTGAGACGCCGCTGCACCCGATGGACGACGACCGCCTGCGGGCCCATCTCGCCGTCCTCGATCGTGAGCGTCACCGGCGCGCCGACGGCGAGTCGGGGAAACCCGTTGTCGGCGACCGCATGGGCGTGGAAATAGACCTCGCCACCCTCGGGCACCGTGATGAACCCGTAACCCGCCGCGCGAAACAGCGACGATACGTGGCCGTGGAGCGGACCGTCGTGCCGCTTCTCCTCCCCACGGCGGCGCCGGACGAGGTCGTCGAGCCGCCGCCGCGCCGCGTGGAAGGCGTCGCGGAGCGCCACCAGCACGTCCTCGTGACCGTGGTCGTGGTGCCGATCGTGGCTGACCACGACCTCCCCTCCGGGCACCACCACCTCGACGCGCACGCGGGCCAGGCGGCCGTCGCGGTGATGGCGGTGTGGCTGGCCGATGACCACCGTACATCCGGTGATCCGGCCATAGAGGTGCTCGAGGTGGGCGATCTGTTCGAGCGCCGCCTCGCGCACGGCCTCGTCCACCGGGATGTCGTCGAAGCTCACCACCGGTTCGGTCTGCATCGGGGATGCTCCACGCGGCACCGGGACCCCGGTGTCCACGACGGCATCCATTGCCCGCAGGGCTCCGCACGGGGAACGATTCGCGTGCCGGCCTGCCCCGGCCAGCGACCGCCCTGTCGCCGCCGCCACCAAGACGGACAGTTCGCCGCGGTGGCGCCGGCTCCCGCGGGCCGGCGCGCCCCGCGGGAACCGGCGACCGCCCCCTTCAAGGCTGCTTCTTCGGCCGGCAGGCGGGCGGCGCCGCCAGGCTGAAGACGAGCAGTTCCTCGCCGGTGACCGTCGAGATGTCGTGATGGATACTGACGAGCTTGACTCCCGCCACCGATTCCACCAGCGATACCAGCCGGCCGCGCCCATTGGCCACGACGTGCGTGCGGATCTGCTTGAGCAGCGCCCGCCCGTTGCCACCGTCGGCTCCGTTGCCCTGGGCATGGGAGTCTCCGCCGGACGGCGCGACCAACTGGCGCTCCGCCGGCGTCAGGACCCCCTGCAACCGAACCACGACGAGCGATCCGACGAGATGGGCGTGGATGTCCCGCGGACCGCGGCCGATCACCTCCTGCTGGAATCGCGACACGCCATCGCACACGGCGGCCTTGATTTCACCCTGCGACTTCATGGTGCCTCCGCGGATCAGGCGGTGCGCGAGCGCGGCGCGACGCCCGTCGCCACCTCGCCGTCACCGACGCCGTGACCGTTTCCGTTGCAGATCCGCTCCCAGACCTCGCGGCGGTGGATCGGCATCTTCGCGTCGGCGGCGAAACCGAGGCGCACCCTCCCCCCCTCGATCTCCAGGATCGTGATTTCGAGGATCACCTCGAGATCTTCGGGGCGTCCGATCACCACGCTCTCGCGGTTCTTCCTCGTCAGTACCAGCATGGGTCACCTTCTTCATGGTTGTGGATCCCTCCGGTGTCCGGTTCCCTCCGCCTCCTCGTCGTCATGCCCGGGCGGATCCAGCCCCGCCGGGCTCTGCACTGCGATGGTGGTCGTTGACCGGCACGCCGAGCACCGGATGGGCGCGACCGAGCACGAACAGATCGACCGTCGGTTCGGTGGACAGCGTCTTGAGAATGCTGCCGTTGACGGCGTCGACGTGGACCGCCGCGCCGTGGAACAGCACGCCCGTCCCCTCGAACAGATGCCGCCGGAATGGGTCGAGCCCCCGGGCGAACAGCGCCGCGTGCACCTGCCGCACCCGCCGGGCGCCCGCGGCATCACGGGCCTGGAGCCGCTCCGCGGTGGTGAACGGCTCGTGCAGCGTGAGCACGAGCCAGTCGCTGCCCGCGACCACGGTCGCGCCGGTCGGTGCCCGGCCGACGAGCAGGTGCTCGAACGTGGCCGCCGACTGCGCGACCATCCGCACGGTCCGCTCGTGCATCAACCGACCGCTGGTGATTCGCGTCATCACTTCCCTCGTCTTCGTGGTGGCCACGCATCGACCAGATGGTTCGCGCGGCGCGCCGGCCTGCCCCGTCGCCGACGCCCGGAAACGAAAAAAGCCGGCGTGAGGGAAAGCCCGTTGGCCCTCTCTCACGCCGGCTTACGCTGCGATGGACCCGCCGGAGCGATCCGGCTTGTCCCTCGATTCGTCTTCCGCACGTCGCTGTCCGCTCGTCGGCCGGCGGTGTGCGAAGCTCGTCGTACCGACGCCCTTCCACCACCGATCGCATCGCGTTGCGGGAGTATAGTGGCCGACCGTGGCGACGCAAGCGGCCCGCGGTGCGCGACCTGCTTTCATCGTCGCCTCCACGGTGCTCGCCGTGTGGACACTGTGGCGGCGGAGACAGGCGATGCCGTCGGCTTGGTTTCATCGGTGACTTTCCCGCTCGCTGTCCGCCACGGGCCGCGGCACGGCGCGCTGCGTGACCCGCTTGCATTCGGGAATCCACGCCAGAAACGACGCACATACGGCGACTCCCATCACCAGAGCCAGCAGGAGCGACCGGCGCAAACCACGCGCGTGCGTCATCGGCCGGCTCGCCGCCGACGGTGGCGCACGCGCCGCCACCCGGCCGCCAGGATGGCGCCGCTGGCGGCGATCGCCACGCCTCCCGGCTCGGGCAGCTCGATGATCGAGTCGGGCGCGGTACCCAGGCCGAACATCGCGTCGGGGCCGATGTCGGCCTCCGTGAACCCCGCCAGGCCGCCGAAGCGGAACGTGGCAGTGTCGCGCACGAAGTATTGGAAATCGAGCTGCTGGCTCCCCGGTTCGATGTCGGCGCCGGTGTAGATCGAGAAGGCGATCTGCCCATTGCCCGGCGGTCCGACGATCTTGGGATCGAAGCCATTGGGCGACAGCAACGTGTTGCCGACCGTGCCGATCCCGAAGCCCTCCTTGGGGGGCAACGAGGGGTCCATCGCGCGGAATTGCCAGGTCTTGTCGCCGGGCGCGGTCGCCACGAGATTGCTCGGCCCGAGGCCGCTGGTGATCGAACCGCTCTGGTAGACCACGGCCCGGTCGGTCGTTCCCGACAGCCACTGGTAGACCTGGCCCGTACCCGACACGTACGTCAGCGCCGGACGGATGCTGCCGCTGCGCACGACGTCGAAATAGAAGCTCGACAGCAGGTCGGCCGCGAACTTCGACGGAACCGGCGAGAGGTTGTCCAGCCGCACGTCGAGGAACGTGCCGGAGATCGACAGGGTCGCCTGGAAGGCGACCGGTCGGCCCGCGGCGCTGGTGCCGCTGCCGAAGAAGGGCACGGCCGCCTCGGCCACACGGCCGGTGACCGCGGTGCTGCACAGCATCACCGCGGTGAGGAAGGACCGACGGACGACGCGCTGGGAAAGGATCATCGGTGGACTCCAATGGAGGGACGCTGCGCCGGCATCCACTGCCACGGCCTGCACCCGGCCGTGCCGGATGCGTCGGACCGATCGGCCGGCACTGCGACGGCGGAACGGGTCCGCCGCGCGCGACGCAGGCCGCCGCGAGCGCGCATCACGTCGATGCCCGGTCGCGTCGGCCTACGCTGTGCCCGGTTCCCGCTCGTGCGGCGCACCCGGCAACGCGTCCACCGTGAAGGAGTGCCCCGCGGC
>JBJSXB010000034.1:0-20463 GCA_046086245.1 Planctomycetaceae bacterium | reverse complement strand
GGGCCTTGGCGCTCGTCCGCTACGACGGTTCCGCGGTCGCGATTCCCGAGGCGCTCGTGCAGCTCCACGACGACGCGGTCCAGGCGGCGGGCCGGCTCGGCCGCGGCGAAGCCGGCACCACGACCCGCGGGATCATGCAGGCCATCGTCGCCAACCTCGAAGAGATGATCGCCGCCCTCGAGAAAGCGCAGCGTGAGCAGCAGGCGAAGGCGAAGGGGGAATCGGGCGGACGGCCGGCCCAACCCGGCGAGCAGCCGCTGGTGGACAAGCTCTCGGAATTGAAGATGATCCGCTCGCTGCAGATGCGGGTGAACACGCGCACCGGACGGTTCGCACAGCTGCTCGCCGGCGACGCCGAGCAGGCGGAAGAACCGGAATTGGTGGAAGCGGTGCGGCGCCTCGCCGAGCGGCAGCGGACGATCGAGCGTGCCGCCCACGACATCGTCGCCGGCCGTACCGAATGACGGCGCCGCATTGCGGTGTCACCCCGTCGCGGCGTGTCATCGATTGGACCGGCACGGTATGATGCCAATGTCGTTTTCCCCGGGGCATCCGATGGCCGTCGCCCGCACCTGCCTCCCGTTCGGCGTGGCCCTCTGCCTGGCGTCGTGGTCGTTCGCGGCCGTGGCCGCCGCGCCCGCGGAGGGGGAGGTACGGCGGCCGGCGACCTGGACGGTGGGCAGCCCGCAGCGCGCGGCCGAGTCGGTGCGCGACTGGATCGCCACGATTCCCGACGCCGGCGCCCGGGCGCGGGCCGAGGAGGCGTGGGTGGCGTCGGTGGGGAACGGCGGCGGGTCGGAGGCCGATCTGCTCGACGCGGCGCTGGCCGCCTGCGGCGCGGCCGATCCCCGCGTCGCGGCCGTGGCGACGGCGATCGACGATCCGGCGGGGCTTCCCGATCTCGCCTGGCTCGGGGAGTCGTCGGTCGCGCCGTTTCCCCGCGACACGCTTCGGGCGTGGCTCGGCCGCGAATTGGTGCGTCGCGACCGCTTCGACGAGGCCTTGCCGCTCCTCTCCGCCGTCGACACCGCCATGGCGATCGATCCCGCCGCGGTGCTGTTCCACACCGCTGCCTGCCAGCACTGGTTGCTTCAGTCGGAGACGGCGATCGTCACGCTCGACACATTGCTCGAGCACGCCGGCGCGATCCCGGTGCGTTACGAGCGGGTAGCCCGTCTGTTGCGGGCCGACATCGCCGCGCTCGAGGACGAGTCGCTCGACCATATCGCGCGGCGGATGCGCGATGTCACGCGGCGGCTCGGGCTCGGTCGACCCGGGCCGCGCACCCGTGCCGTGCAGGACGGCGTGATCGAATCGCTCGACAAGTTGATCGCCAAACTCGAACAAGAGTCGCAATCGCAAGACAGCGGCTCGGGCGGCTCGGGCTCCGGCGGCGGACAAGGTCAGGGGGGGAGGCCGATGGACGACAGCCGCATCGCTGGCGGCCGGGGGCCCGGCGAAGTGACGCGCAAAGACATCGGCGACGGCGACGGCTGGGGGCAACTGCCTCCTCACAAGCGTGAGGAGGCGTTGCAGCAGATCGGACGCGAATACCCCGCCCATTACCGCGAGGCGATCGAGCAGTACTTCAAGCGGCTCGCGGCGGGGGACGAACCCGCCCCGTCGCGATAGTCGGGCCCGGAGCTTACGTCGCCCCATGCCGCGCGATGCCGCCTGCCGCCCCGCCAACGCGCCCGGCGACCCCTGGACCGCGGTCGGCCGCCCGCGCCGCCTCTCGCACACGATGGCGTTCGCACTGGCGCTGGGCGCGGTCGCCGGCTGGCTCACGGGCGGCGTGGCGGCCGAACCGGCCAGTTCGGCAGGACCGGCGGCGGTGCTCCGTGTCGCCGACGGGACGACCGTGGAAGGCACGTTGGTGCGGGTCACGGCGGAGGCGGTCGTGATCGCCGTCGTCGGCGCGGAGCGATCGATCCCGGTCGATTCCCTGCGCCGTGTCGACGTCGTCGGCGCGGAGGTCGAGGACGCGTCGGCGGTCACCGTCACGTGCGTCGATGGCGGCTGGCTCACGGGCGCCGACTTCGGGCTGGCGACCGAAGGAGGGACGGCGACCGCGACGCTCGTTCGCGGCGACGGCCAGTGGCGCCTGCCGGCGGAGAAGGTGCTGCGCGTCGAGTGGACGAAGCGCGACGCCGCGCCCCCTTCGGCGCCCGGCCCCGCACCCTGGCAGGCCGACCTGCCCGAGGGCGCCGATGGCGATCTACTCATCGTCGCCGGTGAGCCGACCACGTTCGTCCCCTGCGCGATCGCGACGGTCGATCCGCAGGCCGTGACCGTGGTGCTCGACGGGGAGACGATCCCGGTGAAGCGTGCGAAAGTGCTCGGCCTGGTGTTTCTCCGTGAAGCGGCTTCGGCGGGCGTGCCGGCCGGCGCCGTGTCGGTGGCGGTCGCCGGAGGGAGGTTCGTCGCCCGTGCCGTGGAGTGGTCGGCGGCGGGCTTGGTCCTCGACGGCGGTCTCCACTTCCCGGCCGCGAGCCTCCGTGGCATCGACTACGCCGCCGGACGGACGGTCGAGTTGGCGGGCCTGACGCCGGAAAAGGTCGAGGTCGAGCCGTTCTTCGGTTCGCTCATGAAGATCGACGGCGTCGGGGCGTTCTTCGCTCCGCGACCGTTGCCCGATGGCGGCCTGCTCGTGCGCCCGAGGACGGAGGTGACCTACCGGATCCCCCCCGGCGGGCGCCGTTTTCACACGCGCCTGCTGCCGGCCTTGCCGCGTCCCACCGGCGGCACGGTCACGCTCGTGGTGCGGGTCGACGACCGCGAGGTGCACCGCGCGACGATCAGCGCTGCCGACCCGGGCGCGGCGGCTGCGGTCGATCTCGACATCGCCGGCGGCCGCCGGCTGACGCTCGTGGTCGAGTTCGGCGGGCCGGCCGACCCGGGTTTTCCCCTCCGGTTCGACGCGGCCGCGATCGACAGGTGACGCCATCCACATGCCACGGACGCTCTCGATCGTGACCGGACCGGCTGCCCGCCCCGTGGCCGCGTCCTGCGACCGGCGCCGTGCGCGATGGGTCGCGCTGGCCGCGCTGTCGCTCGCCGCGGCGGTCGGAGGCGCACCCGACCGGGCCGGCGCCGAACCTCGCGCCGACGTCCTCGCGGCGGAACGATCGCGCGTCGAGGTGATGGCGGAAGCGGTGCGTGCCGCGGTGTCGATCTTCGCGGGAGAAGCCGGCGGAGGGTCGGGCGTGCTCGTCAGCGCCGACGGCTACGCCGTGACCAACTTCCACGTCGTCCAACCCGCCGGCATCGCGATGAAGTGCGGCCTCTCCGACGGGCGCTCCTACGACGCCGTGCTCGTCGGACTCGACCCCACCGGCGACGTCGCGGTGATCAAACTCGTCGGGCGCGACGACTTTCCGTACGCCGTCCTCGCCGACAGCGACGAGGTCGCGGTGGGCGATCCCTGCTTCGCGGTCGGCAACCCGTTCCTGCTGGCGACCGATTTCCAGCCCTCGGTGAGCGCCGGAATCGTTTCCGGGATCCACCGCTACCAGTTTCCCGCGGGCACGATCCTCGAATACGCCGACTGCCTGCAGGTCGACGCGGCGATCAACCCGGGCAACTCCGGCGGCGCGCTGTTCGACGCCGCCGGCCGCGTGATCGGCATCAACGGCCGGGCCTCGTTCGAGAAACGGGGGCGCGTGAACGTCGGGGTCGGCTACGCGATTTCGGCCAATCAGGTGCGGCACTTTCTCGGTGGGCTCCGGGGCGGGCGGATCGTCGACCATGCCACGCTCGGAGCGACGGTCGCCACCGCCGAGGATGGCAGGGTGGTGGTGTCCGACATCCTCGAGTCGTCCGACGCCTACCGGCGCGGTCTGCGCTACGACGACGAAGTGGTGGCTCTCGCCGGGCGCCCGGTCCGCACGGTGAACGCCTTCAAGAACATTCTCGGGACGCTGCCGTCGGGATGGCGGGTACCGCTGGTGTTTCGCAGTGGCGGCACGAAGCGGGAGATCGTCGTGCGCCTCGCCGGGGTCCACGCGCCGGCCGAACTGGCGGCCCTCGCGGCCGGGGAAGGGGGGCAACGGCAGCGCCGCCGTCCCGGGGGGCCGCGTCGGCCCGGCGACGATCCGCCGCCGGGGGAGCCTCCGGCCGCAGCGCCGGCCGAGGCTGCACCGCTGCCGGAAACGCTGCGCGGATTGTTCGAAGCCCGTCCTGGTTTCGCCAACTACCACTTCAACACCGTCGAGCGCCGCCGGGTCGCCGAACGGATCGCGGGACACCACCGGCTCGAGCGTCCCGCGGGGACGTGGCGGATCGCCGGTCGGCTCGACGATGGCCAGGCGTTCCGTGTCGAGTTGGCTGCAACGACGGCGTCGATCGATCTACCGACCGGGACGAGCACACTGGATACCGGTGGCGAACTCGATGCCAATCCCGCCCCGCCGGGTAGCGGCGGACTGCTGGCGGCGCTCGTCCTTTGGCGCCGCCTGCTGCTCGACGGCCCGGAATCGCTCGGGCGCACCACCTACCTCGGCACCGCGCTGGCCGGCGTTCCAGGTGCCGCCGCCGACGAGGCGGCGTATCTCGACGTGCTGGAGTCGGCGGTCGCCGGGGTCGAGGTCCAGTTCCACGTGGCCGCCGACGGCGCGGTGGTGGGGGTCGATCTGTGGACCACTCCCGATGCCGAGCCCTGCCTGGTGCGCTTCGGGCCGGCGACGAATGACGACGGCCTTCCCGGCGCCTTCGCCGTCGAGCACGCAGGGGTGCCGTTCGGACGGTTCACGATCGACGAGGTGGTGATCGAACCGCCGGCCGAACCGGTTCCCCCCACGAGCGCCGCCGCGGAGGCCGATCGATGAAGGGTGCCTCGTCGCCGGCGTGGGGCAGAACGCGGCTGTGGATCGCCGCCTGGATCGCGGTGTCGGTGTCGGTGGCCGGCCCGGCGGTCGCGGCGACGCCCGGCGAGACGATCGCCGGCGCCGCCCGTAGCGTCGTGAAGATCTACGGCGCCGGAGGCGTGCGCGGACTCGAGGCCTACCAGACGGGCGTGCTCGTCACGGCCGGCGGCCACGTGGTGACGGTGCTCAGCACCGTGCTCGATTCCGACGCCATCGATTGCGTGCTCGACGACGGTCGCCGCTACACGGCCCGGTTGGTCGGTGCCGATCCGCGCCGCGAGTTGGCGCTGTTGCAACTCGACGGGGAGGATTTCCCGGCGCTCGCTTTGGGTGCGGACCAGCCGCGTCTCGCGCCCGGTTCGCGGGTGCTCGCGCTCTCGAATCTGTTCGGCGTGGCGGTGGGTGACGAACGGGTCAGCGTGCAGCATGGCGTGATCGCCGCCGTGATCCCGCTCGACGCCCGGCGCGGAGCCTACGAGGCTCCGTATCGTGGCGACGTCTACATCCTCGACTGCACGACCAACAATCCCGGCTCGCCGGGTGGCGCGCTGATCGACTGGCGCGGCCGCCTTATCGGTCTGTTGGGGAAGGAACTGCGGGCCAACGCCAGCGGCGTCTGGCTCAAATATGCCCTGCCGGTCGACGAGGTCGCCAAGGCCTACGCCGACATCGTCGCCGGGCGTGCCACCGCCCCTTTGACCGCGTCGCAGGAGCGCTACGACCCGGCGGCTCTCGGCGTGATCCTCGTGCCCGATCTGCTCGACAAGACCCCGCCGTTCATCGAGACCGTCCGCGGCGGCTCACCGGCAGCGGCCGCCGGCCTGCGGGCCGACGACCTGCTCGTGGCCGTCAACGGTCGGGCCACGCCGTCGCGCACCGCGGTGCAGCAGGCGCTCGGCGGCTTGGCGACCGGCGATCCGGTGCGGCTGACGGTGGTCCGCGACGGTGCGATCGTCGACTGCGAACTCGGGCCGCGACCCGCCGCCGGAGGCTCCCGATGACCTGCCGTGATGACCGTTTCGGTCGGCGGCCCGCCCGGTCGCTCGGCCCTCCGGCGCCGCTGCTCCTCGGCCTGGCGCTGTGCGTCGCCGCCGCCGCAACATCGCCGGCGTGGTGCGCTCCGCCGGCGGGCGCTGCGGCGCGTCCCTCGGGCGAGTTGACACTGGCGGAGGAGGAGGCGTTTCGCGGGGCGGTGGATGCGGTGGCCCCCGCGGTGGTGCGGATCGAGCCCGGGGCGGCGGTGGCCGCGGTCAACGCGGGGGCCGAAGCCGCGCCGTCGACCGGCCCGTCGACCGGCCTGGTGATTGATGCCGATGGCTCGATCCTGACCACCGCTTTCGCCGTGCCCGCCGACGTCGTCGAGACGGTGGTCGTGTTCGCCGACGGGAGTCGCGGGGTCGGCCGCGTCGTCGGTCGCGACGAGGCCCGCGGCATCGTGCTGGTGCGGGTGGCGTCGCTGCCGGACGGCACACGCCCCGTGACGGCGGTCGCACCCCGCGGCGAACTCGCCGTCGGCCAGTGGACGATCGCGGTCGGCCGCGGCTGGGACGCGGCCTCGCCGGGCGTTGCGGTGGGGATCCTTTCGGCGTTGTACCGCTCGTGGGGCCGGTCGGTGCAGACCGATGCGGCGGTGTCGCCGGCCAATTACGGCGGGGCGCTGGTCGACATTCGCGGGCGCGTGATCGGTGTGCTCGCCCCGATCCCGGCCGACACCGCGGGGATGAACACCGGCACGGAGTTGTATGACTCCGGGATCGGGTTCGCGGTGCCGCTGGAGGACATCCTCCGGGTGCTGCCCCGGTTGCGCGACGGCCAGACGCTGTCGCCGGGGATCCTCGGCATCGGCTACAAGTCACGCGATCCGTTCAACGGCGCTCCGGTGATCGCCGTCTGCCGAGCCGGTTCGCCGGCCGCCGAGGCGGGCATCCGCCCCGGCGACCGGATCGTGGCGGTCGATGGGCGCGCCGTGTCGCGCGTCGCCGATGTCCGCCACGGCATCGCCCCACGCTACGCGGGAGACACCGTCACGCTCACGCTCGAGCGGAGCACGGCCGACGCACCGCCGCGCACGCTGACGGTGACGGCGAAACTCGTCGCCACGCTGCCCCCGTGGCGGCGGACGGTGCTCGGTGTCGTGCCGCGCCGCACGGCTGCCGACGGCGACGCCGCCGGCGCCGGGGTCGCGGTGGCCTGGGTGTGGCCCGACGGGCCCGCCGCCCGCGCCGGAGTGCTGCCCGGCGACGTGATCGTCGCCGCGCGGGTCGAGGAGGCCGGCGGCGACGCGGCGGAGCGGCAAGCGCTCGACGGTGCCGCGGCGCTCGGCGGCATCGTGGGTGGATTGGAGCCCGGGACGCCGGTGCGCCTCTGGCTGTCGCGCGACGGGACGGCGACCGAGGTGACGGTCGCGACGGGAGTGGTGCCATCCGATCCGCCGCCCCAGGTGCCCGCTGCCGAGGCGGATCCGGCCGCGGTCACCGTGATGCGGCTGGAGGCGCCCGAGTTGCCCGAGCCGGTATCGGCGGTGGTGCCGCCTGCCGACGCCGGTGCGCCATCGGGGACGCTCGTTTGGTTCGACGCGCCCGGCGCCGTCGCCGATGCCGAGACGTTGCTGCGCACGTGGCGGCTGGCCGCCGCACGCCATCGGATCGCGGTGGTCGTGCCGCGTTCGTCCGACCCTCAACGCTGGGGCCGAGAGGACCTGGCGGCGGTGGCCCGCGCGCTGGAGACGCTCCGTGCCCGCCGGCCGCTCGACACGTCGCGCGTGGCGCTGGCGGGCAGCGGGGCCGGGGGCTCGTTCGCGTGGCTGGCCGCGGAACGGCTCGGCCCGGCGGTGCGCGGCGTCGCGCTGGTCGGGGGCCTGATCCCCAGACAGGCGACGATCGCACCGGCGGAGCCGGGACGCAGCCGCGCGGTGCTGTTCGGCGGCACCGTGCTGGACGTCGCGCTGCGGGACGCCGACCGGCAGCGCCTCGAGGCGGCCGGGTATCCGGTGGGAACGCTGCCGGTGGCCGATGGTGCCGGGCCGCCCGCGGAAGGCCTCTGCGCCTGGGTCGAGGCGCTCGGTGTCCTGTGAGCGACACGGCAGGCGGCGCCGCAGTGCCGCGCATCCTCCATGCCGACGCCGCACTGGTGGTGATCGACAAACCGGCCGGCATGCCCTCGGTGCCTGCCCGGACCGCGCACGATCCCCCCGCGGCGGCGGCCGTGCTCGCCGACCGATTCGGCGCGGTCGAGGGGGTGCACCGCCTCGACCGCGACACCTCGGGGATCCTCGTGCTGGCGCGCACGCGTGAGGCGCGGAGGCTGCTGGGCGCGGCGTTCGAATCCCGCACCGTCGACAAGGAGTACGTGGCGGTGGTCGAGGGGGTGCCGTCGCGCGCGTGGGGAACGCTGCACGCGCCGCTGGCCCCCGAGCCCGGGCGGCCGCCACGGCAGCGCGTCGATCCGACCGCCGGCCGGGCCGCCGCCACGCGCTGGCGGGTTCTCGCCGTCGCCGCCGACCGCCGTCGGGCGCTGCTGGCTCTCGAACCGCTGACCGGTCGATCGCACCAACTGCGGGTGCACCTGGCATGGCTGGGGCTGCCGATCGTCGGCGACCCGCTCTACGGGCGCCCGCTCCCCGCCGGGCGGATGTTGCTTCACGCGGCGCGGCTCGCCGTGGCCCACCCGGCAGACGGACGGCGCGTCGCGTGGGTCGCGCCCGCCTGCTTTGCCGAAGCGGCCGATGGCTGGGAGGCGTTCACAGCACCGGCGTGGAGGCGAGCGCCGAACGACTGACCCGCTCCCAGTAGCGGGAGAACCGCCCCAGGTCGCGCACCGCGGTGCCGTCGACCAGCGGCGGCCACGCGACCACCTCGACCGGCATCGCCGCGGCGATTCGCTCGGCGGCGCGGCGCACGCGCGGGCTCGACGTCGCGGCCAAGGCGATGCCGTCGCAGCCGCGTGCCGCCGCCTCCTCCGGCAGCACGATGGTCGGATCGCCGCGCCGCACCTCGACGCCGGCGATGTCGGCGAGGCACTCGATCAGGAATCCGATCCGCATCCGGCTCGGCCGCTCCGCCGCGATCCATGCCGGATCGACGACGAACACGCGCGGTGCGTTGGGATACCGAGACGTCGCCGGGGCGGTGGCGGCGAGGGCATCGAGGGTGACCCATACCAGCGGCCGGTGCGGGGTCGTGGTCGTGGGGCACCACGCGGGTGCGGGCGCGATCCGCAGCGGCGGGCGCGGCGGCGCGGTCGGTTCGAAGAGGCGCGCCGTGAGCGTCTCGTACGACCCCTCCACGTCGCAGTGTCCGAGCAACGCGCAGGTGCGGCAGTGACGGCCGGCGGTGAAGGTTTCGAGGTTCTCGCGGTTGAAGAGGTACGGTTTCGCGGAAAACGTGCCCGCCACCCACTGCCAGGAGAGGTGATTGCTCGCCGGATCGCCGTCGAGCAGATGCGAGAGGAACCAGTCGGCGCCCGTTCGCCACTCGACACCGCGCACGTGCACGAGCCACGAGGCGAGCCACATGCGCTCGTGGTTGTGCAGCCAGCCCTCGTCGAGGAGGCGGCGGACGAACGCGTCGACGCACGCGTTGCCGGTGGCGGCGGCGGCGACGTCGGCGGGGAGCGCCGCGGAACCGGGCTTCCGCGCGCGGGCCGCCGGCGGTTCGACGTCGGCCGCGATCCGGTCGCCGAGCACCTCTTCGACACGGTGCCAGTAGTCGCGCCAGGCCAGTTCACGGACGAGCGTCGTGGCCGCCTCGCGGGACGGCGATCGCGCCAGCGCCGCGTCACGGACCTCGGTCGCCGACAGGACGCCGTGGCGAATCCATGGCGACAGCGCCGTCACCGCGCCATCGACGTGATTGCGCGTCGTCGCGTAGCGCGGCGGGTCGATCGCCGCGAGCCGCTCGAGCGCCGCGCCGCGTCCGCCCCGAAAGCGCGGCGAACCGCACGGTGTCGGATCGGCGCCGAGCGTCTCGGGAAAGAGGGCCGCCCAGGGCGGTTCGAACGGGGTCCCGTGGGGCATGGTTGGTCATCCGGGGCGGGTGGGGAAAACCGGGCCGATCGCTGCATCGTTCACGGGCAACCGAGTGCCGTCAAAGTGGGCGGACGAGCGACCGTCGCGTCCGGATCGGCGGTAGCCCCACGTGCGATTCGGCGGTCAAACAACCGCCCGACGTGGCGAGCGGTCGTACGACGCGGCCCGACTGTCGTTGGCACGACGTTTGCAGACCCCGGAAGTGGTCTGGTCGCGAGCGGGTGTGGTCTGTCCTCGGGCGGCGTGTATCACGATCCATTAGGATGCCCCAACGGCTTGGGTGAGCACTCCGCCTAGCTCGCCCAGGCCGGGGCATGCTCTGTCACGGCGTCGTCGTCACGGCGTCGTCGTCACGGCGTCGTCGTCACGGGGGCGTTCCGGATCGGAATCGGAACACGCGAGGCGCGCAGACCGGTAAGCACGGCGGTGCGGCCGTGGTGCTGCCGGTCGGGAGCCGGTCGGGACCAGGGCTGCCAGTCGGAAAGCGCGGTGCCCCGGGCATGGATCGGCCACGGGGGTCGGCGTCTCGGTGGGGCGCGGAGAGTCGGCAACGTGAAACTCATCATCGCGATCATCCAACCGGACAAACTGGAGAGCGTGAAGGAGGCGCTGTCGGGCGTCGAGGTCTTCCGGCTGACGGTGCTCGACGTGCAGGGATTCGGCCGGCAACGCGGCCATGCCGAGACCTACCGCGGCCACGAGATCGCGGTCAATCTGCTTCGCAAGGTGCAACTCCAGATCGCGGTCAACGACGATTTCGTGGAGCCGACGATCGAGGCGATCATCCGCGGCGGCCGCAGCGGCACGGAGGGACAGATCGGCGACGGCAAAATCTTCGTCCTGCCGCTCGAGGAATGCGTGCGGATCCGCACGGGTGAGCGGGGAGGGGCGGCGATCTGACCGGCGCGTCGCGGCGGCGTCAACGCCGCGCCGGAGCCGGAGCGCTGGGTCTCAGGGGCGCTGGGTCTCAGGGGCGCTGCATCTCAGGGGCGCTGCATCTCAGGGGCGCTGCGTCTCAGGGGCGCTGCGGATGGAGCCGCGGTTGCGGGCCCAGGGCCACACGGTTGACCGCCGCCAGAAAGGCCTTGGCCGACGCCTCGAGCGAGTCGGTGGAGACGCCACGGCCCCGGTGGATCTGGCCGCCGTGCTCCAGTTCGACGGTGACCTCCGCCTGGGCATCCTTGCCCACCGTAACCGCTTGGACACGGAAATCGCGGCACGTGGTGGTGATCCCGGTGAGCTTCTCGATCGCCAGGAAGATGCCGTCGACCGGGCCGTCGCCGGCGGTGATCGCCACCGACTCCGGAACGCCGTCGTGGAGCACGTGGAGTTCGACCCGCGGCACGGCGCCACTGGCGGTGGCGACGGTGTAGCCGACGAAACTGAACTGCTCGGGAAGGCTGGCGAATTGCTGCTCGCACAATGCGGCGATGTCGCCGTCGTAGATCTCCTTTTTGCGGTCGGCCAGCGCCTTGAACCGTTCGAACAACGACTGCAGTTGCTCCGCCGAGAGCTGATAGCCGAGCGACCGCGCCCGGTCGGCGAGCGCCGCGCGCCCGCTGTGCTTGCCGAGCACGAGATCGGTCCGTTCGAGGCCCACGTCCTCCGGGCGCATGATCTCGTAGGTGCGGCGCTCCTTGAGCATGCCGTCCTGGTGGATGCCGGCCTCGTGGGCGAAGGCGTTGCGACCGACGATCGCCTTGTTGCGCGGCACGCGGATGCCGGTGATGTTGGCTACCAGGCGGCTGGTGGTGACGAGCCGCTGGGTGACGACGTTGGTCCGGCACCCGTAGGTGTCGCCGCGCGTCCGCAACGCCATCACCACCTCCTCGAGGGAGCAGTTGCCGGCCCGCTCGCCGATGCCGTTGATGGTGCATTCGACCTGCCCGGCCCCGGCCTCGACGGCGGCGAGGCTGTTGGCGACCGCGAGTCCGAGGTCGTCATGGCAGTGGATGCTGATCACCGCCCGATCGGCATTGGGGACGCGCGACCGCAAGGCCGCGATCACGCCGTGCATCTGCGTGGGGGTGGCATAGCCGACCGTATCGGGAATGTTGACCGTCGTCGCGCCGGCTTCGATGACCGCTTCGACGACCCGGCAGAGGAAGTCGATCTCGGTGCGGGCGGCATCCTCCGGCGAGAACTCGACGTCGTCGCAGTGCCGCCGCGCCCGACGCACCCCGGCGACGGCACGGGAGACGACCTCGTCCTCGCTCATCCGCAGCTTGAACTCGCGGTGGATGGCGCTGGTGGCGAGGAAGACGTGGATCCGCGCGCGTTCGGCGGCGTGGAGGGCTTCCCAGGCGCGATCGATGTCGGCGTCGTTGCACCGCGCCAGTCCGCAGATCGTCGCCCCGCGGATCTGCGCGGCGATCGCCGCCACGCTCTCGAAGTCGCCCGGCGACGCGATCGGAAAACCGGCCTCGATGACGTCCACGCCCAGCTGCACCAGCGCCTGGGCGATCTCCAGCTTTTCCGTCAGGTTCATGCTCGCGCCGGGCGATTGCTCGCCGTCGCGGAGTGTCGTGTCGAAGATGCGGATCGGGCGGAGTTGGGTCATGGCGGCGGGCCGCGGGACAACCAGGCGGGTGCGAGAACCGACAGCCCGAATGTAGCCGCCGTCGGCCGAGCCGGAGAGCCGCCGGCGGCCGGCCGCCCGGACGGCGCGGCCCCCGCCACGTCGGGCAGGGTACGATGCTGAATGTCCGTCATCGTCCCGTGACCGGATCCCCGCACACCCGATGGCATCTCCCACCTCGCCGCCGCCGTCATCCACCGCGCGGGCCGCGCATGCCGCGCCCCACGGCCATCCGCGTTCCGGCCGGCGGCCGGCGACCTGGTTCGATCCGCGCCAACTGGCGTTTCTGGGCACGCTGGTGCTCTGTGGACTGGCCTGGTGGTGGCTGGCGACGCACCATGTCGTGCCGGTGGGCACCGCCGTCGCCCCGCCTCCCGCCACGTCCGCCGTGACGACCGGCGACGAGGACGTCGTGGTGCTGCCGGAGGGGGCCGGCCGACTCGCGACGGCGGTGGTCGCACCGCGGTCCATTCGCGACCACATCACGGTTCCGGGACGGCTCGACTACGACGCCCGCTACCGGCTCGACTACAGCGCGCCGGTGGACGGCATCGTGTCGCGCGTGTTGGTGCAGGTGCGGCAGCGGGTCGCGCGCGGCGATTCGCTCGCCGAGCTCTCCAGTCCCGACATCGGCGCGGCCCGTGACGACGTGCGCCGGCGCGAGGCGGATCAGGCGATCGCCCGAAAGGCCGCGGCATGGGCCGACTCGGTCGCCGAGAACGTCGATGATCTGCTCGCACTGCTCGCCGAGCGGCCCCCGTTGGCGACCGTCGAGAGCCGGTTCGACGGCCGCCTGCTCGGCACCTATCGCGAGACGATCCTCGGGGCCTACTCGCGGCTGCTGTTCGTCGAAAAGGTCAGTGAGAGCACCGCGCAGCTCGGCGCCGGCGGGGTGCTCTCCGGCCGGATCGTCGAGGAGCGCACGAGCAATCTCGAGGTGGCGCGGGCCAACTTCACGGCGGCGTGCGAGGAGTCGCAGTTCGCCACCCGTTTGAAACGCGATCAGGCGCGTGCCGAACTCGATCAGGCCGACCGCCTCGTGCAGATCGCCCACGAACACCTCCGCACCCTCGTGGGCAGCCGGCTCGACACCGACGTCGGCGGCCGCGGCGCCGGGAGCGACGTCGCCGACCTCGAGGGAGGCGACGTGCCGGCGGCCGCGGGCGACGTTCCTTCGCCGTTGAGCACGCTCGTTCTCCGCACGCCGTTCGACGGGTTGGTCGAGGACGTGTTCGTGACCCGTGGCGAGCGCGTCAAGTCGGGCGATCGGATGTTCGTCGTCGCCGACACCGCCACGCTGTGGGTCCGGGCCCAGATCCACGAGCGGCAGTGGACGACGGTCGAGGTGGCGGAAGGGCAGGAGGTCCGCGTTCAGGTGCCCGGGGCCGCCGACCACGAGGTGACGGCGCTGGTGAGCCACGTGGGCGCGACCGTCGAGGCGGAGTCGCGGAGCGTGCCGCTGGTGGCCGAGCTGAAGAACGACGACTCCCATTACAAGCCGGGGATGTTCGTGTGGGTCGATCTCCCGCAAGGCCGGCCGCGCGAGGTCCTGGCGGTGCCGGCGGCGGCCGTGATGCGGCATCAAGGACGGGCGTTCGTGTTCGTTCCCGACGGTCGCGACGCACGCGGTGGGGCCCGTTACCGGCGCGTCTGGGTGACGACCGGCGCCGAGGAGGACGATGTCGTCGAGGTCGTCGCGGGTCTCCGGCAGGGGGACGAAGTGGTGTCGGCCGGCGCGTTCGTCCTCAAGAGCGAGCTCCTCCTCGAGGACGAGCCCGCCGCCGGCGGCTGAGCCATCTGGGAGCTGCCCGACGTGCTGACCGGCATCATCGAGTGGTCGCTGGCGAACCGCGCGCTGGTGATCGCCGCCTTCGTGCTGATGGCCTGCGGCGGCCTGTTCGCCGCCTCGCGGATCCCCGTCGACGCGGTCCCCGATCTGGTCAACGTCCAGGTCCAGGTGGTCACCGAGGCGGGTACCTTGCCGCCGGTCGAAGTCGAGCGGTCGATCACCTACCCGGTGGAGCGCGCGGTGAGCGGGCTGCCGCACGTCGAGGAGATCCGCAGCGTGTCGCGGCTGGGGATCTCGCTGGTCACGGTCGTCTTCCGCGAGGGCACCGACATCCACCGCGCCCGGCAACTCGTCGCCGAACGGCTCCCCGAAGCGCGTGCCGGCATCGCCGTGCCCGACGCCGATCCGCAGCTCGGCACGATGAGCACCGCGCTCGGCGAGATTCTCCAGTTCGAGGTCCGGGGCAGCGGACACGATCTGATGGACCTGCGCAGCGTGCTCGAGTGGGAGATCGCCCCGGCGCTGCGCGAGGTGCCCGGCGTCACCGACGTCAACAGCCACGGCGGCTACGCCAAGTCGTACGAGGTGGAGATCGATCCCGATCGTCTCGCATCGCACGGCATCCCGCTCGGCGACGTGCTCGTGGCGCTCGAGCGCAACAACGCCAGCACCGGCGGCGGGTATATCGTCAAGCACGGCGAGCAACGATTCATCCGCGGCCAGGCGCTGCTCGGTAGCGTCTCCGACATCGAACAGGTGGTCGTCCGCAGTCCGCCCGGCGGTGTACCGGTGTTGGTGCGCAATGTCGGCCGCGTGTCGATCGCGCCGTTGCCGCGCCAGGGTGCCGCGAGCCGCGACGGCCGTGGCGAGGTGGTGACGGGCATGGTGATGATGGTGCGCGGCGAGAACAGCCGCCGCGTGGTCGACGCGGCCAAACGGCGTCTCGACGAGATCCGCCCCACCCTGCCCGCCGGGGTCGAACTGGACATCCTCTACGACCGCGCCGACCTGATCGGCAGAACCCTCGATACGGTGCTCCACAACCTCGCCGAGGGGGGCTTGCTGGTGATCGTCGTGCTGCTGGTGCTGCTCGGCAATCTCCGCGCCGGATTGATCGTGGCGCTGGCGATCCCGCTGTCGATGCTGTTCGCCGCCAATTGCATGTGGGCGGCCGGGATTCCCGCGAGCCTGATGAGCCTCGGGGCGATCGACTTCGGGCTGGTGGTCGACAGCTCGGTGATCATGGTCGAGAACTGCGTGCGCCGGCTGTCGCACGCACCACGCGACGCATCGCGGCTCGTGGTGGTGCGCGACGCCGCGATCGAGGTGCGCGGACCGACGATGTTCGGGGAATTGATCATCGCGATCGTCTACTTGCCGATCCTCTTCCTCCAAGGCACCGAGGGGAAGCTGTTCCGCCCGATGGCGCTCACGGTGCTGTGCGCGCTGGCCGGCTCGCTCCTGCTGTCGCTGACGCTGATGCCGGTGCTGGCGGCGACGGTGCTGGGTCGCGACGAGGAGCGGGAGCCGCTGGTGATGCGGTGGTTTCATCGCCTCTACCAGCCGCTCGCCCGCCGGGCGGTGGCGCACCCGGTGGTCGTGTCGCTCGCCGCCGGCGCGTTGGTGCTCGCCACCGTGCCGCTGGCCCTGGGCCTCGGTGCCGAATTCATGCCGCGTCTCGACGAGGGGGACATCCTCATCGAGGTCAACCGTCTGCCCAGCGCCACCCTCGAGGACGCCGCGCCGATGACGAAGACGATCGAGCGGCTGCTCGGCGGGTTTCCCGAAGTGCGGACGGTGTTCTCGAAGACGGGGCGTCCGGAGATCGCCAACGACGTCATGGGGGTCCAACAGACCGACGTCTGGGTGATGCTCCGCCCGAGATCCGAATGGCCCGCCGGCGTGAGCCGCGAAACGCTCGTGGAGCGCATGGCGCGGGCGCTGGCCGACGCGGTCCCGGGCGCCACCTTCGGTTTCAGTCAGCCGATCGAGATGCGCGTCGACGAGCTGGTGGCGGGGGTCAAGGCCGACGTCGCCGTGCTCGTCTACGGCGACGATCTGGGCACCCTAGGGAGGATCGGGCAGCGCATCGAGGGGCTGCTGCGCGGCATCCCCGGCGCGGCGGACGTGCGGGCCGACTGGCAGGCCGACGTGCCGACGCTGCGGATCGACGCGCGCCGCGACCAGCTCGCCCGCCATGCCATCGACGGCGTCGAGGTGATGCGCGCGGTGTCGGCCCTCGGCGGAATCCAGACCGGGGTGATCTACGAGGGACGGCCGAGATTTCCGCTGGTCGTCCGCTACCCGCGCGCCTGGCGCGAGGACGAGGCGTTGCTTCCGCAGATCCCCGTCGGCTCGGCCGAGGGACGGCCCGTCCCGCTGGGGGAGTTGGCCGACGTGCTCGTCGAGGAGAATCCGCCGAGCGTCGAGCACGAGAACTCACGGCGAAGGACGTTCGTCTCGGCCAACGTCCGCGGACGCGACGTGGCCAGTTTCGTCACCGACGCGCGCCGGCGGGTGGACGCGGAGATCCCGCTCCCGACCGGCTACACGATCCGCTGGGGGGGCGATTTCGAGAATCTGCTCTCCGCCAGCCGGCGCCTCGCGCTGATCACACCGCTGGTCCTCGGCCTGATCGCCCTGTTGCTCTACACGAGCTTTCGCTCGCTGCGGTTGGCGGCGCTGATCTTCGTCGCGGTGCCGGTGGCGGCCTCCGGCGGCGTGGTCGCGCTGGCGCTGCGCGGGATGCCGTTCTCGATCGCCGCCGGCGTCGGGTTCGTGGCGCTGTTCGGCGTCGCGGTCCTCAACGGCCTGGTGTGGGTGGCGGGCGCCGAACACGCCCGGGAGGAGGGGATGGAAGCCCGCGCGGCGGCGCTCGTCACCGCGGAGGTGCGGATCCGCCCCGTGTTGATGACCGCGCTGGTGGCGAGTCTCGGGTTCCTGCCGATGGCGCTGGCGACCAGCAGCGGTGCGGAGATCCAGCGCCCGCTGGCGACGGTGGTGATCGGCGGGATCGTCACGTCGACGCTCCTCACCGCCTTCGTGGTGCCGGCGATCTACCCGTGGTTCACCCGTTCCCGGCCGGTGAACGGGACGGGATGAGGCGGGCGTGGTGGCCGCGCGGTACAACTGCGGCCCGACGGGAGCCCGCTCGATGACGCTGCGCGAGTTTCAGGCGTTGATCCGCCGCATGTACCACGACAAGGATGCCGCGCGCGGCGTCGAGGGGACGTTCATGTGGCTCTCCGAGGAGGTCGGGGAACTCGCCGGCGCGCTGCGTGCCGGGACGCCCGACGAGGTGGCGCTGGAATTCGCCGACGTTCTCGCCTGGTTGGCCACGATCGCCAACGTGGCCGGGGTCGACCTCGAGGAGGCGGTGCGACGCAAGTACGGGGGCGGATGTCCGGGCTGCGGCCAGGCGGCCTGCGTCTGCCCCGACGCGGAGAAACCATGAGCGGCCGCCGCGCGACGCGGTGCGTCGCCCTCCCCGCCGCCGCGCCTGGATCGCCGCCGGTCGCGCGCGGAGCGATCGGCCGGCTGCTGGTCGCCGCCGCCGTCGCGGTGGCGCTCGCCCGGCCGGGGGCCTCGGCCGCCGACGAGGTCGCGGTCGGTTTGGAAGGGGCGTGGCGCAGCGGCGGCTGGACGCCGGTGGTGATCGAGTCGGCCGACGCCGCGGCGGGGGATGCGGTGGTGGTGTGGGCCGACGACCCCGATGGCCAGGCGGTGGGCTCGCCGCCGGTGCCGTACGAAATGGGCGGGGGCGGGGGACGCGCACGGGTGCGGGTGCGGATCGGGCGGCCGTCCGGGAGCCTGCGCGTCGAACGCGTCCGGCCGCCGGTGGCGGGTGCCGGCAGCGGTGCATCGGGAGGCGGCGCGGGCGCCGCCGGCGAGATCGTGCCGCTCGGTCGGCCACTCGATCCGCTCGAGAAACTGATCGTCGTGGTCGGCGATCTGCCGGCTGTCGCGCGCGCTGCGCGCCTGGTGGTGCGCGAGGGGTTGCCGCGGGCGCGGATCGTGTCGGTCGCCGATCCGCGAGCGCTCGGCGTCGACGCGCTCGACTATTCCGCCGCCGACGCGATCATCGTCTGCGGTCGTGCCGTGATCGCCGCCGGAACCCCCGCCGCCGCCGCCCTGGGGGGCATCGACGATTGGGTGCGCCAGGGTGGGCGGCTGGTGCTCGTCGCGGGTGCCAGCGCCGCCGATCCGGCGTTTGCAGCCTCGCCGGCGGCCGATTGGCTTCCGGGGCCTCCGGGAACGCGTGGCGCCGTCGAACGGCTGGTGCCGTTGCGTCGGGCGACGGCGCTGGAGACATACGCCCGCGCCGGCCGGCCGCTCGACCGCGGCGCGCTCGACGGATTGCAGGCCCCGCTGCTGGCCGATGCGCGCCGGCTCGAGGGCTTGATCGAAGCCTTCGAAGGGACGGCGCCGGGCGACCTGCCGTTGGTGGTCCGTTCGCCGCGCGGGTTCGGCACGGTCACCTGGGTCGGGATCGACGTCGATCAGGGGGCATTCCGCTCCTGGGCCGGCACCGAGACGCTCGTCGTCGAGCTGCTCGGCGGCCGGCCGCCGGCGGAGAATGCGGGCCGTTCGGGGGAAGCTGCCGCGCAAGGGCAGGATCTCACCGGCCAACTGCGCGCGGCGGTCGACCAGTTCCCCGGCGTGAAGGCGGTTCCGTTCGAGATCGTCGCGGCCCTCGCGCTGTCGTTCATCCTGTTCCTCTACCCGATCGACTGGTGGATCGTGTCGGGTGGGCAGGGGCGTCACCGGCTCGCATGGCTGACCCTGCCGCTGGCGGTCGCCGCCTTCACCGGGGCGGCGTGGTGGACGGCGCGGCACTGGAAGGGGCGCGATTGGCGCGCGTCGCGCGCCGACATGGTGGATATCGACCAGGCGCCCGCCGCCGGCGTGGCAGCGCCCGGGTTCGCACGGGGCGTCTCCTTCGCCGGCATCTGGTCACCGGCCAACGACCGCCTCGGCGTCGCCGCCCGGCCGGCCGCCGGCGTTCCCGCCGGCAGCGCGCGGATGGCGGTGTCGTGGCTGGCGGCGTCGGGGCGCGGCATGGGTTCGACCGACGCCGCCGCCAGCCATCCCGGTCTGGCCACCGGCGACTACACCTCCTCCCCCGGCCTCGGCGGCCTCGAGGGGGTGCCGATCGCAGCCGACTCCAGCCGGCTGTTCGAGACCCAGTGGACCGCGTCGGCGACCGCTCCGGCGGTGGCGGCGACGCTGCGGCGTGGTGCCCAAGGCACGCTCACCGGCACGATCGAGAATCGTCTGCCGTGGCCGCTCGAGGGGTGCATCCTCCTCCACGCCGGCTGGTTGTGGGACGTGGGCGATCTCGATCCGGGCGGTCGCTTCGACGCCGGCGTGGGGCGCGGTCCGCGGTCGCTCGCCGCCGGGCTGACCCGGCGCACGACCGTCAAGGACCGGGAGGTCAACGAACGCTGGGACATCAACGGGGTTGACGCGCTGCGGATCCTGGAGATCGCCGGCTTTCACGACGCCGTCGGCGGGAGCGGCTACACGGCGCTCGAGGCCGGCCGGCTCGCCCGGCTCGATCTTTCGCCGCTGCTGGAAGTGGGGAGGGCGGTGCTCGTCGGCCGCGGCCCGCCGGGCACCGAATGGACCGCCGCCGCGAGCGGCGCGGGCGCCGTGCCATCCGCCGACCGCGGCCAGCGTGGCCTGTGGCGGATCGTCATCCCGGTGGGGGGAGGAGCACCATGATCGAGACGATCGACCTGACGAAGAAATACGACGACTTCGCGGCGCTGGAGTCGCTCACGCTCAAACTCGACCAGGGGGATCTGTTCGGATTCATCGGACCCAACGGTGCGGGCAAGACGACGATGTTCAGGATGATCACGGGAGACATGCAGCCCGACACGGGAACCTTCAAGGTTGGAGATACCGTCAAGCTGGGATATATCGACCAGAACCGTCCTCTGAATCCCGACAACTCCGTGTGGGAGGAAATCAGCGGCGGACAAGACCTCATCATGGTCGGCAACCGTGAGATGAATTCACGCGCATACGTCGGCAGCTTCAATTTCAGCGGCAGCGACCAGCAAAAGAAAGTCACCATGCTCAGCGGCGGTGAGCGCAACCGCGTGCACCTGGCCAAAATGCTTCGCGAAGGAGCGAACGTCCTCCTCCTCGACGAGCCCACGAACGACTTGGATGTGAACACCCTGCGCGCCCTCGAGGA
>JBJSXB010000033.1:0-3759 GCA_046086245.1 Planctomycetaceae bacterium | reverse complement strand
TCCAGGGCTTATTCGCCGGTTTTCGGCCGCCCGGGCGGGTCGCTGAATAATGCCTGAAGAGCGGCGATGGCCTCGGGGGGTAAGGAAGCCAGCCGGGCGGCGAGGTCCTCGATAGCCGGGGATCGTTGTTGCGAGGTTCTCCCGGCAGCGCCCGGAACTCTCCCGGCACCATCACCGTGCGTGGCAGACGACTCCGGCTGCATGCCGGTACAACGACTGGTACAACGGCTGGAGCGGCTGGCCGTAACCCGTTTGCTCGCTGGACTTAGAACTACACCATCACCGCTTCCCAAGCTGGATGTCGAGGGTTCGAGTCCCTTCGCCCGCTCTTCATGTTTCTCCGCCACGACCCTCGGTCGCCGCGTGTCTCATACCTCGACCGGCCGGGTCGCCTGCTCGCCTGTCGCGAACACGCGGCGGTAGCGCTCCACCTCCGCCGGCGGTCCCAGGGCCTTGAGCGGGTTGTCGGAGAGCTTGACCGTCGGCCGGCCGTCGGCGGCCACAGCCTTGCACACGAGGCTGAACGGGGCGAGCCGATCTCCCGGTGCGAGTCCGCGGAAGTCGTTGGTGAGCAGCGTTCCCCAGCCGAATGCGACGCGCGCGCCGCCGCTATACCGTCGGTGAAGAGATTCGATCGCCGCGACGTCGAGTCCGTCGGAGAAGATCACCCGCTTGCCCGAGGGATCCTCCCCGCACTCCCGCCACCAGGCGATCGCCCGATCGGCGATCGCCCGCGGATCGCCCGAATCGATGCGGATGCCGGTCCACCGTGCGACCCAGGAGGGGGCGTCGCGCAGGAAGGCCATGGTCCCGAAGGTGTCGGGCAGCATGATCCGCAGTGGCGGTCCGTAGTCGGCCTCCCAGTCGGCGAGGACGCGATAGGGGGCCGCCGCGAGCGCCGCATCGTCGTTGGCGAGCGCGGCGTAGACCATCGGTAACTCGTGGGCACTGGTGCCGATCGGCTCGAGGCCGTGCCGCATCGCCAGCGACACGTTGGAGGTGCCTCGGAAGCCCGCCCCGAGGATCCGCCGGGCGGTGAGGACGGCGTATTCCTGCCAGGCGAGCGAATGACGTCGGCGGGTGCCGAAATCGGAGAGCGCCAGATCGGGCAGGGTGGCCAGTCGCACGCATTTGGCCTCGAGTCGGGCGGCCGACGCGGCGCGGGCCGCACGGCACGTCGCGGGCCCCAGCGCGGTTTCGACCGATCGGCTGCGCGATTCCATGAGGATCGCCAGCGCGGGCACTTCCCAGAGCATCACCGCCGGCCATGGGCCGCAGAACGAGAGGGAGAAGCGTCCGTCACGGAGGTCGAGTTCGTACGGCGGCAGGCGCAGCGTGGCCAGCCGGTCGAGGAAGGCGGCCGTGAACACCGGGCGATCGCCCCCTTGCGAGAGCCGGCGCAGGAAGGCGATCTCGTCGTAAGTGAACGCCAGACCGCGCACCCGATCGAGTTCGTCGCGGAGCGCGCCCTCGTCGATCGCCTCGTCGAGGCGCAAGGCCGAGCGGTTGACCAGCGCGAACGTCACCTCGACGTCGGGATGATGCCGCATCACCGACTGGCACATCAGCAGTTTGTAGAAGTCGGTGTCGAGCAGCGAGCCGACGATCGGCCCGTCGGCGACGGCGGCCGGCCAGGGGAGAGGCGGCTCGGTGGGGTCGGTCATGGCGGTCACCGTCAGCGTTCGAGGATCACGCCGGCCGCCTCGAGGGCCGCGCGCGCCGCGGCGCGCGAATCGTCGTGGTCGATCGCGCGGCAGGCCGATTCCACCACGCGGACGCGATAGCCGAGCCGGGCGGCGTCGAGCGCCGAGGCCTTGACGCACCAGTCGAACGCCAGGCCGACGATCGCCACGGCCTCGATGCCGCGGTCGCGCAGGTAGCCGTCGAGACCGGTCGCCGAGACCCCGTCGTTTTCGAAGAAGGCCGAGTAACTGTCGAGATCGCGCCGCGTGCCCTTGCGGATCACGAGGTCGGCGGCGGCGGCGTCGAGATCGCGATGGAAGCCGGCGCCGTCGGTGCCGCGGACGCAGTGGACCGGCCAGAGCACCTGCGGTCCGCTGGCCGTCACGATCCGCTCGAACGGCCGGCGACCGGGGTGGGAAGCGTAGAACGACACGTGGTCGGCGGGATGCCAGTCTTGTGTCAGCACGGCGAGCCGCGCCGCGGCGAGAAGGCGGTTGACCGCGGGGACGATCGCGTCGCCGTCGGGCACGGCGAGGGGGCCGCCGGGACAGAAGTCGCGTTGCACGTCGACGACGATCAGGGCTTCCGGCACGGTCGCTCGCTTTCCCTGTCCCATCAGAACGCCACCTCGAGGTCGATGAAGCTGGCGAACAGGTTATCCACCTTTCCGGCCACGTTGCCGTACAAGGCGTCGAAGCCGTCGCCACACAGCAGCCCGGAGACGCCGGCGCGAAGGATGCAGTTGTTGTTGAGCAGCGGACGGCTCTCGACGCCCAGCGACAGATCGGTGCCGATCTCGCGCGAGATGCCCTCCTGGAAGACGAGCGCCTCGAGCGGGGCGGTCGTGTCGAAGAAGAGGAAATTGCAATTGGTGATCAGCCGGGTGCGCGGCGTGAGCTCGAAGTCGACGCCGACGTTGTAGAGCTGCAATCCCGGGTTGACGAAATTGGCCTGCGACTGGAACTTGTTGCTCGCGCGCAGATCGGGGTAGATCGAAAACAGGTTCTTGAGATTGGTGCCGAGCAGCTTGATCTGTTGCCGCACCCAGAAGCTGAACTCGCCCCCCGCGAATTGCGTGTTGTCGACGATGCCGTCGAACCCTCCGCCGCGTCCGTCGTTCACGTCGGCGTCACCGGAAGCGTAGAAGACGCTGCCGCGGAAGCGGATCCAGTCGGGGGAATACGACACTTCGAGCGCTGCCATCGTCGCGCCGATGTCGACCGGCTGCAGGGCGAGTTGGTTGAGGGTGTCGTGGCCGAAGGCATAGTACAGCGCGCTGGTGACGTTGATGCCTTCGATGTGGCCGTCGGTCGTGATCCCGGCGTAGAGCGCGTTGACTTCGTGGGGAGTGGCGATGCCCACCGGATCGGGGCGGACGAGAAAGCCGTTGCGGTCGTAGTGCAGGCTTTTCTGGTCGTGGTCCCAGATGAAGCTCGTCTGGGCGGTGTGGCCGGGGAAGAGGAAGTCCTGGCGGTAGTAATTCAACACCAGGATCTCCTGCCCACGGCTCTGGAAGGTGTTGAGGAAGCTGTTGGTGTCCTTCTCGCGCTGGTCGAAAATCGCCACGTTGAACTGGTCGCGGTTGGCCAGCCGGGTACCGAACAGGCGGATCGCCCGGTTGACGTCGCTGAAAATGAAGCCACGGAAATCGGTCGTGAACGGCTGCGAGCCGATGCGGACGCTGGTGAAGTCATAATCGGCGCTGGTGTCGGCGATTTTCGACTCCACGAACCATTCCTCGATCGTCGAGAACCCACGGTAGCGCGTGTCGCCCAGTTGCACGTCGGGGCTGACCACGCCCAGCTCTTCCACCGCCAGGTAGTTGTGGTTGAACACCGGCACGACCCGCAGCCGCCAGTCGTTGGGCTTGAATGCCTTGTCGCCGTGGTTCAGCTCGAAGGCGAGCGTGTAGTACTGCAGGTAGAGGAAGCCGTTGGGATTGCCGTAGAAGTCGTATTGACCGGGGGTGGGGGTCGATTCGAACGGGGTGTTGGGGGTCGGCACCTGCCGCCAGTTGAGCAACGAGCGCGTCGCCACGCGCATGTCGAAGAAGGTGTGTTGCCCGATGACCGGGAA
>JBJSXB010000032.1:0-14108 GCA_046086245.1 Planctomycetaceae bacterium | reverse complement strand
CAGGCGCAGGGGGCACTGGCGCACGCCAGCGGCACCAACAGCGCGAGCCGCTGGTGTCCGGCTCGGGTGAACTGCACCGTGCCGATCAGTGAGACGACGACGTTGAGCGCCAGCGCGGTCGGGCGGATCGCGGTCGCCGTGGTGCCGGCCAGTGCCAGCACGGCGATGTAGCCGGTCGCGCCCGCATGGCCCACGGCCGCGTACAGAAACGCCACCGCGCCGATCGCCCAGGGAATCCAGTCGTGCATCTGGCGCCGCGTGGGGAACTGGGCCGGCGTGTGCCGTCAAGCGGGCGGCAGGCGGGGGTCGATGACCCGCCGCCACAAGGGTGGCACGAGCGCCACCATCATCATCGTGGCATAGCCCGCCGGCAGTTGCGGCGCGTGGGTCGTGGTGTCGAGCGTCTGGAAACGTTTGCTGGCGGCGAGATGGTGGTCGGCGTGCCGCGCGAGATTGATCAGCAACCAGTTGGTGATCCGATGGCTCGAATCCCAGGAGTGGCACGCCTCCACCCGCTCGTACCGTCCCGGCGCGATCTCACGGCGCGTCAACCCGTAGTGTTCGACGTAGTTGATGCCCTGCACGAGGACGATCGCCACCGCGCTTTGTCCCAGGAAGACGAGCAATCCGACCGGACCGGCCCACCAGCCGACGGCGCCGACCAGCAGGGCCATCGTGAACGCGTAGCGGATGGCGCGATTGGCGGGTGACCAGATCGTCGCGTGGCGTCGGCCGAGGCGTTCGGCCTCGATGCGCCACACCGTGGCGATGCCGCCGGCGATGCTGCGGGCGAGAAACCGATAGAGGCTCTCGCCGCGGCGGGCGGTGGATGCGTCGAGCGGCGTGGCCACGTGGCGGTGGTGGCCGTGCACGTGCTCGACCGCGAACTGCGGGAACGACACCTGGGCCAGCAGGCAGTCGGCGAGGAGCAGTTCGAATCGACCGGTGCGATGGACGAGCTCGTGGGCATAGGTGATGCCGATCCCCCCCGTCACGCTCCCGACCGAGACGATCAGCCCCGCCAGTTCCACGCCCGACAGCGGGTGCGACGCGGCGTGGGTGATCGCCCACGCCACCAGCGCCGTCTGCAGGGGCACCCATGCCCAGGTCAGCGCCCGGTAGCCCCATTGCCTGCCGAGCCGCTCCGCTTCGTCCGGGTGATGATGGACGTGATCGGCACGGACCAGCGCGTCGACGATCGGCATCGCGACGTAGAGCACCACCGGGGCCAGCCAGGTCCACCACCCGCCGCGCAGCGTCGACGCGACGACCAACGGCGGGAGCAGGAGGCTGATCGTGTAGGGAAGGACGCCGAGCATCGGTCGAGCCCTCACGCGGGGTCCGCCGGCGGCGGCGGATCATCCTTCCACGAGTGTAGCCTGCCGGGTGGGACTCGGGCTCGCACGCCGCGCGCCCGCCGGCGGCCGCGCCGTCGATGCCTGCGGCGGGTCGCGGTCGAATACCGCGACCAGGGCCGGCAGGCAGAACAGGTCGCACAACAAGGCGATCGCCAGCGTGACCACGCCGAGCAGGGCGAATGCCCGGTGATCCCGGTTGTCGCTGATCAGCACCGAACTGAAGCCGACCACGAGGACGATGGTCGTCATGATCATGCCGGTCCCGACCTCGGCAAAGGCCTGGCGGATCGCGTCGAGCCGGGGCAGGCCCTGTGCCATCTCGAAGCGGTAGCGCGCGAGGAAGTGGATGGTGTCGTCGACCGCGATCCCGAGGCAGATCGTCAGCGCGCAGACGCTGACCACGTCGAGCGGCTGGCCGGTGAGCACCATCCACGCCGCCGCCGCCGCCAACGGCAACATGTTGGGGACGATCGCGATCAGGCCCAACCGCACCGACCGGAAGGCGACGATCATCACCACGAGGATCTCGATCGCGGCCGTGCCCAGACTCCGCGCCAGATCCATCACCACGTGGTAGAGGTCGCGCCAGCGCCAGATCGGCTCGCCCGACAGTCCGATCGTCACGCCGGGATGAGCGGCGGCGATCGCCTGCAGCCGCTCGTCGACACGGTCGAACGTCGGCTTGTAGGCGACGGTGCCCTTGTCCTGGACGCGGAACGTGACCCGCGCGGTACCCGCTTCCGGATCGTAGAGCGAGCGCTTGAGGGGCGGCGGCAGCAGTTCGAGCAAGCTGGTGCGCTCCCGGGAGGGGCCGTCGCCGGGAAGGGCGTCGATCAAGCGCCGGATCGAAAGGGGGTGCCCCAGCATCGGCTCCGCCGCCACGACGTCGTCGACCGCCGCCACGAGGTCGGCGACCAGCGGCGGGGCGAGTGTGCCGGCGTCCCACGAGATGTCGGCGGAGCAGACGTCGAGGCCGCCGAGGGCGCGATCGAGCCGCTCCAGCGCCATCGCCGCCGGGCTCCCCATCGGGAGGATGCTCGCCTTGCGATCGTCCGGTTGGAGCCGCAGCGAGATCAATCCGAAGGCGGCGAGGAGCCCGATCGCCACGGCGCTGGTGACGCGCGGCCGGCGGAGCGTGAAATCGATGCCGCGCTGGATGCGCGGCAACTGGCCACCGATCGCCTCGCGCCCCGCGCCTTTGGCGAGCACGCCTGCCCAGCGGGTCACGCAGGCCAACGGCAACACCGCCATCACCGCCATCCAGGTGGCGGCCACGCCGATCACGCACGACCAGCCGAAGTCGCGGACCGCCTCGTGGCGCGCCCGCGACAACGACGCCATGCAGATCGCGGTGGTGATCATCGTGAGAAAGCAGGCGACGCCGACCGTGGCCAGAGCCCGATGGCAGGCCTCGCGTGGCACGAGTCCCGCCGCCAGCCCGCGACGGATGTCGACCATCATGTGGACCGAGTCGGCGAAGCCGACGAGGCTCAGCAGGATCGGCAGGATGACGTGGCTGAAGGGGTTGTCCTGCAGATCGAAGCAGCGGATCAGCCCCATCGTCCAGAGGACGCCGAGCACCGGCGCCAGCGCCGTCACCAGCACCACCGACAGGCCGCGGAACAGGACCGCCGAGAGGGCGAGGATGAGCGCGTAGGCGATGAACTGGAACGTCCGTTCGTTGGCCTCGCGCGACCGCATCCACGCCAGCCGCAACGGCACCGGACCGGTGAGCGAGATGGTCAGCGGCACGGCCGGGTGCTCGGCGGCGGCGGATCGGGCGGTGTCGAGGAGCCGTTCGGTGACGTCGGCCTCGTCGTCGACGAACGCCCAGTCAAGGCGCACCAGCAGCACCGTCGTGGCGGCGTCGGGCGACAGCAGTTGGCCGACGACCAGCGGGTGCTTCACGGCGCGATCGCGGGCGACCGCGAAGCGGCTCTCCGTGGCGGCCCCGCGCGGCAGGATCGGTTCCGCCAGGCCGAATATGTTGAGCGGCGGCGCCTCGTCGAGCCAGGTGACCCCGGCGACGGTATCGAGCGCTACCAGTCGCGATACCACGTACCGCAGCGCCGCGGCGCCGTCGCGCGTGAAGATCGCCGGGCTCTCCACCATCAGCACGACGTCGCCACGGCCGATTGCCGACCCGCGGCCCCGGGTGGTGCGGCCGAGGCGTCGTCCCGAGTTGGAAGCGGGTTGAGCCGGTTCCGCCTTCGCCTCGGCGACGCCGACGCGTTCGAGCACCCGCCGTGCCCAGCCCGGATCGCGGTAGCCGCTCGCCGCGAGCAGGGTCACCACCGCGGCCACCAGCAGGCAGGCCCATGGGTGGTCGACGAGCCTGGCGAACGCCAGCCCGGTCGCGGAGAAACGGGGGCGCCCGGCGCGGTCAGCGGTCACGGCGTTCGGCTCCGGCCGCCTTCACCATCTCGTCGCGGGTGATCCGTCCGTCGCCGTCGGCATCGAGCGACGAGAACGCGAAGTCACGGACGATCCGCGAGCCCTCGGCGCGGGTCACGACGCCGTCGCGATCGGCGTCGAAGCGGGTGAGGAATGCGTCGGCCCGGGCCTCGGCGCGGACGGTCGCTTCGTCGGTGGTCGCGCGGCTCGCTCCGTCCTGCCACCTCACCGCGTCGCCCGAGCGGGGTGCCGCGACCTCGAAGAAGCACAGCGCCATCTCCTCCCAGGTCTGGTCCCCCCACATCACCGTCTCGTGGGGTGCGGGATTGACCGGGTTCCCCGGAGAGTTGTCGAACACCGCGACGATCTCGATCCGCTCGACGTCGTCGAGCGGAAGCGACTCGGTCAGTTCGTACGAGTGCTGCCAGTTGAAGTCGTAGCGCGGCACGTCGAGCAGGATCGTCCGCCCCCCCGGCCGCACCGCCTCCACCCGAAACGCCTTGCCGCGGAGATGCATGTGGGGGGTGATCGCCAACAGGCGGCTGCCGACCGGCCAGCGGCCGAGCGTGCCGCGCACTTCGTGGGCCGCAGCGCCCGGGGGGATCTCGAAATCCTGCTCGAGGGCCGCCAGGGTGATGACTTCGTGGGTCACTTCCTCCGCCGGGATCGTCTGCAGTCCGATGCGGGTCAGGTCGTCGGTGGCGCGGCCGGTCGGGGTGTAGTGCATCTGGAAGACGAACTTCGCCTTCTTGGGCACGCGCCGGGCGTAGCCGGTGGGGAAGACGGTCGATCGCTGGCCCGGCACGTAGGCGGAGATCAGTCCCGTGCCACGGAAATCGGCCAGCGACTCCGGCCGGGCGAAGACCAGCGCGTGGTGGACCACCGCGGCCGCGCCGGGCACGACCTGGGTCGCACCGACCCACGTGTCCGCCTCGATCCCCGGATCGGCGACGAAGTATTGGTATTCCACGGTGCCCGACGCGGGCACCGTGTAGGCCAGCGGCGCCATCGGCACGATCAGGTCGGGGGAGCGGGGCAGCCGCCAGCCGTCGACGAACGCCGGCGCGGGCGGCACACGCGTCATGTCACCCGGCGGGTATCCCGCCTCGATCCAACGCCGGAACAGATCGATCGTGCCCGGCGGCAACTGCCGCGCGTTCGAGAACGAGCCATGGTCCGGGTTGGCGTGCCATGGCGGCATCCGCCCCTGCTCCATCACCTCGACCATCATGTCGGCCCAGCCCCTCACCTCGTCGTAGTCGGAGACCGTGAACGGACCGATCTCGCCGGGGCGGTGGCACTCGAGGCAGTGCTGTTGGAGCAGCGGCGCGATCGTCGAGGCGAAGGTGGGGGCGTCGTCCTGCGCGGTCGCGGGACGATCGAACGCGATCAGGCAGCCGACCGCCTCCGTCGCCGGTACGGCCACCGGCCGGCCGGCGACGAGGTCCTCGATCGCCGCGACGAGTTCGTGGGTCGTGGCCACGGGTCGCACCAGGCCGGGGGAGAACTGGTCGTCCACCCGGCCCGAGTAGACCACCGTCCCGGCGCCGTCGAGCAGCACAACCCCGCCGGTGCGCTTCGCACCGACGTGGCGGGCGAGCCGTTGGGAAATGTCGCGGACCACGGGGTAGCCGACTCCGAGTTCACGGCAGACCGCGGCGATCTCGGCGTCGCTGTCCTGCCGGTTGGCGTCCACACCGATGACGACGATGCCCCGGTCGGCATGGGCCGCGGCAATCTCGCCGAGACGCACGGCATACTGTCTCGCCACCGGGCACTCGGCGCCGAGAAACCCGAGGACCAGGCCGCGGCACTGCGGCGGCACGGCGAGCGGCTGCCCGGTGACCGTCGTCGCCGGCAACAGGCCGTCGGGTAACGGACCGGCCAGCATCGTCGCGGCTGAAAGCGCGGCGGCCCCGAGCGCCGTCAGGCGACCCGCCCATCGGGACGCGCTGCTGCCCCGCGACCGGCGGGCGGCGTCGGGAAGGCGATCCCGCCCGCACGCAGGCGCGCCCCATCGGGTCGTCGCCGGCTCCACGACCTTCGGCCGCGGAAGACACCCTGGCCGCAGCGAGAACGGGCACATGGAGTCGGGCCTCCTCGGCAACGCGTGACGGGCGGCACTTCCGCCGCTTCCCGGCCCACAGTGTAGCCCGCCGGCCCGCGGCCGACGATGCCGCTTGGCCATCGCGCGATTCGGTGCGCAGGGGCCGAAACCGGGTATTCTCCGGCGAATCGCGGAGTCGATCGATGGCGAGCCAACGGGCGGTCGAGGACGTGCGGGGCGATGTGGTGCTCGTCGGCGGCGGGATCATGTCGGCCACCCTCGCCGCGATGCTCCGCTGCCTCGACCCGACGCTGTCGCTGGTCGTCGTGGAGGCGGGCCCCGCGGTGGCGCGCGAAAGTTCGGCCGGTTGGCACAACGCCGGGACGGGCCATGCCGGGATCTGCGAGCTGAGTTACACCCCCGCGCGTTCGGCCGACGGCTCGATCGACGTGCGCAAGGCGGTGCTGGTCGGCGAGCGTTTCGCCCAATCGATCCAGTTTTGGGGCTACGCGGTGGCGGCGGGGGTGCTGCCCGGGCCGGCCGATTTTGTCCATGCCGTGCCGCATGTCACCTTCGTGACCGGCGAGCGCGACGTGGCGTTTCTGCGCGACCGGCACGCGGCGATGGTGGGCCATCCGTTTTTCACCGCGGCGACGTTCACTGACGACCCACGGCGCATCGAACGCCTCGCCCCCCTCGTCATGGAGGGGCGGCCTCCCGGGCCCGTGGGTGCGAGTTGGATGGAGACCGGCACGGAGATCGACTACGGGCGTCTCGCCCGGGGGTTGCTCGCCTGGGTGGCGCGGCAGCCGAACTGTGGCGTCTGCGTCGATCGCCGCGTGGTGGCGGTACGCGCGGAGCCTGGTGGCTGGCGGCTCGACGCCCGCGACGCCGCCGGCGGACACCACCGCTATCGCGGGCGCTTCGTCTTTCTGGGCGGCGGCGGGGGCACGCTGCCGCTGGTGCGGTCGGCCGGTATCCCCGCCGCGCGGGGATTCGCCGGATTCCCGATCGGCGGGCAGTGGCTGGTGTGTGACCGTCCCGCACTCGCCGCGCGCCACCCGCTGAAGGTGTACGGCGGCACGCCCCCGTCGGCGCCGTCGCTCGGCGGACCGCATCTCGACCTGCGCCGCCTCGACGGCCGTGAGGCGCTGCTGTTCGGGCCGTTCGCCAGTTGGACGACCCGCTTCCTCCGCCACCACGGGAGCCGTGGCGATCTGCCCCGGTCGATCCATGCCGCGAATCTCGCCACGCTGCTCACCACCGGCGTCCGCAATCTCGGTCTTGTCCGCTACCTCGTCGGTCAGGGATGCCAACGGATGCGCGACCGGCTCGCTGCGCTGCGCGAGTTTTATCCGCTGGCGCAGGAGGGCGACTGGCGTCTGGTCGAGGCGGGCATCCGCGTGCAGACGCTCAAGCCGGCCGATCGCGGCCGGGTCACCTATGGCACCGAGGTGATCGCCTCCCCCGACGGCTCCCTGGCGGCGCTGCTGGGCGCCTCACCCGGGGCGTCGGTGAGTGTCCACGTGGCGCTCGGCATCGTCCGGCGCTGGCTGTCGGAACGGCTCGCCACGGCCGGCGGACGGCGGCGGATGGACGAGATGATTCCGACGCACGCCGTCGATTGCACCCGCGCCGAGGAAGCCCGCCGCGCGGCACCGGTGGTGGCCGTCGCCGCGGCCGCCCTGGGGCTGCCTGCCCCGTGGTGAGTCCGGCCCCGTTCCATCGCGGACCCGGCGGCGCGGTCCCGCCGTCATGGCTGGGCGCGGTCGTCAGAAGCGCCAGCCGAGACCGGCGTCGCTGAAAAACGGCGCCGCCTCATCGGTCAGCCCCCAGCCGACACGCAGGCCGATCTCGAGCCGCGGCGACAGCATGTAGTGCGTGCCGGGGCTGAAGAACGGCCGCACCGTGTCGGCGGCGAGGCCCTGGGTGCTGGTGCTGAAGTACTCGGCGTGCACCTCCCAGCGCTCCGTCACCGGGCGGCGCCACACCACCGACGGCCCCCAGCGCGAGAACCAGCCCTCCTCCGCCACCGAATAGGCGTAACGCAGCGCGGCGTCGAGCCGGCCGCCGGACGGCAGTTCCCATCCGCCGACCACCGTCGCCACCGGGCTGGTGCCCCACTCCTCGGCGTAGGTGGGGGTGGTCGCCTCGACGATCAGGCAGCTCTCCGGCAGCCAGCCGGCCTGCCGGGTGAGCGCTTTTTTGAACCCGAACAGGACGTTCGATTCGTAGAGGGCGTGGCCGTCGGAGGGGAGTTCCCCCACCTCGACGCTCGTCACGACGTTGCCCTGCGAGTTGACCGAGTAGTTGAACCCGAGCCGCCACTCCCAGCCCTCCGCGGCGCCGAAACGCACGAGCAACTCGGGGTAGCTGTTGGTCGGGTTGCCCGTGCGGTTGTCGATGAACACCTCCGACGCCTCGAGGAGGTTCGTCCCGGCGTCGATGCAGGCGGTCGCCGGCGTGAACGCGTCGCGGTCGGTGTGGAGCTCGTACTCGTCCGCGGCCCGCGCGGCCGCGACCAGCGTCAGGGCGAGAACGACGCTCGGCGGCGGACGAAGAGGTCGCATCGGCGGGGCAACGCGGTGTGTCCGGTGGGAATCCCCCGCTCCACTTCGGCCGGCGGCCGCCGGCGACGTCCCGTTTTGTGCGTTCACCGGCGCCACCGCCGCCGTTTCGCCCGGCCGGCTAGACTGCCCACCTTGCCCGGAGGCGCATCGTGGAACCGACCCACCGGCCACTGCCGACCGACCCGTTCACGGTCGTTGCGCACGGTCGCGTCAATCTCATCGGCGAGCACACCGATTACAACGACGGCCTCGTGATGCCGATGGCAGTCGCCCCGGCGGTACGGTGCCGCGTGCGGCCCGCCGCCGACGGTCTGGTGCGCCTCCGGTCGGCGGAGGCTCCCGGCGAGGCGGTGGTCGATCCCCGGCATTCCCCGGCCCCGGGCCGGACCGATTGGGCGCGGTATCCGCTCGGGGTGATCGCCGGCTACGTGGCGCGCGGATTCGTGATCCCCGGCTGCACGATCACGATCGACGCCGACCTGCCGATCGGCGCCGGCTTGAGCAGTTCGGCGGCGCTCGAGGTGGCGGTCGCGACCGCGATCGAGACCCTCTGCGGCACGACGCTCGACCCCGTCGCCAAGGCGCTGCTCTGCCAGGAAGCCGAGCACCGCCACGCCGGCGTTCCGTGCGGCATCATGGACCAGTTCGCGGTCACCCTCGGCCGACCGGGGCACGCGCTGCTCCTCGACTGCCGCTCGCGGCGTTGGACCCACGTGCCGCTCGCCGATCCCTCGGTGACCGTCGCGGTGATCGACAGCGGCGTGAAGCACGATCTCGCCAGCGGCGCGTATGCCGCCCGCCGCGACGAATGCCGCCGCGCGGCGGAGCGTCTCGGCGTCGCGTCGCTGCGCGATCTCGGCCCCGAGGATTGGCCCGCGCGGTCCGGGGAACTCCCCGACGGCGAGCGCCGGCGCGTGCGGCACGTGGTCGGCGAAAACGCCCGCGTCGAGGCGTTCGCCGCGTCGGTCGATCTCGGCGACTTCGTCCGCGCCGGGCGGATCATGGTGGAGAGCCATTGGTCGCTCGCGCGGGACTACGAGGTCTCCTGCCCGGAAATGGACGCGCTGGTCGGCGCGGCGAACCGGGTGCCGGGCGTGTTCGGCTGCCGGATGACCGGCGGCGGATTCGGCGGCTGCGCCGTCGGGCTTCTCCGGACCGACCGCGCCGCAGTGGCGCTGGCGGAGATCGCCGCGGCCTACCACGCCGCTACCGGGAAGACCGCGACCGCGTTCGTGACGCCGGCGTGCGGCGGGCCCGAGGTGACGGCCGGATGACGGGGGCACCGATGGGACGCGGGCGTGGCGAGGGGCCGGACGACGTTTCCGGCGACGATGCTTTCGGCGACGATGCTTTCGGCGACGGCGGCGCGGGGGATGGCCCGTTCGACGATCGGCCTTGGGATTCCGACGATGCGGAGGACGACGGCCTCGGCGACGATGTCGACGTGATCCCCTGCCCCGAATGCGGCCGGCCCGTCGCCGACGCATCGCCCCACTGCCCCGCCTGCGGCCACTGGTTCATGGACGACGAGGAACAGGGAACCGGCCGGCGGCAGCCGGCGTGGGTGTTCGTCACGGCACTGGTCTGCTTGGCGATGGCGGTGGCGTGGGCCCTGCTGGGGTGACCGGCGCGCGGCTGGGCGCCGGCTCGGGGGGCGGCGGCAGTGAGACCCGGTAGGGGGAGAAGCGCGGATCGGGTTCGGGAAAATCGGTCGAGAGCAGCTGCGCGCCCGACGCGATCGCGGCGTCACGGCGCGTGGTGTCGTCGGCGCGTGCTTCCACGGTGCCGGCATCGGTGCGCGTGCGCACGAGGAATCCGGCGGCGACGAGCTCGCGGATCTCCTCGTCGGCGGCGATCGGATCGTTGCGCTTCATGAACGCCGCGGCAGGGTGGTCGCGCGCCACGCTGACGAACAGCAGCCGGTCGGCGGGATCGGGCCCCAGCGACAGGTACCGGTCGCGCACCGCCCCCTCGTTGTCGAGCAGGAAGCAGACCAGGCCGCGGCAGGCGTCGAGCGCGGGCCACCCGCGCCCCTCCACCGCCTCGCGGAGGGTGGCGGCCGAGCCGCGCACGCGGTCCGGTGTGAGGATGCGCTCGCGTGGAAACACCTCGAGGATCGTCCGCTCCAGTTCGGCGAACCCGTCCGCGCGCCATGGCAGCGGCCGCGTCGGGGCAAAGGAGTCGTCCTTGCACTCCACGAGCACAAACAGCGGCACGTGACCGGCATGGTCGTCCGACCAGGTCCGCACCGCTCGGAGGGCGAGCGCGAGGGAGGGGACGGTGGTCCGGAAGTCGAAACCGGGGCTGTGGAGCACCTTGATGCCGGGAGCGGCCAGCGCCGCGGCGTGCGCCAGCGCCGGCACCTCCCGGCCGAGGCGCGCGGCGAGTTCGAGGGCGAACGGCGTGGCGAACAGCCCGCCGTGGGGATCGAGGTAGCAGTCGAGCTCGAAGTGGCGCAGGCCGCGGTCGAGTTGCTCGGCGAGCGGACGCTGGTTGACGTCGTTGGCCCGTGCCTCGGCGGGCGCCGCGGTCGCCATCAGCCCCGCCGTGAACGGGTCGGGTGCGAGGTGGTAGGAGTTGTGCGTTCCCAGCAGTTGGAGTTGATCGACGCGGCGCGGCGCCGGCTCGTCGGCAGATGCCGCCGCCGCGGCCAACGCGACCACCGCGCGGAGCGTCGTCGATCGCACGCTCATGGGCCGGTCCCGCCGCGGGCCCGCCCGGGCCACGCGCGCCAGCGGAGACCGGTCTGCGTCTGCAGCGCCTCGGCCAGCAGGAGGAGCGACAACAACGGCAGCAGCCAGCGTTGCAGGCTGCGGTGGGCCGGTGGCCGCGGTGCGGCCCAGATGTCGGTGAGGTCGACCGGCTCCCCGCCCCCCGACCGTCGCGCCACGGCACGCGACTCCGCCAGCCGGCGCGGATCGAAGCTCCATTCGGGATTGTTGGCGACGTTGATCGGGCCGGCGGCCAGCGCCGCCTCGCCGAGTCCGACCGCCGCCCGGAGGAAATCGATGCCGGCCGCGTCGACCGTGGCGGCGTAATGCCCGGGCGAGAGCCGCTCCCAGGGCACGGCGACGGTGCCCTCCGCGCCCGCGCGGGCCACGGCGAGCCGTGGGGGCACCGCGGCGAAGCGTTCGGCCCAGGAGTCGTCGTGGAACAGGTCGAAGCGGACGCCGGTGCCCTCGACACTGGTGCGCAGACCGACGCCCGCCGGAGGCTCCGGACCGACGAGCCACCGGCAGAGTGTCTGCACGGCGTCGCCGTACGCCGGCCAGGCCCGCGTCGCCGCCGAGTGCTCGCCGCCGAGGGGAAACGTCACCGCCGCGGTGCGGCCGGCGCCGCGCTGCCAGAACGCCAGCAGCGGCGCCGCGTAGTCATCGCCGGTGACGGCCGCCACCGAGGCCTCGGGGCGGAGATAGCAGAGGTTGTAGGCGTCCACCGCGACGGGCCATTCCAGCGGCTGCGCCGCCAGTTCCAACCACCCGGGGGTGGCACGCACCTCGACCGGTTCGGTGAGAAACGCCGAGCGGGCCACCGTCGCGGTCTCCATCTCGAACAGTGCCGGCAACTCCCCGGCGTCGGCGCTGAAGAAGATCCGCCCCTGCCCGCGCGCCGCGATGTCCACGAGGAGGTCGCCATCCTGGTCGCCGCGCGATCCGAGGCCGATGACGCTCACCGTGCACCCGCCCGCCACCATCTCGGCCAGCAACGTCCGGTAGGCCCCCGGCTCCTCGGCGTCGGCGGCGTCGGCGAAGAAGATCACGTGCCGCTGGCCGACCGGCACGTCACGGATCATCTTCCACGCCGCCTCGAGGCCGACGTGGCAGAAGATGCCTCCTCCTTCGCTGTGGATCGAGCGCGCGGCCCGCGCGAGCGCGTCTCGGTTGGCGGCGACCGGCATCGCCACCGGCGTGATCGGATGCGCGGCGCTGTCGACCGGAATCAGGGCCACCAGATCCGATCCACCGAGCAGTTCGATCGAACGCGCCGCTCCCTCCCCCGCCAACTCGATCTTCTGCACCCCGTTGCCGACGGTCGCCGTCATGCTCCCGGAGCGGTCGATGACGATCGCCATCACGGTCGCCAATCTGCGGTGCTCCTGCTTCAGTTCCATGCTCACCGGGAGCAGCGGATCGACCGGGGAGGCGAACCAACCGCCGGCGGCGAACGCGTGGCGACCGCCGATCATCGCCAGCCCACCTCCCTGCGACGTGACGTAGAAGTCGAGCGCCGCGACGAAGGCGCGGTCGAGGACCGACGCGGGGACGTTGTTGAGGATGACCGCGGCGGCGCCGGCGAGCATGCCGACGTGGGCCCGTGACGGATCGTCGACCACCTCGACGTCGAGTCCCTGGCCGCGCAGCACCGTGGCGATCGGATCGTCGAGGAGCGTGGTCACCAGCAGCACGCGGCGGCCGCCGATGATCTCGATCCAGCGGGACGCGGCGTTGTTGGCCGGATGGGCGTCGTCCTCGGGCGCGATCCGGACCTCGTAGCGATGCGCGCCGGGGGTCGCCAGGCGGTCGGTGAAGCGGATCCGTCCGCTGCCCGCGGCGACGTCCACGGTGAGACTGCCGATCGGCTCGTCGTCGCGCAGCACCTCCAGCGGCACGCGGGCGTCGGCGCCGCCGCGGATCTCGACCGCCAGGAGCAGCGACTCGCGCGGCTGGACGCGCGGCGGCACGTCGAGCCGCGCGATGCGGTAGTCGTTCTCCGTGCGCGGCGGGGGGATGCGGAGGTCGAGCACGACGCCGCGGTCGAGGAGCTTCTCCGCGGCACCGCTCAGTGGCTCGGTGGAGTAGCCGTCGGTGAGCGCGAGGAGGCGCGTCGCGCGTTTCGGGTCGGCCTCGGCCAGCGCGTGATCGATCGCCGTGCGTAGGCGCGTCTCCGCGCGGCCTCCCGCGTATTCCACGGCGCCGGCACCGGCCCGGAGCAAGGCGCCGCGGGTGACCGCCTCCGCGGCGAAGTCGATCGGGCGGATGCGGTCGTCGGGGCCCTTGGCCCGGAGCAGGATCGTCTCCCATTCGCGGAGCCGCGGGGCGAGGGCATCGTCGGCCGACTCGGATCGGTCGACGAGCAGCCACAGGTCGAGGCCGTCGCCGAAGCGGCGCACCTGTGGATCGGCCAGGAGCACGACCACCAGCCCGAGGCACGCGGCGCGGAGCGGCCTGTGCAGGCCGAGGCCGCGCCACTGCCAGCCGGCGGCGGCGAGCAGCGGCACGAGGATGAACCATGCGGGGTTGGCGAAGGTGATCATCGGCGCTGTCCTCCGGCGACATCCCGCCCTCCGGCGGCATCCCGCAGACCGCCCCGCCGCCATGCCGGCCAGGCCCACGCCCCCGCCAGCGCGCCGGCGATCAGTGCCAGCCAGGCGGGGAGCCAGGGGTCGGCGATCGACTCCTTGCGGCGCCGTTCGACCTCCAGCCGGGAGAGCGTGTCGAGCGTCGCGGCGGCACGGAAGTCGGACTCGCGGGCATCCGCTCCCTGGGCCGCGCCGACAAGTCGTGCCGCCGCCCCGTCGGCGACGGTGAACAGTGCCGGCTCCGACGGGGCCTGGCCGCGGAACGGTGCGGGCGCCGGCCGCGGAGCCGCCGGATCGGTCGGTTGGACCGCCATCGTGGCGGTGGGTGGCGCCGGCATCTCGATCACCTCCTCGACGAGGAAGTTGGCCGCCCACCGTCGGTCGAGCCGGGTCCGGACCCGATCGACGAACCGGTCGAGCAGCACGATCATCGCCGGAAG
>JBJSXB010000031.1:0-9880 GCA_046086245.1 Planctomycetaceae bacterium | reverse complement strand
AGACCAAACCGCACCCGAGGCGACCAACGAGGGCGTCGCCGCGGGCAGGAACGTCATGGGACCCTGACACCGCGGACGCTGCGATGGCCATTTGTCAATGACAACCGATGGCCATCGGGTGGGCGGGAGATCGACGAGTCGACCGTATTATGGACGCGAACGGACGGCAGTCAAACTTTCCGTCGACGCTGCCGACGAATTGGTTTTTGCCGTGCCAGCGTGGTCTGCGGCGCCCCTTCATGCGCGACGCCGATGCGTGCACCGGCGACGCGCGTCGATGGGTCGACGGGTCCGAGCGGCAGACTCGCCCGGCCGTCCGGACGCTGTCCTCGTCCCACGCTGTCCTCGTCCCACGCTGTCCTCTGCGCACGTGGTCCTCTGCGCATGTGGGCGTGGTTCGATCCGTCGGCACGCTGCCGCCCGGCCGCGAGGAGCACCCTCAGGCCAGACGCGTGCCCGAACGCGAGTGCGGAGGCTAGTGCGCGTCGCGGGAGCGGCACCAGGCGATCTTTTCCGCCGTCGTGGTAGGGAGCGGTCCGCTCGCGGCGGACTTGGCGGGTTGTGCCGGGATCGCGGCGCCACCCTCCGGCGGCGGTGCCGTTCCGGTGGCGCGGTCCGGTGCCGTGGCGTCGGCCACGCCGGCATCCCCCGCGCGGGCTCCAGCGGTACTCCGCGCCTCACCGGCAGCGTCCGCGGGTTCGGCCACAGTGCCACCGGCCTTCGCCGCACGCGCACGGGCGAGAATCTCCGCGGTGGAGAGTTTGCCGGCGGGAGGAGTCTTGGCCGCGTCGGCAGGCGGTGTGGACGGCGGTGGCACGTCGCCGGCCGCTTTCGCACGGGCCGCTGCGAGGATGTCGGCCGTCGACGGCCGGGCACCGGCGGGCTTGGCGACTGCGGGCTTCGCTGCCGTGGCCGCCGCCGGCTTGTCGGCAACCGCCTTTGCGCCCGCCTTCGGAGCGGCCGCTTTCGGCGCCTTCGCTTCGGCCGGCTTGGGCTCCGGCTTCGGCACGATCTTCAGGCACGAGGGGTCGATGTCGTACCAGCCGACGTTGTTGAACTGATCGAACTCCACCAGGCAGCGACCGTTCATGTTGACCGTCTTCACCAACCCGGTCGCGGAGGCGAATCGCGCCAACTCCGGCACGCTGGCGTCGACGACGACATAGCGGTCGCTCCATTCCGACTTCAACCGTTCGATCAGCGCGAACATGGCGGATTTCCTCGACGGATGCACAGCGCCGGCACGGGGAAGAATCTGCCCGATCGGACCCCCGACTGCAAGCCGGGCGGGATCAATCCACCGCCGCGGCAAACGGGCGAACGACCGTGCCGTCGAGCGCCTCGATCCCCGCCGGGCCGACCCGGTAGGTCCACTCCACCGTGCCCGGCATGACGGTCGGCGCGGCCTGTTCCGGCAGCGCCACGACCGCGGCCCGCCGGTCCTCCCCGCGCCCGTAGGTCGAGCCCAGCCCGGGCCACGGCGCGGCGAGACGGCACGCGACCTGGAGGCGGATCGATGCCGGATCGCGGTCGTCGACGGTGACCGCCAGGGAACAGTGCCCGCCGCCCGCATGGCCGACGCCCAGGAGCGCGGCGGGGGCGTGTGGCGGGCCCAACACCGACACCTCGCGGATCACCGGCGATGCGGGGCGGCGCGGATCGTGGAGCGGCGCGATCGCGCCCTCCACGGAGCACCACGCCGCCTGCCGCGCTCCGGCGCCCGGCTCGACGACGACGGTGTGGCGCCAGCGGTCCCCGTCCCAGACGAATTCGATCGCCGTCGGGCCCGCCTCGAGACGGTAGGGGCCGCGCGACGACGCGCCGGGGCCGGCGGCGTTGGGGAGAGAATGGGGATTCGGTTGCTGCGGGCCCATGGCGACGGGACGCCCCGCGGTGCCCGCGGGGACGATGGCGTGGTCGTTCGCGGCGGCGGCAGGGAGCCTCCGGCGGTCACGCGGCGGTGCTGACCGCCCGCAGGCTACAGTCATTCCGTCGTCGCCGACAGTCGGCGGCCCACCTCCCGCGGCGTCAGCGCTCCGGGGTTCACGGGACAACGCCAACGATGGAACCGCGCCGCTCCGCGGGCTGGCCGATCCTGCTCGGCATCGTGCTCGTCGGGTCGATCATCGCGCTGGGCGTCGGGTGGGTGCTGGTGAGCATCGCCGCCGCCCTCGGCTCGAAGAACGCCGCCTTCTACTGGGCGATCCTCGGCGTCGGCGTCGCGCTCTTGGTCCTGCTGCTCGTCGGCGTCATCGTCTACGCCTTCCTGACGGTGAAGGCGATCGCGCTGTCGCAGCGGCAGAGCAACTTCATCGACAGCGTGACGCACGAATTGAAGAGCCCGCTGGCCTCGTTGAAACTCTACCTCCAGACCCTCACGCGCCGGTCCGTCTCGGCCGACCAGCAGGCCGATTTCCATCGCTTCATGCTCGAGGACGTCGAGCGGCTCGACACCCTCATCGATCATCTCCTCGACGCTGCCAAGACGCTGCAGCGCCGCGGCTCGAGTGGAGGCAACGCCACCGCGTTGGAGCCGGTGCTGACCGAGGCCTGTGACACCGTCGCCAAGCGCTACGGCATCGACGCCGCGCTGATCGGGATCGGCGGCCTCGAAGCCGGTGCGGCGTTTCCCGCCGATCTGGTGGTCCGGGCGCGCGAAGCCGATCTCGAGATCCTGTTCCGCAACCTCGTCGACAACGCCGTCAAGTACTCGATGCCCCATCCCGAGGTGCGCGTCGAGGCCGGGGCCACGCCCGACGGCACCGTCGTGGTGCGCGTCGTCGACAACGGGCCGGGAATCCCCGGCTCGGAACGGCGCAATGTCTTCCGACGCTTCGTCCGCCTGGGGAGCGAACTGGAGCGATCGACGCCCGGCACCGGCCTCGGGCTGTCGCTGGTGCAATCGATCGTGGCGCGGCTCCGCGGCCGGGTGGCGGTCCGGGACCGCGGCAGCCGGTCGGGAACGGTGTTCGAGGTGCACCTGCCCGGCGTCCGATCCTGACCCGCCGCGGCGGTCCGGGCCCGCGTTTCCGGCCGCGTCGCGGCCGGCTGCTTGCGGCGCTGCCGCCGCTGCCTTATTCGTGCAGCCCATGCGAGCATCCGCCCCCGCGCCATCCCCGCCTCCCGACCGCGTTCCGATCCGGCGCGTGCTCGTGAGCGTGTTCGACAAGGCGGGCCTCGACCGGCTCGCGGCCGGATTGGCGGCCGCCGCGGTCGAGGTGGTGAGCACCGGTGGCACCGCGCGGGCGCTGGCGGCCAGGGGCCTCGCCGTGACCGACGTGTCGACGGTGACCGGATTCCCGGAAATCCTCGAAGGACGCGTGAAGACCCTGCACCCGCACGTCTTCGCCGGCATTCTCGGCCGCGCCGACCGTGACGACGATCGTGCGACGCTCGACCGTCACGGGATCGGACGGTTCGACGCGGTGGTGGTCAACCTCTATCCGTTCGCGTCGGTCGCCGACAGGCCCGAGGCGCGCCCCGACGAGGCGATCGAATTGATCGACATCGGCGGTCCGAGCCTCGTGCGCGCCGCGGCGAAGAACCACTCGTTCACCGCCGTGGTCACCGCCCCGGAACAATACGACGATTTCCTCGCGGCGCTCGCCACCGGTGGGACGACGCTCGCCCAACGGCGCCTGCTGGCGGCACGGGCCTTCGAGACGACCGCCGCCTACGACGGGTTGATCGCCGCGTGGATGGCGCGCCAGGCGGGGCTTGCCATGGCCCCCCCCGCGCCCGCGGCGCCCCCTCCGGATGGAGAGCCGCCGCTGCCGGCACGGATCACACTCGATCTGGAGCGGCGGATGCCGCTCCGCTACGGTGAGAATCCTCACCAGGCCGCCACGCTCTATGCCCCGGTCGGCACGCACGCCGGACTGGCGGCGCTGCGCCAGCGGCACGGCCGTGAGCTCTCCTACAACAACCTGCTCGACCTCGACGCCGCCACGCGGCTCGCCGGCCTGCTGACCGCCCCCACGGCCGTGGTCATCAAGCACACCAACCCGTGCGGTGTGGCGAGCGCCGACACCCTCGCCGCGGCGCTCGAGTTGGCGCTGGCGGCCGATCCCGTCAGCGCCTACGGTTCGATCCTCGCCGTGAACCGCCCCCTCGACCGCGACGCCGCGACGGTCCTCACACGGCCGGGATTGTTCGTCGAGGCGGTCGCGGCGCCTGGATTCGCCGCCGCGGCGATCGAATCGCTCACTACCGTGCCGAGTTGGAAGGCATCGGTGCGCCTCGTGGAGGTGCCACCGGGCGACCCGTGGGAACCGACGGCCGGCCTGGAACTGCGATCGATCGCCGGCGGGCTGCTCGCCCAGCAGCCGGATGACCGCTGCGACGATCCGGCGACGTGGCAGGTCGTCACGAAGACGGCCCCGCCCGCCGCGCTCACCCCGGCGCTCGATTTCGCCTTCACGATCGTGCGCCGGCTGACGAGCAACGCCATCGCGGTCTGCCGCGGCACGAGTCTCGTCGGCTCGGGAACCGGCCAGACGGCGCGGATCGACGCGGTCCGCCTGGCGCTGGCGAAGGCGGGACCGGCGGCACGCGGGGCCGTCCTCGCCTCCGACGCGTTCTTTCCGTTCGCCGATTCGATCGAGCCGATCGCCGCCGCCGGCATCGCCGCGATCATCCAGCCGGGCGGATCGAAGCGTGACGCCGAGGTGATCGCCGCGGCCGACGCCGCGGGCATTCCGATGTTCTTCTCCTCCCGGCGCCACTTTCGCCACTGAACCGCCGGCGGGTCGTCGCCATGCCCTCGATCCTCGACGCGATCGTTGCCCGCAAGCGTGCCGAGGTACGGTCGACGCGAGAGCGGATACCCCCGGCGGCGATCGAGCGTGCCGCCGCCGCCGCCCCTCCCCCGCGCGACTTTTTCGGCGCGGTCTCTCGACCGGGTGCGGTGCGGTTGATCGCCGAGTTCAAACGCCGCAGCCCGTCCGCCGGGGAGATCCGTCCCGACGCCCATCTGCCGGCGGTCGTGCAGGGGTACGCCACGGCGGGTGCCGCGGCGCTGTCGATCCTCACCGATGGCCCGGGATTCGGCGGCTCCATCGGCGACCTGGCGCTGGCCCGGGAGGCCGTGTCACTGCCGCTGCTGCGCAAGGAGTTCGTCATCGACGCGTATCAGATCGCCGAGGCCCGGGCCCACGGCGCCGACGCGGTGCTGCTGATCGCCGAGTGTCTCGACGACTGCCAGCTGCGCGGTCTGTACGCTCGCATTCTCGACTGGGGGATGACGCCGCTGGTCGAGTTGCACGACGAGGCGAATCTCGGGCGAGTACTCGATCTCGGTGCGACGCTCGTCGGGATCAACAACCGCGACCTACGGACCATGACGACCGACCTCGACCACGTCCTCCGTCTGCGCCAGCGCGTGCCCGACGACGTCGCCCTGGTGGCGGAGAGCGGGATCCGCACCCCGGCCGACGTCGCGCGGCTGGCCGCGGCGGGGATCGCGGCGATGCTCGTCGGGGAGTCGTTGCTGGCCAGCCCCGACCCCGCCCGCGCGGCGGCCACCCTCCTCGCCGCCGCCACACCCACGCGGTGACGGCCCGGCCCGGGTCGTCAGGGGGCCGGCACCGGTGCCGTTGCCGGTCCGCCCGTCCGCTCACCGGGACGGTCGCGCACGAAACGGTATCCCGTCCCGCGCACGGAGAGGAAGTGGACCGGCTTCGAGGGATCGGGTTCGAACGCCTTGCGGAGATTGAACATGAAGGTGTCGACCGTGCGCGTCGCCGGCGGCCGGGCCAGCCCCCAGACGCGGGTCAGCAATTCGTCGCGCGAGACGACGAGCCCTTCGTGCTCCACCAGGTAGCGCAGCAATTTCATCTCCAACGTCGTCAGCTTGACCGCCTGGTCGCGGCAGCGCGCCTCGAACGTGTCGAAGTTCACCTCCGAATCGCCGAACCGGTAGCCGCCACGCGGCGGCCCGTCGCCGGCCGCGGCCTGCCGTGCCGCGCGGCCGCGCCTGGCGAGCAGGCTGCGGACGATCGACAGCAACTCGTCGAGGTCGAACGGCTTCTGCAGGTAGACGTCGGCGCCGGCGTCGAAGCCCCGGATCCGGTCCTCGACGAGGGTCCGGGCGGTGAGCATGACCACGGGCAGATCCTGTCCGCGGGCACGGAGCGACTCGCAGACGGCGTAACCGCTCATGCCGGGGAGCATCAGGTCGAGCACGAGGAGATCGATCGCCGGGGTGCCGGCGTCGAACAGCGCGATCGCCGCCGGACCGTCGCCGACGGCCGTGACGCGGAAGCCCTCCGCCTCGAGGTTGAACTTGATGCCGATCGCGAGGTGCTCTTCATCCTCGAAGAGGAGGATGTGCGGCGGGCTGGTCATGGGGGAAGGGGGGGCGATAGGGTCGGCACCCCCCCGCCGTCAGCGGGCGAGTGCCGGGCGGCCACGGGCGACCCGCGCGAAACCGTGGTCGACGAACCACTGCCAGGCGTCGACGACCGTCGATTCGAACGGCCGGGTCGAGTATCCCAATTCCGTCCGCGCCCGGTCGGAGGAAAAAAGATGCGGCAGCATCGACATCGCCGCGGCGGCCGAGTTGATCGGCCATTCCCGCCGCGTGAACAGGCTCCCGAAGTCGCCACCCCAGCCCGCCAGCCGCACGAGCATGTCCGGTGCGGTGCCCAGCGGTTGCATCCGTCCGGCGATCCGTGCGAACACCCGCCACGCATCGACATAGGCGAGCGGCTGACCCCCGAGGATGTAACGCCGGCCGCAGCGGCCGCGCTCCGCCGCCGCCAGCGCCCCGGCGGCGACGTCGCGCACGTCGACGAAGTCGTTGGCGCCGGGCGGGGCGAGCGTGCCCCAGCCGGCGCCGACCTCGAGCAGCATCCGCCCGCTCGACGGTTTCCAATCCCAGGGGCCGAGCATGTAGGTCGGATTGACGATCACCGCGTCGAGTCCGCGGCTGATCTCGGCGCGGACGGCGTCCTCGGCCTCGCGCTTGGTGATCACGTACGGACACTCCGGCATGCCCCCCGGCGGCGTCTCCTCATCGGCCGGCAGCCCGTCGGTACGGAGCCCGATGGCATCGACGCTCGACACGTGGATCAGCCGTGCGCCGGCTTCGCGGGCGGCACGGGCGACGCGGCTCGTGCCCACGACGTTGGTCTCGCGCATCTCGTCGAGATGCCGCCATCCGCAGTGCACCTGCGCGGCCGAGTGAAACACGTACCGGCAACCGGCGAAGGCGGCGGCGAGCCGGTCGCCATCGGCGAGCCCGGAAACCGCCACTTCGGCGGGAATGCCTTCCAGCGCCCGGCCGGCGGCCGCTGCCGATCGCACCACCGCTCGCACCCGCGCGCCGCGGTTGACCAGCGTGCGGACGAGGTTGTTGCCCAGCAGTCCGGTCGCGCCGGTGACGGCTGCCAACCACGGCGTCGGCGTGGACCCGCGGCTGACGGGAACGCCGGTCGTGTCGATCGTGTCGGTCGTGTCGGTCGTGGAGCGGCTCATGGTGGATCGCCCTGCAGCCTGTCGAAACCAAGCCGGGCCGACGCGATCCCTCGATCGGCACCGCCTGAAGTGTAGTTCGGACAGCGGCCCGGACACACTTTCGTCCACCCCGCACCGCCGGTGCGGTTGACGGATCGGCGGATCGCGGCGGATGATGCGACGCACGGTCGAAAGTGCTTGTCGCGGATAGGTTTCCATTGCGCCCGCGGGCTGCCGGGCGCCCGCGGGGGTGGCCGCCGAGGGGCGGCAGGGGCTGCGTCCACGAGCCGCGCGACACCCCCTTCGCCCCGGCGGGTGGTTCGCGGCGTGGGTGGTTTGAGCGAAGATGGCCGAACTCCGCATCGAACCGGTGGAATCGTGGTCGCAGCGGCGGCGGTTCGTCCGCCTGCCCTGGCGGATCTACGCCGACGATCCCTGCTGGGTGCCGCCCCTGATCCACTCCCAGGAGGAGTTGCTCGCCTTCCGGCCGCATCCGTTCTATGACCGGTCGAAGGCGCGGTCGTTTCTCGCCGTCCGTGGTGGTCGCGACGTGGGCCGGATCACCGCGATCGTCAACGCCGGTCACGTCGAGCGCTACGGGGAGTCGCGCGGATTCTTCGGGTTCTTCGAGTGCGACGACGACCTCGCCGCCGCCCGCGGCCTGTTTGGTGCCGCCCGTGACTGGCTCCATGCGGAGGGAATGACGTCGATCCGCGGACCGGTCAACCCGTCGCTCAATTACGAGTGCGGCCTGCTCATCGAGGGCTTCGACACCCCGCCGTTTTTCATGATGACGCACGCCCGGCCGTGGTACGCGGCGCTCGTCGAGGCCAACGGCTTCGGGAAGATCGAGGATCTGTACGCCTTTTGGGGGGCGACGGACATGCTCGATTCGCTCGACCAGAAGTTGGGGGTGATGGTGCAGGGGGTGCAGGAGCGGTTCGGTGTCCGTGTGCGACCGCTCGATCGGCGGCGGTTCGACGCCGAAGTGCGAATGTTCCTCGACATCTACAACTCGAGCCTCGGGGGCACCTGGGGATTCGTACCCCTCTCCGACGGCGAGGTGCGCCACATGGCGGCGAGCCTCAAGCACCTCATCGTGCCGGAGCTCGCCCTCGTCGCCGAAGTCGACGGCAAGCCGATCGGCGCGGTGTTCTGCCTGCTCGATTACAACCCACGGATCAAGGCCATCGACGGACGGCTTTTCCCCTTCGGCGTCTTTCGCCTCCTGTGGAACAAGCGGGCGATCAAGCGGATGCGCGCGATCAGCACCAACGTGATCCCGGAGTACCAGGCCTGGGGCGTGGGGCTGGTGCTGCTGGCCGCTCTCGTGCCACGGGTCCGCGAGTGGGGGATCGAGGAAACGGAGTTCTCCTGGGTGCTGGAGAGCAACCATCTCTCCAAGCGGTCGCTGGAGCGCGGCGGGGCACTGGTGACGAAGAAATACCGGATCTACCAGGACGACCCGCCGGCCGCGTGAACCGCGGAAATCCGGTCGTCACGCGCCGTCAGCGCGCGTCGAACGGCTTGTCGCCGAACGCCGTGCGCGGCGGTGGGGATGTGTCGCCGAGCTCGTCGCGGAGCCGGTCGAGCTCGGCCCGGAGATCGCGGAGCCTTTCGGCGTAGGCCGGGTCGGCGTGGAAACTGCGCGTCTCGAGCGGGTCGGCCTCGCGATCGAGGAGTTCCCAGTCGTCGACATCGGGGCCGTAATAGTGGACGAGTTTGTAGCGATCGGTGACGACGCCACGGTGCGGTCGCACCCGGTGCGGCACCGGGTACTCGTAATAGTGGTAGTAGAGGCTCGTCCGCCAGTCGTCGGGTGAATGGCCTGCCAGCAGTGGCTGCAGGGCGCGCCCTTGCATCCCCTCCGGCACCGGCACCCGCGCCAGCGCGAGGACCGTGGGGGCGAAATCGACCAGCGACACGATCCGCGCGCAGCTGCTCCCCGGCTCGGTCAGCCCCGGCCAGCGAACGATCAATGGCGCGCGCAGCGACTCCTCGAAGATCCAGCGTTTGTCGAACCAGCCGTGTTCGCCAAGGAAGAATCCCTGGTCGCTCGACAGGATCACGACCGTTTCATCGGCGATCCCTTCGGCATCGAGGGCGTCGAGCATCCGGCCGACCGCCTCGTCGATCGCCTTCACGCAGGCCAGGTAGTCGTGCATGTAGCGCTGGTAGCGCCAGCGGACGAGATCCGGGCCCGACAGGTTCGCCGCCAGGAACTTCTCGTTCCGCGGACCGTAATAGGCGTCCCAGGCCACGCGTTGTTCCGCGCTCAACGACTTGGGCGCCTGGAGCTTGGCGTCGACGGGGGTGAATGTCTTGGCGAGCGTCATGTCCTGCTCGTGCTCGGCCTTGCCGCGGCCGGCGTAGTCGTCGAAGAGCGTCGCCGGTTCCGGGAATTCGCGGTCGCCGTTCCAGCCCA
>JBJSXB010000030.1:0-8217 GCA_046086245.1 Planctomycetaceae bacterium | reverse complement strand
CGCGGAGTTGCCGCTCCACGGGCTATCCTCTGGCAGGAGTGTGCTGGTCTGCGGATCGGCGTGGATTCCCCGCAGCAGGGAATCCGGGGGTTCAGGGGCGGGGCTGCCCGAGGCACGAGGCGGCTTGATTGCCGGGCCTCCGAAGAAGCGTGCAATCATCCCGGGAGTTTTTGCAAACGCACCTGGCCCGGCTGGATCACGAGAAAAGACTCCCCGATCGCGTTTTCATGGACGGCCACCGCGGCGAGTGTCGCTTTCGCCATCGCGATGCGCATGGAAGCCGGAAAACGAATCAGGACGACTCCGGGCGATCGTGCCCGCGCCACGAAAACGTGCCATCCGAAGTCCTTGTCTTCAGTGAGCAGGACTCGGTTCGTCACGTAGGCCTGGTCGATGAGTGCTGCATCGACCGATCGCTCGAATTCATCGACGACGGCGACCACATCGTGTCCGGCAGCGCGCAGTGTCTGCACGACCAGATAGTCGCAACTCTCGTCGGCGAGGAAACGGAGCACGGAGATCTCGGGTCACACCGGCTGCACGACGATCGTCTCGTTGGCCAGCATGTCGGCTGCATACGCGAGGGCTGCCCGAACGTCGCCCGGCTGAAGGGCGGGATAGCCCTCGTGAAGATCACCTTCACTGGCCCCCTCACTCAACTTCCGCACGATCAGCTCGACGGGAATCCGAGTGCCCTCGATGACAGGCTTGCCCCCCATCACGTCCGGAGCGATTTCAATTCTGGGGTGTTTCATTGAGCAACGCCCGCGGCGGGTCGGAAATCGATCAACCCAGAGCCTAGCAAACTACCGACAACGGCTGCGGCCACCGGCAGACTGGAGACTAGGTGATCGACCGCGGGATGCGGGCGTCGATGCGACTGCGCGGTCGCTGAGGCTCGCCCGCTGCCAAGGCGAAGGCCCCGCGTGTCTGGCGTCTATCCCACCAGCGCCGCGAACCGCCGGCGGTAGACGAGCGGATCGGAGGGAAACAGCGGTGGCGCGTCGGCGGCGGCCACGCCATGCTGGAAGCGGCGCTTGGGAAACACCGGCATCTCGATCCCGGTGCGGCGGCGGATGCCGCGCGACATGATCTCCCCCTTGAGGGCATACAGCCGGCCATGGTCCCAGCCGGTGAGCTCGATGAACGGGATCCCCTCGGCGACCTCGATCACGTCGGGCAGGGCGTAGGGGCTGAACCCCTGGAAGCCGAGCGTGGCGGCGGGGGCGTAGCTGCGGACGTGGCCGCGGCTCTGGCCGCCGGAGTAGGTGAGCGAGTGCTTGATCGCGGCGATCCCCCAGCCCTCCTGGTAGAGGAGCGAGTTGTTGAGGACGCTGCGGATCGTCAGCTCCGGGTCGTCTTCGATCGGGTAGGCCTTGAGGTTTTCATCGCCGCCGTCGCCGTCGACGAGATGGCGCCAGTCGGGATAGCGCCGGCGGATCCCGCGGCACAGGGCGAGCGTGGCGGCGCAGGCCTGGACGTCGAGCGGTTTGTAGTCCTCGAGCGTGCGGATCGCGTCGTCGAGGTCGAGGTCTTCCGGAAACACCTCGACCGGCTCGTGGAGAAAGGCATGGCCGGTGGCGGCGAGGAACCGACGGGCCTGGTCGAGATCGGCGCCGCGGTCGGCAAGCGACAGCGTGAACGCCTTGAGCCGGGCCGCCGACCCCTGGCGCTCGACCAGCAGGTGGTGGAGCAGGAGGAGGAGGGCGCCGCTGTCGATGCCCCCGGAAAACAAGACGCCGACCGGCGCGCTGGCGTCGAGCGTGTCGAGCCAGGCGGTGAGGCCGTCGGCGAGCGCGGCGGTGTAGCGGTCGGCGATGTCGTCGAGGTCGGTGCCGAGGCGCTCGCGCGGGGGGGTGAAGAAGCGCGTACAGACGGGGGAGGGATCGGGGCAGCCGACGAGGTGCAGCTCCATCACGTGATGGGCCGGCACCATCCGCGTGTACGACGGATGAAACTGGTCGGCGAGGCCGTGGTCGGCCAGCCAGCCGGCGATCGCGTCGATCCGGTCGGCGACCACGAGCACCGGACCGGCGGCCAGCTTGGCGATGAAAAACCGCAGCGGCCGGCCGAGCGACCGGGCGAGGCGGATGCGGATGCCGTCGCGGTGGACCAGCGCGAAATGGCCGCGGATCCCGCGCACCGCCGCCGGATCGCCGCTGGCGACCCGCGCGATCGCCTCGTCGCGCGACATGTTGAGCAGGATGTCGCCGGCGGGGTCGAGCAGGTCTACCAGCCGGTCGATCGCCACGCCGTGCGTCATCGTCGCCTCCTCGGAAAATGCCCGGGCGGGTGAGCCTCAGGTGTCACGGAGTGTTGTAGCAGCGCCCACGCGGCGTTCCCGCGAGGGGGGCGTTGCCGGTAATCTGCTGGCTCGCCTGCGGGGAACCGGGATGAGCGGACGACGAGCGGCGATCCTCGGGACAGTGGTGCTGCTGGCCGCGGTCGCGGTCGGCGCGTGGCTGGCGGCGCGCCGTGGTGGCGTGGCGACGCTCGCGCCCGAGCAGGCCGCCGAGATCGCGCGGACGCGCAACGTAGCGCTCGGGGCCCTGGAAAACCAGCAGCTCGACCGGGCGATCCCGGCGCTCGAGTCGCTCGCGCGGATGCTCCCCGGCGACCCGCTGCCGGCGCGGAACCTCGCCGTGGCGCGGGTCGTGGCTCTCGGCGACACCCTCCAGGCAATTCCAGACGAGGCGCTCCTGCCGCCGGCGAAACAGGCCCTCGACGCCCTGCGCCGCGGCGAGGGAGAGTCGGACCCGTGGCGCTGGCTCACCGCGCGCTACGACCTGGCCCGGGGCGAACCGGCGGCGGCCGCCCAACAGTATCAGGCGCTCGCCGACGGCAGCGGCGGCGCCGCCGCCTGGTACGCGCTGGCCCGCGCCCGCCGCGATGCCGACGACAGCGCCGCCGCCGACGCCGCTCTCGACCGGGCAGCGGCGCTCGCTCCGGGGAATGTCTGGCTGGCGGTCGAATGGTTTCGCGCGGTCGCCGGCCGCCTCCAGGCCGCGCGCGGTGCGGCAGCGCCCGATCCGGCACTCGCCGACGCGATCGCCGCGCGGCGCGGGGCGATCGCGCCGTTCGCACCGAGCATCCTCACGTTCACGCGCGTCGACATCGCCAAGCTGCTCGACGAGGCCGCGGCCGCGGCGCGGACCGGCGACATGGCCGTGGCCGCCGGCCGGCTCCGGGCGCTGGCCAACGTGCTCGTGCCCCAGAGCGAAGGGGACCGGCGCGACCTCGAGCGCCACCCGCTCGTGTTCGTGCGCGACTCGTTTGCCGCACCGCTTCCCGAGCCGGCCGGGCAGGGGGACGAGGCGATCCCCGTGGAGCTCCGGCCGCTGCCGGCAGTCGGTGCTGCCGCCGGGGTGGCGCCGGTCGCCGTGGTCCTCGACGATCTCGACGTCGACGGCCGGCTCGACCTCGTCGCCGCCGGGCCGGAGGGGCTGCGCGTGGCGAGGCGCGACGCCGACGGGGCGTGGCAGACGGCGCTTGCCGCGCCGCTCCCCGACGGTGTCGCCGGGCTTCTCACCGCCGACCTCGACCTCGACTTCGACGAAGCGCGGCGGGCGGCGCTCGCCCTGCGCCCCGCCACCGATCCGGCCGGCGAGAAGGGGGCACCGCTCCCCGGCTGCCCGGCGGCCGATCTCGATATCGTCGCCTACGGGGCGTTTGGCGTGTTGCCGTTTCGCAACCGGCTCGGTGCCGACGGCGCGCGCCAGCTCGAGGCGCTCGCCGCGGTGACGGCGTCGGCGGTCGCGGCCGCGACGGTCGCCGATCTCGATGCCGACGGTGACCTCGATCTGGTCACGGCCGGTGCCGACGGAGTGCGGCTGTGGAGCAACGACGGCCTCGGCACATTTCGCGACGTCACGCCGGCGGCGCTCGACCAACCGGCCGGTGGGGCTGCCGACGGCGCGGGGCTGCTGGCCGTCGACGCCGACCGCGATGTCGATGTCGATGTCGTCGTCGTCACGCCGGCGGGGACGACGCTGCTCGAGAATTTGCGCCACGGGCAGTTTCGCGCCGTACCGGTTTCGGGCGCTGGCGGCCGGGCCGTCGAGTGCCTCGATCCCCGCGCCGCCGGGCGCTGGGAGGTGGTCGTCGCCGGCCAGCAGGGCACGCGGATCCTGCCGGTGCGGAGCGACGCCGGGGCGACGGGCGCGCCCGAGGCGATCGACACGGCGGCGCGGCTGGGACTGTTGGCCTGGGACTACGACAACGACGGCCGTCTCGATCTGGCCACCTGGGGCGACGACGGGATCGGAATCCTCCGCGGCACGGCCGCGGGAGGCTTCGAGGTGCAGGCGATCGGCGGGGAGGTGGCCGGGCCGCGCGCGCTCGACACGGGCGACATCGACGGTGACGGCGATCTCGACCTCGCGGTGGCGGGGGCCGAGGGGGTGGTGCTCTGGGAGAACGACGGGGGCAATGCCCATCACTGGCTCGACGTCGCCCTCGAGGCACAGCAGGTGAAGGGGGACCAGTTTTCCCCCAGCGGCCGCGTCAACGCCAACGGCCTGGGCAGCCTGCTCGAACTGAAGGCGGGGGACGAGTACCAGCCGCGGACGGTGTCGCGCCGCACCACGCACTTCGGCCTCGGCAAGCGGCGCGCGGCCGACGTGGTGCGGGTGCTGTGGCTCAACGGCGTGCCGCAGAACCTCGTCGAGCCGCCGAGCGACACGCTCGTCTGCGAGCAGCAGGTCCTGCTCGGCTCCTGCCCCTACCTCTACGCCTGGAACGGCAGCGGCTTCGCCTTCGTGACCGATCTGCTGTGGGGCGCGCCGCTCGGACTCCAGCGGGCGGCGGGTGAGCTGATGCCCGCGCGGCCGTGGGAGTACCTGTTCGTCTCCGGCACGGCGCTGGTGCCGCGCGGCGACCGCTATGTCGTCCAACTCACCGAGGAGCTGTGGGAGGCGGGCTACTTCGACGAGGTCCGGCTGTTCGCCGTCGACCACCCGGCCGATGTCGCCGTGGTCAGCAACGAGAAGGTGGGACCGGCATCGCTCGCCGCCTTCGGCATCCACACCCTGTCGGCGCCGCGGCATCCCCGGGCGGCGCACGACGGCGCGGGGCGCGATCTCCTTCCCGCCCTCGTCGCCACCGACGGCGTCTTCGCGCTGCCGGCCGCGCGCAAGCTCCGGCAGGGACTCCTCGAGGAGCACCACGTCGAGCTCGATCTCGGTCCCGGCATCGATCGGGACCGGCTGGTGCTGTTCCTCACCGGCTGGACCTACCCGACGACGGTCAACCTCAACGTGCAGCTCACCGACCACCCGTCGCTCCGGCTGCCCCGCCCGCCGCTTATCGAGGTGCCCGACGGCGCCGGCGGCTGGCGCGAGGCGACGCCGTTCATCGGGTTCCCCGGTGGCAAGACGAAGACGATCGCCGTCGACCTCGGGGGGGTCCTGCCCCCGGGCGAATCGCGGCTGCGGATCGGGACGAGCATGGAGATCCGCTGGGACGAGATCCGCTTCACCACCGGCGAGTCCCCGGCGCCGCTGCGGATCACCGAACTGCGGCCGGTGGCCGCCGACCTCCACTTCCGGGGGTACTCGCGGATCGAACGGGACGGCGGCGACGGCCCGGAGCGGTTTCCCTACGAGTCGCCGGTGACGGAGCCGAAATGGCCGCCGATGGACGGCTGCGTCACCGCCTTCGGCGACGTGCGCGACCTGCTCGACTCCAGCGACGACCGACTGGTGGTGATGGGAGCCGGCGACGAGGTGACGGTGGAGTTCGACGTCCCGGCGCCACCGCCCGCCGGCTGGACACGCGATTTCCTCTTCAAGAGCGTCGGCTGGGACAAGGACGCCAACCTCGCCACCGCCGCCGGGCAGGGGGTCGATCCGCTTCCGTTCCGCGCGATGCGTGGCTATCCGCCGGCCCCCGACGATCCGCCCCCCGATTCCCCGGAGCGGCGCACGTGGCTCCGCGACCGCCAGACCCGCCGCCAGACCGACACCTTCTGGAGGGCCCTGCGCCCGGGGGCCCTGCCGGCCGCCACGGGCGGCTAGAATCACAGGCGGGATTCGCCGAAGAGAGGGGGAGTCGGACGCCGGCGCAGACCGCGTTCCGGCACGGGAGCCTGGCGATGGCGACGAGCGTGACGAGCGTGGTCGGCGAGGCGGCCGGAAGGCCCGCGCGCCGCACCGTGGTACCGGCGGTCGGCCCGCGCCTGCGCCGCCTGCTCCTGGTGGTGCTCGGCCTGGTGGCGGTGATTGGCGCCAACTCCGCGTACCTCGCCGCGATCACGGCGGTCGAGTGGGTGACCGGCCGCACCTACCAGAATTGGCTCTACCAGTGGATGTTCCTCGCCCACCTCGTGCTCGGTTTTCTGTTCGTCGCGCCGTTCATCGTGTTCGGCGTGATCCACATGGCGAACACCCGCCACCGGAAGAACCGCCGGGCGGTGAAGGTGGGCTACGCCCTGTTCGCGGTTTCGGTCGTGGTCCTGGTGTCGGGCGGACTGCTGCTGGGGCTGCGCGTCAGCGGCAACGCCGCGCGGACGCCGCTGGGCACGCAGATCACCTACTGGGCCCACGTGATCGCGCCGCTGGCGGCGGTGTGGCTGTATTGGCTGCATCGCCTCTCCGGACCGCGGATCCGCTGGCGCGTGGGGATCGCCTACGCCGGCGTCGTCGGCGCCGCGATCGCGGGATTGGCGGCGCTCCACGTGCAGGATCCGCGCAACTGGAACGCGGTCGGCCCCGAGGAGGGCACCAAGTATTTCGAGCCGTCGCTGGCGCGCACCGCCAGTGGCAATTACATCCCGGCCGACGTGCTGATGATGGACGACTACTGCAAGAAGTGTCACGAAGACGTGCACGCCGGATGGGAGAAGAGCGCCCACCGCTTCAGTTCGTTCAACAATCCGGCCTACCTGGCGAGCGTCCGTGAGACGCGGCAGGTGTCGATGGCCCGCGACGGATCGATGCGGGCGGCCCGCTGGTGTGCCGGCTGCCACGATCCGGTGCCGTTCTACAGCGGGGCGTTCGACGATCCACAGTACGACGACGTCAATCATCCCACCGCCCACGCGGCGATCACCTGCACCACCTGCCACGCGATCACCCACGTCAACAGCACGCGCGGCAACGCCGACTACACCATCGACGAGCCGTTCCACTACCCGTTCGCCAGCAGCGACAACGCGGTGCTGCAATGGGTCAACAATCAGCTCGTGAAGGCGAAACCCGCCCTCCACAAGAAGACCTTCCTCAAGGATTTCCATCGCGACGCCGAGTTCTGCTCGACCTGCCACAAGGTGAGCCTGCCCGGCGAGTTGACCCACTACAAGGACTTCCTCCGCGGGCAGAATCACTACGATCCGTTCCTGCTGTCGGGCGTCTCCGGCCACGGGGCGCGCAGCTTCTACTACCCGCCCCAGGCGAAGGCCAACTGCAACGCCTGCCACATGCCGCTGGCCGAGAGCGGTGATTTCGGTGCGAAGTACAACGACGCCACCGGCCGCCTCACCGTCCACGACCACCTGTTCCCCGCGGCCAACACCGGCATCGCCTGGCTCCAGGACTGCCCCGAGGCGATCGCCGCCCACCAGAAGTTCCTCACCGACGTGACCCGGGTCGATCTGTTCGGGATCCGTGCCGGCGGCACCGTCGACGGTCCGCTCGTCGCCCCGCTGCGCCCCACGGTGCCGGCGCTGGTCGCCGGTCGAAGCTACCTGCTCGAGACGGTGATCCGCACCCTCAAGCTCGGCCACCTGTTCACGCAGGGCACCGCCGACTCCAACGAGATCTGGCTCGACGTCACCGTGAAGGCGGGCGACCGCGTGGTCGGTCGCAGCGGCGGCATCGACCCCGCCGCCGGCAACGAAGTCGATCGCTGGGCGCACTTCGTCAACATCTTCATGCTCGACCGTGAGGGCAACCGCATCAACCGGCGCAACGCCCAGGACATCTTCTTCCCGCTCTACAACCACCAGATCCCACCCGGCGCCGCCTGGACGGTCCACTACGGGCTCGACGTTCCCGCCGACACGAGCGGCCCGCTGACGGTGAGCGTGAAATTGCAGTACCGCAAGTTCGACGCAGAGTACATGCGCTACGTCGCGGAGCGGGCGCGGCCGGGCGACGTGCCGCTGCGCGGCCACGAGCCGGGAACGCCGTACGTCGATCGCCTGCCGATCACCACGCTCGCCGCCGACGAGGTGACCTTCGCAGTGGTCGCCGACGAGGCCGCCGTGCCCGGCGCGACGCG